>DATECH010000100.1:0-19366 GCA_035287005.1 Actinomycetota bacterium | reverse complement strand
TAGACTGGCCGGCATGGAACACGCCGTCATCGTCGAGGGTGCGCGAACGCCGATCGGAAAGTTCCTCGGCTCCTACGCCGAGACGACGACCGTCGAACTCGGCACCCTGGCCGCCGTCGAGGCGATGCGCCGCTCCAACCTCGTGCCCGAACAGGTCGACCAGACGATCTTCGGTCATGCACGCCAGGCCGGCAACGGGCCGAACACCGGCCGCCAGGTGTCGATCCGTGCGGGCGTGTCGACGGAAGTCAGCGCCTACAACGTGAACATCGCCTGCGGCTCGGGCATGAAGGCCGTTCAGCTGGGTGCGCAGCAGATCGCCCTGGGCGACGCCGAGGTCATCCTCGCCGGTGGCATGGAGAACATGACGCGCGTGCCGTACCTGCTCCCCGGCATGCGGTTGGGACATCGCCTCGGCGACACGGAGGTCCTCGACGGCATGTACACCGACGGGTTGCTCGACCCGCTGTGTGGCCTGATCATGGGAGAGACGGCCGAGAACCTCGTCGACAAGTACGACATCTCGCGCGCGGAACAGGACGCCTTCGCGCTCGAGTCGCAGCACAAGGCCGCGTCGGGTGCGCAGCGGCGCGGCGACGAGATGTTCCCGGTCGAAGCGACCCTGGGTCGCAAGACTGTAACGGTGACGGCGGACGAGCACGTCCGGCCGGACACCTCGATCGAATCGCTCGCCAAGCTCGCACCCGTCTTCCGTGAGGGCGGAAGCGTGACCGCGGGAAACAGCAGTGGTCTGACCGACGGGGCGGCGGCCATGGTGCTGATGTCGGAATCTCGAGCCAAGGCGGAGGGCCGCGCGCCGCTGGCCCGCATCATCGGGTGGAGCTGGGCGGGCGTGCCGCCGGAGATCATGGGGATCGGGCCGGTGCCCGCCACCCAAAAGGTGCTTGAGCGCACCGGACTGACGATGGCCGACATCGACCTGATCGAGATCAACGAGGCGTTCGCGGCGCAGGTGATCGCCTGCGAACGTGAGTTGAAGTTCGATCGCGACAAGCTCAACCTCCGGGGTGGGGGGATCAGCGTCGGTCACCCGATCGGGATGAGCGGTGCGCGCATCATCCTGGCGCTCGCCTATGAGATGCGGCACGCGGGCGTCGGGCTCGGGCTCGCGACCCTGTGCATCAGCGGCGGTCAGGGGCTCGCCGTCGTGCTCGAGCGCGCCTAGGCGCCGGTCACATCGGCCACTCGATCCGCACGACCGAGGCCGTCTCGCTCCACTCGCGAAGATCCTCCTGCGGATAGCGCGCCTGATACTTGGCGACCATGGCCGGACGCACCGTCGGACCCGCCGGATCGTCGGAGCCCACGGCCCGTGCGACCGTCTCCCGGCTCTCCCCCGCGATCTCGAGCACGACCCGGGGCTCCGCCTCCAGGTTGCGGTACCAGTCAGCCTCCGGGCTGTTGGACAGCAGATAGGCCCCGTCGGCGTGGGCCACGAACCAGATCTCGATGCGGTGCGCCCGCCCACTCGCGCGGCCGACGGTGGTCAGGTAGCAGAACTCCGTGTTCGAGAGCTCGCCGATCGCGCTCATGAGCCGAAGAAGGCCCACGCGAGCAGCGCGCCGATGACCAGGGCGGCCGCCACCAGGAACAGCACGTCGCCCCGCTTGATCTTGCCCGGCTGCATCGCGTTGAAGCCCATGACCCGGCCCGATGCTCAGCCCTGTCTGATCAGGTTCTTCGACAGCTGGGCGACCGACGCACGGACCCCGTCCGTGACCGAGGCCGGATCGATCGTGAACGCGGGCTGCAGCGCGGCGACGTCCTCGAGCGCCCGCTCGAGGACCGACCCGGCCTCCTCGGCGGTCCGCAACGCCTCGACCAGCACGACGGCATAGTCCGGGTTGAACGGTTCACCATCCCATGGGCACGTGCCACCGGCCGCGATCGTCTGCTCGGCGAAGAAGTCGCGACCGCAACGCTTGCAGCTTGCTTTGATCTTCACACACGTTCCTCCTGGGGCACGAGGCCTCGCTCGTCCAACAACTCCCACAGCCGGTCTGCGACCGCGAACGGGTCGGCCGGCTTCACGTACCAGGCGTCGGCGCCCGACCAGGCAGCGAGCCACGCGTCGTGCTTCCGCTCGAGCAGGATCACAATCACGCCCGTGAAGGGGACGTCGTCGTCCCGCAACGATCGAGCCAAGCCGAACGCCCCCAATCGTGACGCCAACTCATCGGCGATCACGACGTCGGGTCGATCGCGCAGCGCCGCCTTCAGGGCGAGCTCGCCGTTCGCAGCGGCGCGAAACCGCAACGGCGAACCCAGCCGCCGCTCGATGCTGCGCACGGTCAGCGCCATCAGCTCACGTGACCGAGGGTCGGGAGACATGAGCAGGACGTCCACGCGCGGCAGGCTACCACGCCGACCTGCACGTCTTTGCCCCGCAGGCCACCCTGAGCTACGGTGGGCGCCGCACGGTAGCCACTAGGAGGGGAACGTGGACGACGTCGGCAAGGCAGCGGTTGCGGAGTTCATCGGCACCTTCGCGCTGATCTTCTTCGGGGCCGGCGCGATCATCATGACGGGGGGCGGCGACCTCGTCGCGATCGCACTGGCGCACGGGCTCGCGATCGCCATCATGGTTTCGATCATGGCCCACACGTCGGGTGGCGTCTTCAACCCGGCGATCCAGGTCGCGCTCTGGGTTACCGGCAAGATGCCGAGCGCACGGTCCGCCGTGTACATCGTGGCCCAGCTGCTGGGCGCCGTGGCGGCGGCCTACACGCTGAAGTACATGGTGCCGGCGCTCGCCTTCGACGCCGTCAACGGTGGCATCCCCGCCGTCGCCCCTGAGATCGCGTTGGGCAAGGCTGTGGTGATCGAGGCGGTGCTGACGTTCTTCCTCGTGTGGACGGTGTTCGGAACCGCGGTGGACGAGCGGGGACCGCTCGCGAGGACGGCCGGGTTCACGATCGGGCTGATCATCACGATCGACATCTTCGTAGGCGCGGCGTGGACCGGCGCGGCGATGAACCCGGCCCGGTGGTTCGGCCCCGCGCTCGCGACCAACGACTGGACGAACTGGTGGGTCTGGATCATCGGCCCGATCGCGGGCGGCATCATCGCGGGCGTCGGCTACTGGTTCGTGTTCCTGCGCGGTCGCGAGACCGCGACCCCCTAGCGAGCGCCGCTCGTGCTCGACCTGCATCTCGACTCGGCCGCCGCGGTCCCGATCGTGCCCGCGGCGCGCGACGCCATGGTTGCCGCGCTCGATGCCTTCGGCGACCCACTGATGATCCACGCGCCCGGGCGCGCCGCACGCGCCGTGCTCGAGGAGGCCCGCGCGATCGTGGCCGCAGCGATCGGCGCCCAGCCTGACGAGATCGTGTTCACCTCCGGGGGAACCGAATCGGTGACCCTCGGCATCTGGGGTGCGGTCCGGGGACACCGCCAGCCGGGCAGCCGCATCGTCGTGAGCGGCGTCGAGCACCCCGCCGTGAGCGGCGTGAGCCGGATGCTCAGCGCCGATGGGTTCGAGGCGGTCGTGATCCCCGCCGACGCGTACGGCCGGGCCGACCTGGATCGCTTCGCGGCCGAGGTGCGGGTCGAAGGGACGGTGCTGGCGAGCGTCCAACACGCCAACCACGAAACGGGCACGATGCAACAGATCGGCGAGGCGGCGCGGCTGGCGCGCGCGGCTGGCGTCTTGTTCCACACGGACGCGGCGCAGACGGCAGGCCGGCTGCCGATCGACGTCGATGCGCTCGGCGTCGACCTGCTGTCGCTGTCGGGCCACAAGTTCGGAGCTCCACCGGGTGTCGGCGCCCTGTACGTACGGCGAGGCGTCACGATCGTGCCGTACCCGTGCGGGGACGATCGGGAGCGCAAGCGCCGCTCCGGGATGGAGAACACGCCGGGTATCGCAGGTATGGCTGCGGCGCTCGAGGTGGCCAGAGCCACGATGGCCGACGACGCCGCGCATCTGTGGGCCACGACCGCTCGGCTCCGCGATCGGATCGAGCAGACGGTTCCGGGCGCGACGGTGCACGGACACCCCACCCACCGAGCACCGCACATCGTGTGCTTCTCGGTGCGCGGTCTCGACGCGGCGACCTTGGCGATGTCGCTCGATGATCGGGGTGTCCATCTGGGAGCGGGCTCGCTGTGCAACGGCCGTCCGGAGGATCCCTCGCCCGTGCTGGAACAGATGGGGGTGCCCGCCACGCCCGCATTCCGCGTCGGCCTGATGCCGAGCACCACCGACGCGGACGTCGACACGTTCGCGAACCTGCTGCCAGGCGTCGTGGAGGAGCTCCAGCAGGTGCAGCGGACGGCCGCCGCCTCGATGGCTCGGTTCGAACCCCCGGAACCGTAAGGTGTGCGCATGAGTGGAGCCAAGGGAGTCCTGCCGATGCCCGTGTGGGTCGTGATCGGCGCCGCGGTCGGCGCCGCGGTCGGCTCTGGCGGGGGCGACAGCGCCACCGGACTGTGGGCGGGCATGATCCTCGGTGGCGCCGGCGGGGCGCTCGTTTCCTTCGGACTGTCCCGCCGCCGCGGCGACTAGTCCGCTACACCGTCCACGTGTCGCCTCCGTGCAGCAGGCTGGTCAGGTCCCCGGCGCCCAGACGCTCCGTTGCACGATCGAGTTGGGCGTGGATCGACTCCCCGTAGGTATCTCGCTTGACCTCGCGGAAAACGCCGATGCACGTGGGCTCGGTGGGACCCTGCGACAGCTGCGCCAAGGTGAACGCGAGGGAGGGCGGCCCGTGGACGTCATGGGTGATGATCGCGCCCGGGTCCGTGTCCGCCACGGCCGCGATCTCCAGCCGGCCGTTCGCGCCGAGCCGTACGCAGCGCGCCCCTTCGTCGAACACGATCGGCTCGCCGTGGACCAGGCGGATCTGGTTGTGCGCCCCCTGCGACCGGTCGCGCAGGAGATCGAACGCTCCGTCGTTGAACACGTTGCAGTTCTGGTAGATCTCGACGAAGGCCGCCCCCGGATGGGCGGCGGCTTGCCGCAGCACCTCGGTCAGGTGTTGTCGATCGTTGTCGATCGTGCGTGCGACGAAGGTCGCCGCGGCGCCGAGCGCGAGCGCCACCGGGTCGAAGGGCCGGTCGACCGAGCCGAACGGCGTCGACTTCGTCACTTTGCCGACCTCCGAGGTCGGCGAGTACTGCCCCTTCGTCAGACCGTAGATCTGGTTGTTGAACATGAGGATCTTCACGTTGACGTTGCGGCGCAGGACGTGGATCAGGTGGTTGCCTCCGATCGACAGCGCGTCGCCGTCCCCGGTCACCACCCACACGTTCAGCGCCGGGTTCGCCGTCACGATCCCGGTCGCGATCGCCGGCGCCCGCCCGTGGATCCCATGGAAGCCATAGGTGTCCATGTAGTACGTGAAGCGGCCGCTGCACCCGATGCCCGACACGAAGACCGTGTTCTCGGGGGCGACGCCCAGCTCGGGCATGAACGACTGCACCGCCGCCAAGATCGCGTAATCACCGCAGCCCGGACACCATCGCGGCTCCTGATCTGAGGAGAAGTCCTTCTTCGTGCGCTCGGCGGTGTCAGCCATGCAACGCCTCCTCGATGGTCTCGTCGAGCTCGTCGGCCATCAGCGGCTGCCCCTGCATCCGCGAGAACGACTGTGCATCGATCAGGAATCGCGCGCGCACCAGCATCGCGAGCTGTCCGTCGTTGATCTCGGGGATCAGGACCTTTCGGAATCGGCCGAGAACCGCGTCGGTGCCGGGGGGCATGGGGTGGAGCCAGCGCAGGTGTGCGCGAGCGACCTTCCCACCGTTGGCGCGGGCGCGCTGAACCGCCGCTCTGATCGTGCCGGCGGTCGAGCCCCAGCCCAGCACGAGCAGTTCGGCGTCGCCGGTGGGATCGTCGATATCGAGCGGTGGCAGCGACGCCGCGATCCCGTTCACCTTGTCCCGGCGGAGTCTCGTCATCAGCTCGTGGTTCTCGGGGTCGTAGCTGATCGCCCCCGTCGCGTGCTCGCGCTCGAGGCCGCCGATGCGGTGCTGCAAGCCCGGCGTGCCGGGGATCGCCCAGGGTCGGGCGCCGACCTCGTCGCGCCCGTAAGGCAGGAACGGCGTGTCCGACGCGACGGCCTGCATCGGGTCGATCGTCGGCAGGGCCTCGACGTCGGGCAACAGCCAGGGCTCGGAGGAGTTCTGCAGGAAGCTGTCGGACAGCACGATCACCGGTGTGCGGTAGCGGATCGCGACCCGGGCGGCGTCGAGGGCGACGTCGAAACAATCCGACGGCGACGCGGCAGCCACGATCGGGATCGGTGATTCGCCATGGCGCCCGAACATCGCCGCCAGCAGATCCGACTGCTCGGTCTTGGTCGGCAACCCGGTCGAGGGACCCCCACGCTGCACGTCGACGATGATCATCGGCAGTTCGGTGATCATGGCCAACCCGATCGTCTCGGCTTTCAGATCCAACCCGGGTCCGCTGGTGCCGGTCACGGCCAGCTGACCCGCGAACGCGGCGCCCAAGGCCACGTTCGCCGCGGCGATCTCATCCTCGGCCTGGACGGTGACCACGCCGAAGTTCTTGTGACGGGACAACTCGTGGAGCAGATCGGAGGCAGGCGTGATCGGGTAGCTCGCGTAGAACAGCGGCAGCCCGCTCCTGGCCGACGCGGCGATCAATCCCCACGCCAGCGCCTGCGAGCCTGCCACGTTGCGGTAGATGCCGGGGGCGACGGGCGCCGCCTTCACCGACACCTGATGAGCGAACAGCTCCGTCGTCTCCCCGAAGTTGTAGCCGGCGGTGAATGCCGCGACGTTCGCATCGAAGATCTCCGGCTTGCCGCCGAACTTGCGCTCGAGCCACGTGATCGTCGGCTCCGTCGGGCGGCTGTACATCCAGGAGATCAACCCGAGCGCGAACATGTTCTTCGCCCGCTCGGCCTCCTTCTTCGCGATGCCGATCGGCTCGACCGCTCGGACCGTGATGGACGTCATCGGGACCTGGACCACGTGGAACCCGTCGAGGGCCCCATCGCTGCGCGGATCGCTTGCGTACCCGGCTTTCTCGAGGTTGCGCGAGGTGAATGCGTCCTCATTGAGGATCAGGGTCCCGCCCTTGGCGACGGTCCCGAGGTCGGCCTTCAGGGCCGCCGGGTTCATCGCCACCAGCACGTCGGCGTGATCCCCCGGGGTCGCCACGTCGCTCGCCGCGAACTGGATCTGGAAGGCCGAGACGCCGTGGACGGTTCCCGCTGGGGCTCGGATCTCCGCCGGGAAGTCGGGCAGGGTCGCGAGGTCGTTGCCCAGCAACGCGGTCGCATTCGTGAACCGGTCGCCGGTCAGCTGCATCCCATCGCCCGAATCGCCTGCGAAGCGAACGACGACACGCTCTCGTTCCTCGACGGTCTTGCTCATCTGGCGCCCTGCGGGGCGGGTCACTCCCTTGCGTTCGGTGGGATGCCGTCGAGAACACAGCGTACCGCCCCGCGCGGTCGATGACGGGCAACTGTGGTTGTATCCGTGCATGCGAACACGACGACTTGGGGCCTTCGGCCCGGACATATCGGTGATCGGACTCGGCGCATGGGAGGCGGGCGGCGATGCGTGGGGCGCCAACCCGGACGATACCGACATCGTTCGCGCCTTCCACGCCGCCTTCGACGCGGGGGTGACCTGGGTCGATACCGCCGAGGTCTACGGCAGCGGAGAATCGGAGCGGCTCGTCGGCAGGGCGCTGGTGGGTCACCGCGGCGACCTCACCATCGCCACCAAGGTCGCCCCGGCCGACGAGGGAACGGGGTTCCGGCCGGCGCAGATCCGGGCGGCCTGTGAGGCGTCGCTCACGCGCCTCGGCATCGATACGATCGACCTGTTTCAGCTGCATTGGCCCGACGAGACGGGCGTCCCGATCGAGGACACCTGGGGTGCGATGGCCGCGCTGGTCGACGATGGCAAGGTGCGATTCATCGGGGCGTCGAACTTCGACCGCGCCCTGCTCGAAGCGTGCCGTGCGGTTCGTCACGTGGATTCCCTGCAGCAGGAGTTCTCACTGCTCGTGCTGCAGGACCGCGACCTGATCCGGTGGTGCGGCGAGAACGGTATCGGGGTCGTGTCGTACTCCCCGCTCGGCGTCGGGTTCCTGACTGGCCGGTTCACCCGCGAGCAGGCCGAGACCATCGACGACTGGCGCTCCAGCGAGGACGACTGGTCCGCCCCTCAACGACTGGATCGGATCTTCGCGGTCGTCGACGGCATGCGTCCGATCGCCGAGCGGCTCGGCATCGCGATGGGACAGCTGGCGCTCGCGTGGAACATCGCGCAACCGGGCGTGACGGCGGCGATCGCCGGGAGTCGAAACGGCGACCACATGCGCCTCAACGCTGCCGCGGCCGACCTTACGCTCGACGAGAAGACGCTGGAAGAGCTGGAGTCGCTCCTTCGGACCTAGCCGCTCGACGATGTTCAGCCGGTACGGCGCTGGACCTCGCGCAGTCGTCGAACGATCCCGTCGAGGAGCTTCAACGACAGCCGCGGCTCGTCGTGCAGCAACGCGACGAGCGTGTGCCGGAACAGCCGCAGGACCCGCATCGGGGTTTCGGCGGTGATCGTCGCGGTGCGCGGACCGCCGTCGATCGCCGACAACTCCCCGAAGAAGTCGCCGGGCAGGACCTCTCCCACCCGCTTGCCGTTGCGCGTGACCTTGCCGCGTCCCGCGAGCACCACGAACAGCGTCTCGCCCAGCTGTCCCTCTTCGACGATCGCCGATCGACGCTCGAAGATGAGCTCGTCGGTCTCCGCCGCCAGCCGGTGCAGGTGTTTCTTCGAAAAGCCCATGAACAGCGGGACCGCAGCGAGCGTGGCCGCGTTCTCGCGGATCGTGCGCCGCGGCAGTTGTTCGGGCATCCGTGCATCGAGACCGCGACCCGCGCCCCGAAGCAGCATGTCCGCAGCGCCCTGACTCATGGCCGGAGCCTACCCCGGCCGGGACCGCGGCCGCCAGCTCAGAAGCCCGGCATGCCCGGAGGCCGTGGCTGGCAGAGCGTTCGCGTGCGGCGCCGCAGCTCGGTCGCCTCGGCGCCGTAGCCGACCGCCCTGCGCACGTTGTGCAGCTCCCATGGATCCTTGGCCAGGTTGTACAGCTCTTCCTCGCCCGTCACGTAGTGCACGAACACCCAGTGCGGGGTGCGGATGCCGCAGTACGTCGGCGGGTCCCACTCACCCCCGTAGTACATGTGCTCGATGAGCAGATCGGTGCGAGGCGGAGACCGGCTCCGCAGCAGCGGAACGAGTGACACGCCGTCGAGGTTGGGAACCCCGACACCGGCGATCGCCGCGAACGTCGGGGCGAGGTCCACGAGGGCAACGATCGCGCCGGTCGTCGCGCCGACCCGGGTCACGCCGTCCCACCGGAACAGCATGGGCACGCGGATCGATTCCTCGTGCGGATCGTTCTTGTAGCGCCACCGATGCTCCCCCCACGAGTGTCCGTTGTCGCTGGTGAACACGAAGAGGGTGTCGTCGAGGCGTCCGGTGTCGCGCAACGCGTCGAGCAGCCGCCCCACGACGTCGTCCACCGCCAGCAACGAACGGGCGCCCCGACGCCAGCTCCGGTCCACGAGCCGACGGTCGGCCCGGTCGAGGCGGGCAAGCCGCCTGATGTAGCGGGGCTTGTCGCGCACATCCCCCTCGTTGAAGTTGGGATGCGGTGGATGACGCAGGCCGGCGAACCGGTCGGCATACCGTGGCGGCGCCGTGCCGGGACCGTGCGGCGCCGGTACGGCGACCCACAGGAACAGCGGTCGGGCATCGCCGCTGTTTCGGACGAACGCACTCGCGTAGCGACCGATCACGTCCGTGAGGTATGCGCGAGGCTTCGTCCCGAAATGCCGGGCGTGGCCGTCGATCGACATCGTGTAGTCGAAGTAGATCGAGTTCGGGGCCGCGAGCGCCACCCATCGATCCCAGCCCGGCGGCACATAACGTTTCCGCTCGTAATGGTTCATGTACTTGCCGAACAGACCGGTGCGATACCCGCCCTGATGCAGCCACGTGGCCACGGTCGACCGGTCGTCGAAGTCGGGGAACCCGCCGCTGGACGTGCCGTCGCCGTTGGCGTAGATCCCGGTGGCGTGCGCGTAGCGTCCCGTGAGCAGCGAGGCGCGGGAGGGGGCGCACAGCGGGTTCGAGGCGAACGCCCGCGCCGCGCTCAGCCCCAGATCCGCCACGCGCGACCGGACGGTCGGCATCGTGGCCAACTGGTCGTAGCGCTGATCGTCGGTCAGCACCACGAGGATGTTCGGCCGAGGTGCGGCGGCGCTCAGCCGGGCGCCGCGGCCGACGCCGACGACCGTCGTCGCGATCACGAGCAGCACCGACCACACGACGGACCACCGCTGGCGCATTCACGCCACCTTCCGTCTCGACCGTACATCCCGGGCCGTGCACCACCACCCGCGGGCGACCCCCCACCCGCAGGTCCCTTGCCGGAATGGGGACGCCATCGTGCGACGGGTGTCACCCCGCGCGATCGATCCGGACACCCTCGGGTAGTCTCGATGGACCATGTCGGACGACGCCCGCGCACGCCTGGACCGCCTGCTGGAGGAACGGATCGTCGTGCTCGACGGCGCCTGGGGCGTCCTGCTGCAAGGATGGGGCCTGACCGAGGCGGACTTCCGCGGCGAGCGGTTCCGAGATCACCGCCATGACCTCAAGGGCGACCCCGACGTTCTGAACATCACGAGGCCCGACATCGTGCGCTCGATCCACGACGACTACTTCGCCGCCGGCGCGGACATCACCACCACGAACACGTTCACCGCCACCTCGATCGGCCAGGCGGATTACGGTCTCGGGATCGCCGTTCGCGACATGAACCTCGAGGGAGCGCGCCTGGCCAAGGAGTCGGCCGAGGGCGCGGGCGGCCTGGTCGCCGGCTCGCTCGGTCCCCTCAACGTGACGCTGTCGCTGTCGCCCAAGGTCGACGATCCCGCCTTCCGGACTGTGTCGTTCGAACAGGTCTACGAGGCCTACGCGGAGCAGATCGCGGCGCTGCGCGACGGCGGGGTCGATCTGCTGCTGATCGAGACGATCTTCGACACCCTGAACGCCAAGGCGGCGATCGCCGCCGCCATGGACGTCGCGCCGGAGCTCCCCCGGTGGATCTCGGTGACGATCGTCGACAAGAGCGGACGCACGCTGTCGGGCCAGACCGTCGAGGCGTTCTGGACGTCGATCGCCCACGCCGACCCCGTGATCGTCGGCGTCAACTGCTCGCTGGGCGCCCGCGAGATGCGACCCTCGATCGAAGCGCTCGCGCGGGTTTCACCGGTGCCCGTCGCGAGCTACCCGAACGCGGGGCTGCCCAATGCGTTCGGCGGCTTCGACGAGACTCCCGACATCACCAGCGAGCTCCTCGGCGAGTTCGCCCGAGCCGGCTTGGTCAACGTGGTGGGCGGCTGCTGCGGCACGACGCCTGCGCACATCCGCCAGATCGCGGAGGTGGTCCGCGGGGTCGCACCGCGCGCGCTGCCCACCGTGGAGCACGTGACGTCGTTCGCCGGACTGGAGCCGTTCCGGATCACTCCCGAGACCGGGTTCGTGATGGTCGGCGAGCGAACCAACATCACGGGGTCAAAGGTCTTCGCGCGGCTGATCGAATCCGGGGACTTCCAGGCCGCCGTCGATGTCGCCCGCCAGCAGGTGGACAACGGCGCGAACCTCGTCGACGTGAACATGGACGCCGACCTGATCGACGGCGAGGCCGCCATGACCACGTTCCTGAACCTCGTGGCGACCGAACCCGAGATCGCGAAGGTCCCGATCATGATCGACTCGTCGAAGTGGTCGATCCTGGAGGCGGGTCTGCGGTGCGTGCAGGGTAAGGCGGTCGTCAACTCGATCAGCCTGAAGGAGGGCGAGGCCGACTTCCTCGCGAAGGCGCGGACCGTCCGCCACTACGGGGCGGCGGCCGTCGTGATGTGCTTCGACGAGTCGGGACAAGCGGACACCGTCGAGCGAAAGGTTGCGATCGCGGAGCGGTCGTTCCGCCTGTTGGTCGACGAGGCCGGGTTCGAGCCCGAGGACGTCATCATCGACCCGAACATCCTCGCGGTCGCAACCGGAATCGAGGAGCACGACGAGTACGCAAAGGCGTTCATCGAGGCGGCACGCGAGATCAAACGACATTGCCCCGGCGCGAAGATCTCCGGTGGCGTCTCCAACCTCAGCTTCTCGTTCCGTGGCAACGAGACGGTGCGCCGAGCGATGCACTCGTCCTTCCTGTACCACGCGATCGCGGCCGGACTGGACATGGCGATCGTCAACGCCGGCCAGCTGGACGTCTACGAGGACATACCCGCAGAGCTGCTCGAGCATGTCGAAGACGTGCTCTTCAACCGTCGCCCCGACGCGACCGAGCGGCTCGTGCAGTTCGCCGAGACCGTCAAGGGCGAAGGGGCGCTGACGCGGGAGCAGGATCTGTCGTGGCGCGAGGCACCCGTCGACCAGCGACTCTCCTACGCGCTCGTACACGGGATCGACCGCTGGATCGTCGAGGACACCGAGGAGGCGCGACAGACGGTCGACCGGCCACTGGACGTGATCGAGGGTCCGCTGATGGCCGGCATGCAGGTGGTCGGCGACCTGTTCGGGGCCGGCAAGATGTTCCTGCCGCAGGTGGTCAAGAGCGCCCGCGCCATGAAGAAGGCGGTCGCCTACCTGGAGCCGTTCATGGAGGAGGAGAAGGAGGGCGGCTCGGTCCAGGGCACGGTGGTGCTGTGCACGGTCAAGGGCGACGTGCACGACATCGGCAAGAACATCGTCGGGGTCGTGCTGGGCTGCAACAACTACAAGGTCATCGACCTCGGTGTCATGGTGCCGGCCGACAAGCTGCTCGACACGGCTGCGGAGGTCGGCGCCGACCTGGTCGGCTGCTCGGGGCTGATCACGCCGTCGCTCGATGAGATGGTCGTCGTCGCCAAGGAGATGCAGCGCCGCGGCCTAGTCCTGCCCCTGCTGGTCGGCGGCGCGACCACCTCCCGGCAGCACACCGCCGTGCGGATCGCTCCCGCGTACGAGCAGCCGGTGGTGCACGTCGTCGACGCCTCACGGGTGGTCAAGGTCGCCTCCTCGTTGTTGGACGCGGGTCGCAAGACGGTCTTCGATCAGCAGAACCGTTCGCTGCAAGAGGGTCTTCGCGAGAAGCATGAGGAGCGCCTGCGCACGCCGCTACTGCCGATCCGGATCGCGTCGCAGCGGCGCACGCCGATCGAGTGGCGCGCCGACGACGTCGCGCCCGCGCCCTTCACGGGCACGCAGACCGTGGAGCCGACGGTCGCGCAGCTACACGACGTGATCGACTGGACGTTCTTCTTCACCGCCTGGGAGATGAAGGGGTCCTTCCCCCAGATCCTGGAGCACGACCGCTACGGCGATCAGGCACGCGAGCTGTTCGCCGATGCTCAGCAGTTGTTGGCCGAGATCGAGGCCGACGCCTCCCTGCAGATCCGCGGGGTGTATGGGTTCTGGCAAGCCGCGAGCGAGGGCGACGACATCGTGCTCGACAACGGCCTGACCCTGCCGATGCTCCGACAGCAGGCAGATCGCGCCGAAGAACCGAACCGGTGCCTCGCCGACTTCGTCGCCCCCGTGGAAAGCGGCCTGGTGGATCACGTCGGTGCCTTCGCGGTGACCGCGGGGCTCGGCGCCGAAGACCTCGTGAAGCGCTACGAGGCCGAGCACGACGACTACCGCGCCATCATGGTCAAGGCGATCGCGGACCGGCTGGCCGAAGCCGCGGCCGAATGGCTCCACCGTGAGGTGCGGCGCTCGTGGTATGCGCCCGACGAGGATCTGACCAGCCAGGAGCTGATCGGCGAGGCCTACCGCGGCATCCGCCCCGCGATCGGGTACCCGGCGTGCCCGGATCACGCGCTCAAGGGCCGGCTCTTCGATCTGCTCGGCGCCCGCGAACTGGGGATGGATCTCACCGAGCACTACGCGATGACGCCGGCGGCCAGCGTGAGTGGGCTCTACTTCCAGCACCCGGAGGCGCGCTACTTCAACGTTGGCCAGATCGGCAAGGACCAACTCGAGGGATACGCGCGCCGGCTGGGTGAGAGCGCGGCCGAGGCGGAACGGTGGCTGCGACCGAACCTGGCCTACGACCCGGATTGAGGGCGGCGGTTAGTGGAAGGAGTTGCCGCAGGCGCAGCCGCCCTGGGCGGCCGGATTGTCGATCGTGAAGCCGGTCTGCTCCAGTGAGTCGACGAAATCGACCGTGGCCTGACTGAGGTAGGGCACCGACATCTTGTCGATCACGATCCGCACGCCGTGCTGCTCCTCGACCGCGTCCTTGTCGCTCGCCTGGTCGTCCAGATACATCGCGTAGCGCAGGCCGGAGCAGCCGCCCGGTGACACGGCGACCCGCAGGGCGATGTCGTCGCGCCCCTCTTCGACGAGGAGCTCCTTCACCTTGGTGGCGGCGGTCTCGGTCAATGTGAGCATGGTTCCTCCGGAGGCATCGAGGGTTCGGAACGAACCGTCTCAGTGTAGCCGTGAACGGTCCCAAATCCCATCGCGCAGGTCGGGTTCACGCTTGATCTTCTAGCCTCGTCCGTACTCGTGGGCCAGTTCGTGCGCGACCAGCTCCAGGGAGCGTCGAGCATCGCCCAGCGCCGCCTCGGCGCCGACCCGCTCCACGAGCGAGCGGACGCTCACCCCCTCGGGCGCAACGCTTGCCACTCCGCACGCGATCACCACCGGGACCCCGGCGCTCGCCGCGAACCCCAGCACGCCCGCAGGAACCTTGCCGTGCAGGGACTGCTCGTCGAAAGACCCTTCGCCGGTGATGATCAGATCCGCAGCCCGGGCACGCCGCTCGAACCCGACGGCCTCCATCACGACCTCCACGCCGGGTCGCAATCGGGCGCCGGCGAAGGCCATCAACCCGAAACCCAACCCACCGGCCGCGCCTGCGCCGGGCTCCCTCGAGCGGTCGACACCGAGATCCCTGGCGGTCACCGCGGCCAGATGCGCCAGCGCCCGATCCAGGAGCACGACATCCTCGGGCGAGGCGCCCTTCTGCGGCGCGAACATGGCGGCGGCCCCCGCGGGTCCGCACAGCGCGTTGTCGACGTCCGTCACGCCGATGACCCCCACGGTTCGAAGGGTCGCGGGCATCGGGCCGATGTCGATCCGCACGAGGTCCATCAGCGCTGCCCCGCCATCGGCGATGGCCCGGCCCTCGGCGTCGAGGAACCGGGCGCCGAGCGCCGCGGCCATGCCGACGCCGCCATCGTTCGTGGCAGAGCCTCCGAGACAGACCAGCAGGCGGTCCACGCCCGCGTCGAGGGCGGCCAGCATCAGCTCGCCAGTCCCCCGGGTCGTCGTGCGGCGCGGATCACGGCGCTCGGTGGTCAGCAGCTCCAGCCCCGAGGCGCGAGCCATCTCGACGACGCCCGTTCGTCCCCGCAGACCGAACTCCGCGCCGAGCGGCTCGCCGAGCGGGCCGCGCACCGTGCACCGAACGCGGCGCGCATCGGTGTCGGCGAGGTCGGGCACCAGCGCGTCCAGCGTGCCCTCGCCGCCGTCGGCCAAAGGCACGATCTCGAGCTCGTCGAGCGGTCGTTCCCGCCGCCACCCGCGCTCGATCGCCTCGGCGGCCTGCAGGGCGGTGAGGGTTCCTCGGAACTTGTCGGGGCACACCAGGACACGCATGGCGGCGACTGTACAATCCCGCCCGAACACCAGGGGAAACAGGGATCGGAGACCGCGTGACGATCAGCCGCGAACGCCTCGTGGGCATCGCCCATGCCGAGCGTCAACGCCTCGGGCGCATGATCCAGTACGCCGATCCCACCTCCTGGGAACAGCCCAGCGCGGCCGCGGGCTGGTGGAACCGTGACGTGATGGCGCACCTGGCGGCGGACGACACCGCGGCCGCTCAGCTCGTGGCCGGCCTACCGGCCGAAGAGCTCGACGCCTTCCGCAGCGAGCATCCCGACGAGCCGTTCGCGATCGACGCTTGGAACGCGTGGGTCGTCAACCGCCGTTCCGGATCCGACACGCGGCAGGTGCTGGAGACCTGGGGCGCCGCAGCGGAGTCGCTCCTGGAGTACGGCACGCGACTCACCGATGCGCAGTGGCAGGATGCCCGATTCCCATGGCTCGCCGGCGACATCGCTGCGACCTATCTCGTGCAGTCGCGTGTCGTCGAGTGGTTCCTGCACGGCGAGGACATGCGGGCGACGAACGGCGTGGCCGACGGCTGGCAGGTCGGCTGGCAGCACTGGCCGGTCTGGCTCACGATCGACCTCGGGGTCCGGATGCTGCCGTGGGCGCTCGAGCAGGCGGGCCACGACCTGGCGGGACGCTCGGTCAGGATCGACGTCTCGGGTCCCGGGGTGGGTACGTGGCACTGGGGCCTGGGCGCGGACGAGATGCCCGAGCCCGACGCAGCGCCCGACGCGGTGATCGCCGGTCGCGCGCCACAGGCGGCGCTGGTGGCCGGGCGCAGGCTCGATCCCGACGATGCGCTGCACTCGGGCGCGCTCGTCGTCGGCGGCGACGCCGATCTCGCGGATCTCGTGCTGCACACGATCCGCGCCTACCCATAGCGTCAGCCGCGCTCGCGACGAACGATCATCCGCCGGACGGGGCGCGCCACCGCGCCGAACCGGTACTTGTAGGCGTAGTCTCCTTTGAGCATGTCGAAGCCCGTCGCACCGTCCTCGATCGCCAGACGGATGTCCTCCCCGACCAGCACCATCCCCGGCGCGAGCGACCCCCAGGATCGATCGAACGCCGAGTTGTACAGGAAGAAGCGGTCGGTCCACCGGAACCCGATGGTGCCCGCCGCCAGCTGACCTCCCACCTCGATGAAGTTCAGCCGGAACCCCCCCGCGGACAGGAACGTCTCGCCGAGCCTGCGGAAGAAGATCTCCATGCCGGGCACCATGAACACACCCTTGGGGCCATCGCTCATACGATGCAGCTCGACGAAGCGGTCGAGCAACGGCACCAGGTCCTCGGTCCCGGCGACGACGATCCGCACCGGCCCGGCCTCGACCTCGAGTTTGTTCGACTTGCGCTTGATCTCGTGGCGCATCTTGGACGGCAGGCCCTCGAGGTAACCCTCCCACGTCGGCGCGAGGGACAGGAACGGCGACACGCCGTCGTGATCCGGCGCCTCCTGCACCGAGTGCCCGTTCGCGACCGCGGCGTCCGCCAGCAGCTCGTACCACCCGCTGTTCTCCGCGATCCCCCACAGGTCGGCGGTCGCCCAATCGTCGCGGGCCGCAAGCGTGTTCCACAGCGCCGCGGCGAAGGCGGGCTTTGCGCCGGTTCGCGCAACGGGGCCAAGATAGTCGGTGATCTCCGTGCCCCCCAGGAATCGGAGGGTCTCGCCGCTGCGCTCGAACGCGACCGCCGCAACCTGCTCGCCTGCATCGGTCTCACCGAACACCAGCAGCAGGTGCTCGGGTGTTTCCCCGAACTCCTCCCAGTACAGCTTCAGGTACGACGGCTGATGGAAGAAGGTGCCGGCGGGGTCCTCGTGCACGAGCGCGGACCAGTTCCGGCGTTGGAAGTCCCGGGCGTCCTCGGAAACGACGATGCGCACGCGTCCATGCTACGGGGCGCACGATCCGGCGATGCCGACCCGTCGCTCACCACGAACCGCCGCCGCCACCACCGCCGCCACCACCCGATGATCCCCCACCCCCGAATCCGCTCGAGCCCGATCCCGCCGGGGTCGAGGAGATCGTGCCGCTCGTCGCGACCGTGAACCCGTCGATCGACTCCGTGAACGATGCCAGCGACGACGAGCCGGCCGGGACGTACCACGCCATCGCGGGCGTGGCGGTCGGGTCGTCGGCGAGCCCGGCGAATGCGGCGGCCCACTTCTCGGTGAGCCCGAACACGATCGCATACGGCAACACCGTCGGAAACACGTTCTCCTGCTCGGCCCACTGCGCGAAATAGCGGTCGGCCGTCTCGATCACCCGGCGGAACCCGCGCACGCGGCGAAGGAGCGCGGTTCCCTTCGCCGTGCGTGCGGGCATGCGCCCCGCACCGACCAGGAACACGAGCCCGACGACGACGAGCGCGAGCCCGATGAGACCGAGGCCGGTGAAGGCGGCGAGCGCCACCGCGGCAGCCACAGCGGCGGCGGTGATCGCGAGCCCGATCAGGCGCCAGCGGTTGCGCACCTCGTCCGGCCGCGCCGTGAACCACCCCTGGGCCTTCGCGTCGCCGTACAGGCTCTCCTCCACCGCCTGCAGACGCTCCGCGAACGTGGTGCGCAGGGACGACAGGGTGACGTCGTCGCCGTCTCGGAACAGGCCCGAGAGCAGCAGGCGTTCGTACGGCAGCAGGCCCTCCTGCGCTGACTCCAGGCGCACCAATCGCCAGTCGGGCTTGCCGAACAGTCCCTCCTTGGGGATCTCCTGGATCACGAAGAAGCCGCGAACGGCGAGGTCCACCATGGTGGCGCTCACGTCCAGCGTGTTGGCTCGCTCGTCGATCAGCGTCCCCAGCTGCCCCGGTCGGATCCCCTCGGGCGGACCGAACTCCACCGGCGCCTCCGCGTCGCCCTCGCCCAGCGGCATCTGCTGGGTGTCGCCGTGCGGGTTGCCCATCACCTGGTCGACCTGGGATCCCTGGTAGCGGCGATCACGCCCGCGCGTCCACGCGGCGTACCCGAACGCCGTGACGCCGAACAGCAGGATCGCGCTCGCCGAGGACACCGTGAGCCCGGTCGGTCGGAATGCCCGCGTGAACGCCCATCGCTCCCGCAGCAGGGGCGGCGCAACCGAGACCGCTCCCTTCTCGATACCGACCACCACGGTCAGCGCCTCGTAAGGGAACAGCTGCTCCTCGGCGAAGCGTGCTCCGTCCCCGTGCGCGGCAGCCGCGTCGCACGGAAGGCTCGATCCGGTCGACCCCGCGAAGCAGGCGACCTCGGTGACGGTGCCGGGAGCCGAGACCCGGACGGTGGCGCGCTGGATGATCGTCGGCCACTGGTCGCCGATCGCGTTCCAGTACAGCTCGTCGTGCGAGCCGAACGCGTTCATCGCGCCCTGCACGGTGTAGGCGATCCGGTAGGTGTGCCGGCCGGTGATCGTTCGATCCGGGTCGCCGATCTTGATCCGCGTCAGGCCCTCGCCGGCGTCCTCGATCGTGTACCCGACGGGCGTGCCCTCGGAGCCCGAAACGGCGTCGACCCGCAAGGGGAAGATGCGATCGTACGTGTCGTCGTATCGCAGTCTCGTCGGGATGTCCCGGAAGATCCCATGGCGGGGTTCCTCGCCGAAGTCGTAGTCGATCGTCTCGACGATCGTGAGGTCGCCGTTGGGCTGGATCCGGATATCGACGTCGTACGCCGGGATCGATTCGAACGTCGCGGCTCCGA
>DATECH010000099.1:0-6546 GCA_035287005.1 Actinomycetota bacterium | reverse complement strand
TCGCTCCAGTGCGCCCCGTTGTGCGAGGCAAGCGCGGCGGCACCATCAGGACCCGCCTCAGGAGCGACGCCGTGGTCCTTGGTGATCCGGTCAGCGCGGAAGGCATCAAGGGCCCAGTACTGCAGGAACACCTGCACAGGCCGGCCCATCACTGCCGCGCCGACGCTCAGCGTGGCGGCCGCCTGCAGCTTGTCGTCGGTTCCAGAGAACAGAACCACCGAGAACGTCTCGCTGTCAGTCATCGTCTCCTCCGATCAAGGCTTCCTCGTTACCCGCAGCATCGAATGGAACCGCCACCCTCGCGGGGGGCGGAGGACCCTGCACATCGGGGGCTTTTTCCGGGAATGCCTGGGAGCCGAGGGTTGTTTGTCGAGTGCTAGCGTGCGCGAGATGTCAGACCTCGTCCTCCTCGGCACGATCATGGACGGCACCGGCTCGACCCCGTTCGCCGGCTGGGTCGCGGTCGAGGCCGACCGCATCGTTCGTGTCGGTCGCCTCGAAGAGCCTGCACCCCAAGCATCTCGGACGATCGGTGGGGACAACGTGGTCGTGGCGCCCGGCTTCGTCGACGTGCACAACCACTCCGACCTCTCGCCGTTCCTCCTGCCCGAGATGCCGAGCACCGTGCGGATGGGCGTCACCACGGTGGTGGTCGGCAACTGCGGTTCCTCTCCGTGGCCGCTGGCGGCGTGGGACGAGGCCGTCTCGCTCGCATACGGCAGCCCCGGTGATCTCGACGAACCAACCTGGAGCGGATGGCGCGACTACCTGAGCGCGATCGACCGCGCGCACCCCGCGGTGAACATCGCGACCCTGGTCGGGCACGGTTCGGTGCGCCGCGAGGTGCTTGGAGCCGAGCGCCGAGCGCCGAGCGCGACCGAGTTGAACAGGATGTGCGGGTTGGTGCGCGAGGCCATCGCCGACGGGGCCATCGGCGTGTCGACCGGGTTGATCTACGTGCCGGGGATCTTCAGTGAGACGGACGAGATCGTCGCGCTTGCCAGCGCCGCCGCGTCGGCCGGAGGCCTCTACGCGTCCCACATACGGGGCGAGGGTCGTGACCTGTTCGCCGCGATCGGCGAGGCGCTCGAGATCGGCATGCGCGCGTCCGCACCGGTGCACGTGAGTCATCTGAAGTGTGAGTCGGCTCGCGTGTGGGGACGTGCGAGCGAGCTGCTCGCCGTGCTGCGCGAGGCACCCGACGCCACGGGCGACCAGTACCCGTACGCCGCCTGGAATTCGGCGCTGGCGTCTCTGTTGCCGCCCTGGGCGTCGGTCGACGAGGTCGCTGCGATCGCCGCGTCCGAGGGTGGACGCCTTCGCGCCGCTGTCGAACATGGTGAGCCGGGCTTCCAGTCGTCGATCGACGGCGTCGGCTGGGAGCGGATCGTCCTTGTCACCGCCCCCCGCGATGAGTGGCGCGGGCGCGACGTCGCCGCGGTCGCCAACGATCTTGAGCTCGACGCCTTCGATGCGTTCGTCGCACTTCTCGACATAGACCCGGAGATCAGCTGCATCGGTCACGCTATGGATGACGCCGACGTCCGCACGATCCTGGGCGACCCGGACGTGTTCGTCGCATCGGACGCCTCGGCGACCGCGCCGGACGGTCCGGGCGGCACCCTTCCGGTGCACCCGCGCGACTACGGCACGTTCCCGCGCGCGCTTGCGACGGCACGCGACGATGGCCTCTTACCGCTGGAGGTCATGGTTCGCAAGATGACAGCCCTCCCGGCGGAGCGGTTCGGTCTGCGTGATCGTGGTTGCCTTTCGCCGGGGGCATTCGCCGATGTCACGGTGTTCGATCCCTCGACGATCAATGACGAGGCCACGTTCGCCGATCCACACCGGTTCCCGGCGGGATTCGCCGCGATCGTCGTCAACGGCACGGTGGCCTGGGAGCCGGGTGCGCAGCAGATCACGCGGGCAGGCCGAGCGCTGCGTCGAAGCTCGTGATCGACGCGATACCAGAGCCGGCGATCGGATTCGAACCGATGACCTACCGATTACAAGTCGGTTGCGCTACCGGACTGCGCCACGCCGGCCGGACGCCCGAGTCTACCCTCGGCGAAACGCTGGGCCCGATGAAGCGAGCGCATAGATCACGAACCCGTTGAGTGCCATGGTGACCAGGCCGTTGGCCGGGGTCGATCGGGCGGCAACGAGCCCCAGGAGGATGCCGATCGCGCCGAGCGCGATGCCGATGGGACGCCCGAGCGGATGCACGACCACGACGAGCGCGCACCCGATCAGCTCGGCCACACCCAGCGCCAGAAGCCCGGCGATCACCGGGCCATCGGGCTCGAACAAGACGACGGTCAACAGCGGCAGCACCCCGGAGAAGCCGAGGACGACCGCGGCCAGTACCAGCGTGGGTGTCCGTCGACGCACGAGGGGCGGCGCAGCGGGCGCGGACAGGTCGTAATCCTCGTAGCGTGAGCGCCCGGTCGGCTGCGCGGGCGTGGGCTCTTCGGGGACGTCGGGACCCTCGCTCACGGCTGTACCTCACGTCGGTCCGGCAGGACGTATCCGTACAGCACGGCGGCCAGCGACGCCGACGCGTTCAACGACCCCACCTTCCCGCGCATCGGCAACGACACGAGCAGGTCGCAGTGTTCGCGGACCAATCGGGAGATGCCGGCACCCTCGCCGCCGAGCACGAGCGCGATGCGACCCCGCGGGCAGGGATGCTCGTAGATGGAGCGCGGCGCTGCCTCGTCCAACCCCACGACGGTGAATCCGAGGTCCTGCAGCCGTTCGATCGCCCGGGAGAGGTTCGCGACGCGCGCGTGCGGAAGATGCAGCAACGCCCCCGCCGACGCCCGGATGGCGCTCGACGTCACTGGCGCGGCCCGATGCGTCCGGGTGATGATCATCGCGCCGCCGCACGCTTCCACGGATCGAGCGGCCGCGCCGAGGTTCTGCGGGTCCTGCACGCCGTCCAGAATCACGACCACGGCGTCGGATGTCCACGGAAACGCCGAGAGGTCACGTTCGCTGAGCGTGACGCTCACGCGCATCGCGTCCACGCGGGCCACAACGCCGCGATGGTCCGCCGCGAGCCGGTCGAGATCGTCTCGGTCGACCTCCCTCGTGCGCACGTGCGCATCGCGTGCTGCGCCGACGACATCGCGCAGGGCGGGGCTTTTCCGTGCGTCGCGGGCGATGAGGACCTCGCTCACCTCGCCGGCCCGCACCGCCTCGAGCACCGCACGCTTGCCCGCAACCACGTCGGCGCTCACACGATCACCGCGATCGCGAGGCATCCGACGCCGTCGCCGGCGAGTCCGAGCCCTTCTGGGCGCGTCGCCTTCACCGAGACCCGATCGATCGACACGCCGAGACACGCTCCGATCTCACCGCGCATCTCGTCGCGTCGCGGGGCGATCATGGGGCGATCGCAGATCACGGTCACGTCGCAGGACGACGGCATCGCGTCGACATCGCGCACGAGGGCCACCACCCGCCGCAGCAGCTCTCGTCCCTCGATGCCCTCGGCCGCCGGATCCGATTCGGGGAAGTGCTGCCCGACGTCGCCCAGCGCCGCCGCACCCAGCAGAGCGTCCGCCACGGCGTGGCATACGACATCGCCGTCCGAATGACCGAGCAGTCCGTCTTCACCGTCGAACAACACCCCGCCCAACCACAGTGGGCGTCGTTCCGAGAAGCGGTGCACGTCGAACCCGAGCCCGCTTCGAGGGATCACCTGCTCAGGCATCCGATCCCCCGATCCGAGCCTCGGCTCGCGCGAAGTCCAGCATCGTGGTGATCTTGAAGTTGCGAGGATCGCCGGGGATCGCGACGACCGACCCGACCTGCTCGAGCAACATGGCATCGTCGGTCACGTCGTACCCGGCTCGGATCGCCTCCTCGTGCGCGTTGCGAAGGGCGGCGACCAGGAACGCTTGGGGGGTCTGGGCAAGACCGAGATCGTCGCGCGCGACCGTGTCCACGACCCGAAGCCCGTCGAGGCGCTTCACGGTGTCGGCCACCGCGATGACGGGGATCGCTCCATCGGCTCCGGCAGCGACCGCCCGAACGACCTCCGTGAACAGGTCGGGCGGGGCGAACGGTCGCGCCGCATCGTGCACCGCAACGATGCGAGGACCGTCGAGCACGGCGAGCGCCGCTCGGACGGAGGCCTGACGGGTGGCCCCGCCGTCGACCACGGTGGCCGGGATCGGCAACCCCTCGAGACAGGCGTGTGCCTCATCCTCGTAGCCGACCGGAGCAGCCACCACGATGGCTGCGATGGCGGGGGAAGCCGCGGCCGCCGCCGCGGCCACGGCCAGCATGGGTCGGTCGCCGATCGGCAGGAACGCCTTGGGCCTCTCGGCGCCCAGCCGTGTGCCCGCGCCGGCAGCCAGGATGACGGCGGCGGCCTGCGTGTCTGGATCCATCCGCGCAGCATGTCAGACCCCGGCCCCCGCAGGAAGCCGGTCGCGACGCCTACGACGTCGCAGGCTCCACGGCCGCCGGGTCCTGGGCGGCGTCGGTCCCGGCGGCCAGGGTCGCGAAGATCATCCGCCCCGTCGTCGTCTGGATCACGTTGCGCACGCGCACGGCGACCTGCGATCCGATCGCGCGAGTCGCGTTCTCCACGACCACCATCGTGCCGTCGTCGAGATAGCCGACGGCCTGCCCGTGATCCCGGCCCTCACGGACCAAGCGGACGTGCGTTTCATCGCCGGCGCTCACCGGGGTCCGGAAGCGCGACGCCAGCGCGTTCACCTGCGCCACGGGGACGCGAAGCGCCTCTGCAACGAGCGCCAGGTTGTGGTCGACCGTGATCAGGGAGGCTCCGTTCTCGCGCGCCAGCCGAACGAGCGCAGCGTCGACGTCGACCACGCCACCCTCTTCGTACAACTGGATCTGCACCAGTGGGGACTTCTGGAGTTCCACGAGCACGTCGAGGCCCCGTCGTCCGCGCGTCCTGCGCTGCGGGTCGGAGGAGTCCGCGATCGCCTGGAGTTCCCGCAGGACGCCCTCGTGCACCAGTAGCGTTCCCGAGATGAACCCTGTGGATACGAGATCGGCCACCCGGCCGTCGATCAGCGCGCTCGTGTCGAGCACGTGCAGGTCGGCGACCCCGCGCGCGCTCACACGCGGCTTCATGCCGACCAGCGCGAAGATGTCCTCGTGCTTGGCCTGCCCGAGCCGGATCCCGAGCGACCCCATGACGATGAACAAGAAGAGCATGGCCGGCCAGCCGTAGGTCGCGGGGAAGAAGAAGATCGGGATCGACATGAGCCCGGCAACCAGCAAACCGACCACCAGTCCGACCACCCCGCCGGCGATCTGTGCGGCCGGGCGGCGCCGCAGCTCGTGTTCAAGCCCGGACACCGCCTCGAGGGTCAGCCGGCCGAAGACACCCCCCAGCACGTACCCACAGGCCGCGCCCAGGAAGACGTACAGGAGGGCTTGGCGCTCGGTCACGTCGGCACGGGCGGTGCCGATCTCGTAGCCCACCGCGCCGATCAGCGCCATGAAGATGAGACGGACGCCCTCGACCAGGCGTCCGCGGAGCCGAACGGTACGGCCGTCTTCCTCGCTCACGTGCCCACCCGATCCAAGGGGGCCCGACGCCCCCTTTGGACAGGCATCGGAAGGCCCAAGGAGACACCTAAGCGCGAGTTCGGAGCGGGATCAGGCCTCTGCGGCCGCGACCTTGACGCCGTGGGCGTCGTCGAGCACACCGTCCAGGACGGCCTCAGCCTCGTCCTCGGACTTGCCGGTCGCGAACGCCAGCTCCGAGATCAGGATCTGCCTGGCTTTCGTGATCATGCGCTTCTCGCCGGCGGACAGACCCTTCTCACGGTCGCGGATGGCCAGATTCCTCAGGACCTCCGCCACCTCGTAGGGGTCGCCCGAATGGAGCTTCTCGAGGTTGTTCTTGAACCGACGGCTCCAGTTGGCTGCGACGGAACTCTCGTCCTCGGTCAAGACCTTCAGGATCTTCTTGGCCTCGTTCTTGCTGACGCAGGCACGAAGACCCACCTGGTCGGTGGAATCGGTCGGGACGAGCACGGTAAGGTCCCCGTAGACGACGCGAAGAACGAGGTACTTGCGCTTTTCGCCCAGGAACTCCTTCTCGCGAACCTCTTGAATCACCGCGGCACCGTGCTCGGGGTGCACAACCGTGTCGCCTTTCCTGAACGCCACGAACCCTCCCAGTGGAGAAGCGGAACCGCGCGGCTGCGCAGTGACTAGTTACGAGGGTAACACGGGTACCCCTTCCGGCGCAACCGAAACCTGCAGGTCAGAGGGCTGTTTCGCGCCGTGCATCGGTCCGAACGGTCTACGACGCCCGGCGGCGCTCACCTGTTCCTGCAGGTGAGAGGCCCCATCGCAGTGCGTCGGCGACAAGGCCCACGGTGACCACCCGGACGCCGTCGACGGCGCCTGTCAGCGCGGCTGGCGCGAACACCAACGAGCATCCAGCCGCTTTGGCCGCCCGAAGCCGCTGCTCCATGCCCGGGACCGGGCGCACCTGGCCGGTCAATGCGACCTCGCCGGCGAAGGCCGTACCGGCGGGGGGAGCCACGC
>DATECH010000098.1:0-3195 GCA_035287005.1 Actinomycetota bacterium | reverse complement strand
TCGGGCGGCCGTCCTCGTCGAGCAACCCGCCCACATGGTCGTCGTGCACGTGGCTGATCACGACGGTGTCGACGTGGTGCGGGGCGACGCCGATCTCGTTCAGCGCGTCCGGCAGCACGCCGGGGACCGGCGCCCAGGCCTGTGACGGTGACGACGGGCCGCCGATCCCCGTGTCCATCAACAGGAGCCCTTCCGGGTGGCGGACGACCCACGCACGCACCCGCAAGCGCCATTCGTCGCCGGGCGCGTATACGCCCGGGTCGGTGGCCGCCGAAGCGAGCAGCTCTTCGGCCGCGACGTCGGGGAACGCCTCGACGATCGGCCCGGCGGGGAAGTCGGCATCGATGAGGGCGGTGACCTGGACGTTTCCGACGGTCCGATCCACATGCGGCATGTCGGCGACGGTACCACCCGGTCCGCCGAGGACCACTGCTGCGCCGATGGTCCCCAGGGACACGGGACCATCGGGCCTCCGACGACACCCCGCGGGGCTCTAGCGTCATGCCAACGGCAATGGATGGAAGAAGTCCATTGGTAGCGGGCAGAGGAGGCAGTCATGAGTACGGGACCGCAGGTCTCCCGTCGGGCGGCGTTGGGCATGCTCGCCGGTGGAGTCGTCGTCGGCGCCGGCGTGGCGCGCGTCGGTTTCCAATCCTCCAGTGAGGGCGACGTTTCGGGCACCGGGTCCGATCTCGCGCTTACCGGCGTCGAGCAACAGGCGGCGCTGATGACCTACGTGCCGCCGGGCAAGTACGACCCCTACTTCATCTTCGCCTCCGGGGGGCACTCTGGTCAGGTACTTGTCTTCGGGGCCCCCTCGATGCGTCTGCTGAAGGTGATCCCCGTCTTCACGCGGGACGCGTGGCAGGGGTACGGATTCGGCTCCGATCAGGGCGACGGCGTCTTGAACGCCGGCTTCGACCCCGACAAGAGCAACCCCGTGTATTGGGGCGACACGCACCACCCGGCCCTGTCGGAGACCGAAGGCTCCTACGACGGACGCTGGCTCTACATCAACGACCGCGCTAACGGCCGCATCGCGATGATCGATCTCCGCGACTTCAAGACCAAGGAGATCTTCGACATCCCGAACATCCAGACCTCGCACGGCGGATGCTTCGTGACGCCGAACTCCGAGTACGTGCACATCTCGTCGATGACCCCGTGTCCGTGGACCGACAGCGGGTACGCGCCGCTGTCCCGCTACAAGGAGGACTTCCGCGGCGCATCGACCTGGATGGCGATCAACCCCGACACGGGTCGCTTCGACTACGACCGGACGTTCCAGATCGAGCTGCCGCCGTACACGCAGGACCTGGCGGACGCGGGCAAGCTCGTGAGCAACGGCTTCGGATTCATCAACTCCTACAACACAGAGATGGCCGTCGGCACCTACGGCAAGACCGACGGGCAGCCGCTGGAAGCCGGCGCGACGGCCAACGACTACGACTTCCTGCACATCATCAACTGGCAGCTGGCCGAGCAGGTCGTGAGCGACGGCAAGACGATCTCCCGCAACGGCATGACCGTGATCCCGCTGGAGACCGCGATCGAGGAGAAGTTGTTGCACTTCGCTCCCGAGCCGCGGAACCCGCACGGGGTCGACGTCAACCCGACCGGCGACTACATGTGTGTCAGCGGCAAGCTCGACCCGCACGCGTCCATCTACTCGTTCGAGAAGATCACGGCGGCGATCGACGCCGAGGACTATCAGGGCACGGACCCCTACGGGGTGCCGATCCTCACGCTGGAGAGCGTGCTGGAGGCTCAGGTCGAGCTCGGTGCGGGCCCGTTGCACACGCAGTTCGACAACGAGGGCAACGCCTACACCTCGCTGTTCGTCGACACGGCGGTCGCGAAGTGGTCGCTCGGCCCGAAGGCCGGCAAGGAGGGCGACCAGGCGTTCAAGCTGCTGGAGACCCTGCCCGTGCAGTACAACATCGGGCACCTGTGCACCGCCGAGGGGGACACCGTCGAGCCCGACGGCACCTACCTCATCGCGTTGAACAAGTGGTCGATCGACCGGTTCCCGCCGGTGGGCACGCTGCACCCGCAGAACTTCCAGCTGGTCGACCTGAACAGCGAGAAGATGACGGTGTTGTCGGACACGCCGATCGGCGTGGGCGAGCCGCACTACACCCAGATGATCAGCGCGGACAAACTGACCCATACCCTGGAGGTCTATGAGCCCGGTACCGACCCGGCGAACTTCAAGACCTCGCCGTTCGCAATCGAGGCCGGTCAGGAGAAGATCGAGCGCAACGGAACGGATGTCGACGTCTACATGTCGGTACTCCGCAGCCACTACTCGCCCGACTTCGTCCAGGCGAAGGTCGGGGACACGCTGCATCTGCACCTGACGAACGTCGAGCAGACGGCGGATGCGACCCACGGGTTCGCGATCCCCGGCTACAACATCGAGGCATCGCTGGACCCTGGCGAGGTCGTCAACATCGACCTCAAGCTGAATCGAGCCGGTAACTTCGCGATGTACTGCTCGGAGTTCTGCTCGGCGCTGCACCTCGAGATGCAGGGCTGGCTCGAGGTCCAGCCGTAAAGAACCACGACGACAGAGAGGACAGCATTATGAAGACGATTCGCATCATCGCCGCCGCCGCCGCTGCGGGACTGCTCCTGGCCGCGTGTAGTAGCAGCTCGTCATCCTCGAGCGCGACGTCGGGTTCGACGTCCACCTCGACGTCGAGCTCGACCAGCGCGCCGCCCACCGCCAATACGCAGTTCGAGGTGACGGCACCGGTCGGCGCGTCGAACAGCGGGTTCCAGGAGACCGAGCTGGTGGCGCCCGCCGACACGGATCTCGAGATCCTGTTCATCAACGAGGACGCGGGGATCCCGCACAACATCCAGATCTTCGAGGGCACGTCCACGACCGGCACGCCGATCTGGGCTCCGGACGGCAACGAGCTCATCACCGGGGTCGCCGAAGCCACGTACGAGATCCCGGGACTGCCTGCCGGCACGTACACCTTCAACTGCTTCTCCCACCCCGCCACGATGGTGGGAACGCTGACGGTCGAGTGAGGATCATGTCCGGCACGGCGAAGGTCGCCCCGTCAGCGGGGCCCGACACATCCTCGGTCGACCTGGCGGCGGGTACGGCTGAGGAGGGCTCCGGTCGAGTCGTACGACTCGTGTTCGGCGGACTGGCGGCCTTGCTCGTGCTGGCTGCGGCGG
>DATECH010000097.1:0-5318 GCA_035287005.1 Actinomycetota bacterium | reverse complement strand
GGGAACCGTCGAGACGCTGAACCTGCGTACGACGGGGGTCCGCCAGTACGACGGCTCGCTGTCGACCGTGCCCAACGGCCTGATCGAGGTGACGAACAATCGCACGCGAGGCTGGGGCCGGGCGGTGGTCGACGTGCGCGTGGCTCTTGACGAGGAGCCCGATCGCGTCCGCGATGTGCTGGAGGAGCTGTTCGCCGAGATCCGGGAGCAGCCGCCGCTGGGGGAATGGCTCCGCCAGCCGCCGCAGGTCCTCGGCGTGACGCAGCTGACCGACACCGCCCAGGTGATCCGCGTCGCCGCCGAGACGATGCCGAGCCACCGCGTCGACACCGAACGGCTCCTGCGGGCCAAGATCGTTGCGCGGGTCGCGGAACGGGGCATCAAGAACCCTTCCGTCATGACCGGCATGGCCAACCCGCCAGCTCCCTAAAGCCGACGCGCCCCGAGGCGCTCCCCGGTAGGCTTCCTGGATGATCGACCTGCCCTTCTCGAACGTCGATGAGCTGACCGCCGGCCTCGACGAGCACGCCTATCTGGCCGACCGGGGGCTCGCCACCGCGATCTACCTGTCGCTTTCCCTCGGCAAGCCGCTCCTGCTGGAGGGCGAGGCGGGCGTCGGCAAGACCGAGGTCGCAAAGGTCCTGTCCACCCTGCTGTACCGGCGTTTGATCCGGCTGCAGTGTTACGAGGGCATCGATGCGTCCCAGGCGCTGTACGAGTGGAACTACTCGCGACAGCTGATCGCGGTGCGAGCGATGGACGCGGCGGATGCGGAGAAGCACGTCCAGGATCTGTTCAGCCCGGAGTTCCTGGTCGAGCGACCGCTGCTGTCGGCGATCCGGGCCGGCGCGGGCGCCGTGCTGTTGGTGGACGAGCTCGACCGCGCCGACGACGAGTTCGAGGCGTTCCTGCTTGAGATCCTGTCGGAGTTCGCGGTGACGATCCCCGAGGTGGGCCGGGTCGTGGCGGAGACGCCTCCGGCGGTGATCGTCACGTCGAACCGGACGCGCGAGCTGCACGACGCGCTGAAGCGCCGGTGCCTGTATCACTGGATCGACCATCCCGATCTCGACCGGGAAGTGGCGATCGTGCGGGTACGCGCACCGCATGTGAGCGAGGCCCTCGCGAGGGACGTGGCCGGGGCGGTCGAGCGGCTGCGCGCCCTGGATCTCGCGAAGGTGCCGGGTGTCGCGGAGACGATCGACTGGGCGAACGCGCTGGCGTTCCTCGGGGCCGACCGGCTCGACAGGGCGATGGCGGCCGACACGCTCGGCGCGGTCGTGAAGGACCACGAAGACCAAGCGCTGGTGGCCCCCCACCTCGCCGAGGTGGTCGGGGAGGATGGCTAGCGGGCCCGTTCCCCCGCTGGTGGCGCTGGGTCGAGACCTGCGCGGACGCGGGTTGCCCGTGGGCACGGGACGCATCCTCACGTTCGTCCAGGGGGTCGCCGCGCTCGGCCTGACCGACCGTGCGTCCCTGTACTGGGCAGGACGCACGACGCTCGTTGCGAACCAGGCCGACCTCGAGACGTTCGACGATGCGTTCGACGAGTGGTATCGCTCACTTCGGGAAGAAGGCGAGCCGGAGCTGTCGCTGGAGTTCAACCTGCCGCCCGACCCCGAGGACTTCGAGTTCGGCGACGAGCCGGCCGCGGATGCGGCGACCGGGGTGCAGACGGCCGCCGGCTGGCAACGGGCGGACGAGGACGAGGAACCCGCGGAAGGCGAGGAGTCCTCGCTGCGGCTGGTCGCCTCGGCCACGGAGATCCTGCGGACGAAGTCGTTCGCCTACCTGACGGACGAGGAGCGGCATCGGGTCGCGAAGCTGATCCGAGAGCTCACGATCCAGGTGCCGATCGAGCGCACGCGACGCACCCGGGCGGCCAGCAAGGGGAGCGCGCTGGACGTGCGCCGGACGCTTCGGCGGTCGCTGCGCACCCAGGGCGAGCCGTTCGATCGAGCGTGGCGCCGACGACGCACACGGACGAGGCCGCTGGTGCTGATCCTGGACGTGTCGGGGTCGATGGCGCCCTACTCGCGAGCCTTGCTGCAGTTCGGGTACGCGGCGATGGCGGCCGGCAGACGCGTCGAGGTGTTCTGCTTCGGCACGAGGCTCACCCGGGTCACGCGGGTCCTGCGAACCAAGGACCCCGACCGTGCGATGCACGAGATCGGCCGCATCGTCTCGGACTGGGAGGGTGGCACGCGGATCGGCGAGTCGCTGAAATCCCTGCTCGACGGCTGGAGCCAGCGCGCGGCCCTGCGCGGCGCGGTCGTCGTGCTGTGCTCCGACGGCCTGGAGCGTGGCGATCCGGAGTTGTTACGCACCCAGATGGCGCGGCTGCGCCGCCTCGCCTACCGGGTGGTGTGGGCGAATCCGCTCAAGGGGTCGCCCCGGTACGAGCCGCTGGCCAGGGGGATGGCCGCCGCGCTACCGAGCGTCGACGTCTTCCTGTCCGGGCACAACCTGGAGAGTCTCGAGGCGCTTGCGCAGGCCCTGTCTCCCTAGGCCCGGTTCTCGCCGTGACGGCGGTACCCTACTCGGGTGCCGATGGACGACATCGTGACGGTCGACCCCGCCGAGGCGGAGGTCGTGGCGCCCGCCCGCCGAGCGAACCGGGGGTTCTGGCTGGTCGCGGGCGCACTCCTGGTCGGGTGCGTCTTCATGCTCGTCGAGATCTTCGCGAATTTCGGGATGAAGGACACGGTCGCGCATGCAGAGCACACGCTGCGCGCGGCGCAGGCCGCGGCCGAGGGCATCCTCGACACCGACGGATCGTTCACCGACGCGGATCACGTGCGTATCGCTGCCGTCGAGCCCTCGATCACGACCGTCGCGGGCGACGAGTTCGCGCACGGCCTGGACCAGGTCAGCGTGGCGGCCGAAAGCGGATCGTGGGGCGCGGCCGTCGAGGCTCGACCGGGCGCCTGCTTCTATCTCCACTTGACGGCTGCCGGGGAAACGTTCTACGGGGTCGGCACGATCTGCACAGGGCGAGGAGCGCTGCAGGCCACGGATCCTCGCTGGTAGTCGACTCCTGGTACGCCCGACTACTCACATTCAAGTATCACCCGTGGGTTTGCCGACACCTCACCCATGCGAACGACAGGGATGTGGGCGAAGCGGGGGGTCGCGGTGCTGGCCGTTTGGGCGGTGTCGCTCGGGACGGGGGCGCAGCACGCGTCCGCCGCCCCGAAGGTCATCACCAAGAAGACGCTGGCCCCGGGAGTGGTGTACCAGCAGATCACCGACACCGCGGTGCCGTATCGCGCATACACGGTCGAGTTCGATCCCGTACAGCCGGCGACGTTCGACACGGTGCTGTCTGCCTCGCAGATCGGCACGTTCGCGCGCTCGAGCACGATGGCGGCCAACGTCGGAGCGCTCGCGGCGATCAACGGCGATCTCAACGACTGGCCGGGCCGCCCGACGCACCAGTTCGTGACCGACGGAGTGGTCGCGCAGACCGGCTCGCGGCCGGGCATCTCGTTCGGGTTCCGTCGCGATGAGCGCGGCGGATCGATCGGATACCACCCGTTGGTCATCACGGCTCGCGATGCGCAGGCCGGAACGTCCGTGCGGGTGGTGAGCTGGAACACCGAGACGCCGGCGACCGACCAGGTCGTGGGCTACAGCGGCTACGGCGGTAAGTACGAGAAGCCCGGCACGAACCAGTGCAGCGTCCGCCTGGCGTCGCCGTCTGCGCTCCGCTGGAACGCCAAGCACGTCGGGGTCGGGCGCGACTACACGGTCGACGCCGTGCGGTGCAGCAGCTCGACCGCGATGACGGTCACGACCGGCACGGTCGTGCTGAGTGCGAAGTTGAGTGGTAAGGGCGCGACGTTCGTCAAGAGCATGCGGGTCGGGGGCACGGTGCACGTGGGGTGGAGCAACGGGATGAGTGACGCGATGGACGTCATCAGCGGCAACGCACTGATCCTCAAGAACGGTGTCACGCAGTTCGCGTCCTCCTGCACGGCCGACATCTGCGACCGCAACCCGCGGACCGCGATCGGCATCACCGCCACGGGTCACGTGATCCTGCTGGTGGTCGACGGCCGGTCGTCCGGCTCGCCGGGCATGACGCTGTATCAGCTGGGCCGTGAGATGAAGCTTCTCGGCGCCGTGGACGCGATGAACCTGGACGGCGGCGGGTCGGCGACGATGTGGATCAAGGGCATGGGCGTCGTGAACCACCCGACCGATTCGTCCGGTGAGCGGGCGGTATCCAACGCCATCGTGATCCTGCCGGGGTCCGACGCCTCAGAGCCCGCGCCTCGCGCGGCCCGCTGATCCCCGGCCGCCGTTGGCGCGTACGCTTGGGGCGTGCAACCGCCGGCATCCGTGCTCGAAGCGTTCGGCGTTGCGGGTGTCCCCGTGCCCCTGGGCGGCGGCGAGGGTCGCGCGTGGCGTGCGGGCGACGTGGTGCTGAAGCCGTGCGACGACGCCGCAGAGTGGGGGTGGCTGGCCAGGGTGCTGCCGACGGTGCCGCAGGAGGGCTTCCGCTTGGCGCTGCCGATCCGCGCGGTGGATGGGGGATGGGTGGCGCAAGGGTGGTGCGCACAGCCGGTCGTGGAGGGAACGCACGCCGAGCGGTGGGTCGACGTGATCCGGGTCGGCGAGCGCTTCCATCGGGCGATCGTCGGATTGGAACGACCTGCGTTCCTCGACGCGAGGACGAACCCGTATTCGGTGGGCGACCGGGTCGCGTGGGAAGAGCAGGACGCGCCTTTGCGGCACCGGCTGCTGGATCGGCTCTTGGCCATGCGGCGTCCGGTGGATCTGCCGGCGCAGGTGATCCACGGCGATCTCACGGAGAACCTGTTGTTCGCGGACGGGCTCGACCCTGCGATCATCGACGTTACGCCGTACTTCCGCCCGAGGGGGTTCGCCGCCGCGGTGGTGATCGGCGACGCTGTGCGGTGGCGCGACGCCGACCCCGAACCGCTGCTCGCCGCGACTGCGAACGACCCGGCGTTCCCGCAGCTGTTCGTTCGGGCGGTGATCTACCGGCTGGTCACGTCGCTGCTGTTCGGCCGAGTGGATGTCGGGTACTTCGAGCCGGACCTCATGCTTGCCGAGCGACTGGTGGCTCGGTGACCGGGCCGATCGCGCGATCCAGCAGCTCGACCGGATGCACCACCGCCGCCTCGGTGCCGAGGTGTCCGAGCTGGGTCGAGAGCTGGATCGAACACCCGGGATTGGCCGAGGCGACGATCGTCGCGCCGGTCGCGGCGATCGCCTCGCCCTTCTCCCGACCGAGGGCGCCCGCCCATTCCGGCTGCGTGGCCGTGTAGAGGCCGGCGGCGCCGCAGCAG
>DATECH010000096.1:0-15112 GCA_035287005.1 Actinomycetota bacterium | reverse complement strand
TCCCGATCGGCCGGATGCTGTCGGCATCGAGGCGCTTGACGACCACCGGGCCCTCCATCACGTTCTGGATCACCGTTCGGTGTGGGAACAGGTTGAACTGCTGGAACACCATCCCGGCGTGGACACGGAGCTTCCGGATCTGCTCGTGCTTGTGACGGGTCCGATGGCCACCCTCCAGCCGGATGCCTGCCACCTCGATGCTGCCCTGCGTCGGATCCTCGAGGAAGTTGATGCACCGTAGAAGCGTGGACTTCCCCGACCCGGACCGGCCGAAGATGACGACGACCTCCCCCGCGTCAACCTCCATGTTGATGCCTCGCAGCACCTCGAGGTCGCCGAAGCGCTTGTAGAGGTTGTCGACCCGCACGACCGCTTCGCCCTGCCCGAAGGTCACGGCACTCCTCCTTCGTCGGAGTCGTCGAGCTGCTCGATCTCGACCACCCCGGCGCCGCCGCCCGTGCCGCCGGCGGCGGCGGCGGGGATGAACTGCGTGCGTTTGCGCCCGGTCGCGGTGGACACGCTCAGGCGCACGTACCCCTTCGAGATCCGGCGCTCCAAGCGAACCTGGAAGAAGGTGAAGATCGAGGTCAACAGCCAGTACAGCGCGGCCGCCACCAGCAGCGTTTCGAGCCGTTTCGTCAAGTCCTGGCTGAACGCCAGCTGGGCGCGCAGGAACAGCTCCGCCCGTGCGACCTCCGCCCCGAGGAAACCGACGAGCGCCGTGTCCTTCATCATCGCGATGAACTCGTTACCCGTGGGCGGGATGATGACTCGCGTGGCCTGGGGCAGCACGACGCGACGCATGCGCTGCGCGTAGGTCATGCCCAGTGCATCGGCTGCCTCCGCCTGGCCGTGGCCCACCGACTGGATGCCGGCGCGGAAGATCTCCGTCATGTAGGCGCCGTAGTTGAGACCCAGGCCGATCACGCCGGCCACGAACGAGGTGAGCGTGAGCAGCCGCACCAGCGAGACCCGTTCGAGGTTCCCCCCGATCTGCGGCAGCGCCAGGTAGATCAGGAACAGCTGCACGATCAGCGGCGTACCACGGAAGAAGGACGTGTAGAACCCCGACACGCCGAACGCGACCGGGTTGCGCGACAGGCGTCCCAGCGCGCCGAACAGGGCGAGGATCGTCGCGAGCACGATCGCCCCGACCGCGAGCAGGATCGTGTACTCGAGGCCCTTCGCGATGTAGGTGAGGTTCTCGGCGATGAACGCGAAATCGAGCTGCGACAAGGCGAGGAACAGCCCCAGGATGAAGAAGATCCCGGCCCACACGAGCCCGACCTTCAACCGGAACGGCACTCGCGCGCTCGCGAGCGAGAGCGCCTCCGTGTCGCCCGCCGCCGACCTCCCGACGACCATCAGCACGACCGCGATCGCGCTCATCCCGAACGCGACGTAGGCCTCCCGGGTCGACGTCAACCCCTCGGCGGCGAGCAGGTAGGCCGCACTCCCGACGGCTGCCGCGAGCGCGAGCCACCACATGGCGGGCCACCGCGTGTACAGCAAGCCCCCCGCCGCCAGGCACGCGACGCCGACGAAACCGAACAGGGTGATCTCCGCCGGCGGGATGTCCTCGCGCGAGGAGAAGACGAGCACCGGTAGGAAGACGAGCGCCACGGCGCCCTCGACGAGCAGCACCCACGCGGCGAACAGGAGGTACTTCGCGCTCGGTGGTTCGCTCAGGCGACGGGGAGGGAGCCGGGTATCCCCGGCTCCCTCCGTCTGGGTCTGCACGCTCACGCGAAGCCCCCGGTGTCGATCAGGTCGAGGCCGTCAGATCCGCTCCGTACCACTTCTGCGACAGCGTCGACAGGGTGCCGTCGTCGTGCATGTCCAGCACGATCTGGTCCACGGCCTCGGCCAGGGCCGTCTGATCGGTCGACGCGTTCCGGTCGAGGGCGATCGCCAGCGGCTCGTAGTAGATCGGGTCACCGACGAGCTTGATCGGGCCCCCGTCGTCGATGAACGCCTGGATCGTCGGCGTCGCCGAGATCGCCGCGTCGCAGCGGACGCCGTCGCCGAGCGCGAGGTTGTCCAGGGCGTCGGTGTCGGTTTCGAAGGTCTGGAGCTGCGCATCGTCGACCTCGAACTCGAACGGCGGCGCACCTGCTCCCATCACCAGCGTCTGGTTGATGTAGTCCTGATACGTGGTCTCGACCCCGACGCAGACCTTCTTGCCGTCCAGGTCAGTGGCGATATCGGTGATCGTGGTGTTGTCGTTGTGCACCGACACACCCGCGGGCGTGAAGTAATACGCCGAGCTGAAGTAGAACAGCTCTTCCCGATCGACCGTGTCGGTCATCGACCCGACGCTCAGATCCCATCGGTCGCTCCACGAGCCCGCGGTAATCACGGCCCACTTCTGCGCCTGTATGTCGGTGGTGACGCCGAGGCGCTTCGCGATCTCGTTCGCGACGTCGACATCGAACCCGTTCCACTGCTCGCTCTGCACGTCGAACCACGACTGCGGCTTGTACTTCGCGTCGGTTGCGACACGCAGCGTTCCGGTCTCACACACCTCGGCGAGCGCATCGCCGGTCGTGGTGTCGACCGATTGGCAGACCCCGGTGTCGGTGCCGCCGGACGCCGCGGGCGTCGACGTGCTGCTGTCGCTGGCGCAGGCCGCGCCGACGAGCGCGAACGCCGCGACGACGGCCAACGTTGCTCGACTACGGAATGAGTGCATCGATCCCTCCTTCATGAAGGCCCGCAGGCGCGGGCCACCGCTTCGCGCGGACTATAGGCCCGGACCGGTGCACGAGCAACGCGACTGGTGGGGCGCCCGAGCTCTATCAGCTTGTACGCTTTGCGGCGCCGGCCGGGATGGCGGAACTGGCAGACGCGCGGGACTCAAAATCCCGTGAGCTTCGGCTCGTGCGGGTTCGACCCCCGCTCCCGGCACTCCCGCGAGCCACGGGTGACGATCGACCTCCGGTTCCCGATGCGGTCTCAGCCCAACGCGTCGAGCGCCGCTCGGGCCACGACCAGATCCTCGAAGGCGATCCCGACCGACACGAACGCGGTGATCTGGTCCTTCGAGGTGCGGACGATCTGGCCCAGCATCACGTCGGTCAGGTCGGCGTGGATGTGACTCGCGTCGATGGCGCCCTCACCGATCGGGATCAGAAGGTCCCCCGCCTCCGCGAGCGCCGCCTGTCGTGTCTCGACCACGACCGTCGCTCGCCGGATCGCCTCCGTGTCGAGTTCTCGCTGATCAGGCAGGTACGCTCCGATCGCGTTCACGTGCGTGCCGGGGGTGAGGGCGTGGCCGTCGAAGACGGACACGGCCGACGTGGTGCAGGTGCAGATCAGGTCGGCACCCGCGACGTCGTCGCGGGTGCCGGCGCGGGCCTCGAGACCCCGCGCACGGGCGCGGTCGACGAGCGCGTCGACGCGCGAGCCCGTCCGCCCCACGACGACCACGTCTCGTATCGGGCGCACGGCGCACATCGCGTCGAGATGCGACGTCGCCTGGGCGCCGGCCCCGAAGAGCACGAGTCGTGCGGCATCTGGGTTCGCCAGGTGGCGCGTGGCCAGCCCGCTGACGGCCGCGGTGCGGATCGCCGTCAGTTCCGTGCCGTCGATCACCGCCTCGGGTTGCTGCGTCTGCGAGTCGAACAACACGTACACGGCATGGATGAAGGGCAGGTTCCGCTGCGGGTTGAACTCCGAGAGGGTGACGAGTTTGACGCCGACACCCTCCTCCCCCGCCGCCGGCATGCTGAGCAACGTGCCCGCCGGGGTGGCAAGGGTCGTGCGCTGCGGGGCGGTCAGCGACGGATCCTCGCGGCCGAACGCGTGCCCGAGCGCGTCGATCGCGGCGGTCGTCGACAGGCCGGCGCGGAGTTGCTCGCCGGTGATGATCCGCATTCAGCCGTTCCGGCTCGCGATCGCCGTCCGGAAGGCAGCCGACAGCTCCACGAGCCCGTCTCGATCGTCGTCCAGCAGTCTCGCCATCAGCGCCGACCCGACGATCACCCCATCGGCGAACGTGCACGCCTCGGCGGCGTGCGCGGGGGTCGCGATGCCGACCCCGACGAGCAGGGGAAGATCCGTGTGCGGCCGCACGGACTCGACCACCTCGCGGGCCGTCGTCTCGAGAGCTCCGCGAGCCCCGGTCACGCCGTACGTGGCGACGCAGTAAACGAACCCGCGCGACGATCCGCCGATCGCCGCGTACCGGTCCGGCGTCGTGCCGGGGGCGGCGAGCAGTACCACGTCGATGCCTCGCGCCCCCGCGAGCGCGGCGAGCTCGGTGGATTCGTCCACCGGCAGATCGGGCACGATCAAGCCCGTGACGCCCGCCGCCGCCACGTCGTCGCAGAACGCCGCGAGGCCGGGGCGCGTCACGATGTTCGCGTACGTCATGACCGCGACCGGCACCGGCACGTCCGCCTCGCCGATCATCCGAAGGACGTCGCCGGGGTGGGTTGCCGCTTCGAGCGCAACCCGGGAGGCCTCCTGGATCACCCCTCCGTCGATGATCGGATCGGAATGCGGGATCCCGACCTCGATCGCGTCGGCGCCCGCGTCCGCGAGCGCCTGCAGCAGCGCCGCGTCGACGCCCGGGTACCCTCCCGTCACGTAGGGCACGAACGCCTTGTCGCCGCGGTCGCGCACGACGCGAAGCTGCGTTTCGATCGCGCCCACTAGGTCGTTCCCAGCGCGGCGCGGATCGTGTCCAGGTCCTTGTCGCCGCGCCCCGACAGGCACACGAGGACGCGCGAGCCCTCGGGGAGTTCGCGACGCGCGAGCCAGCCGATCACGTGCGAGGGCTCGAGCGCCGGCAGGATCCCCTCCGTCCGCGCGAGGAGCTGGAATCCGGCGAGCGCCTCCGCGTCGGTCGCGCTCACGTACCGCGCCAGCCCCGCATCCTGCAGGTAGGCGTGCTCGGGACCGACCCCTGGGTAGTCGAGCCCTGCGGAGATCGAGTGGGTCTCCACGACCTGTCCGTCGGGGTCCTGCAGCAGGTAGCTCAGCGCCCCGTGCAACACGCCGGGCTGGCCCTGCGTCAGCGAGGAGCAGTGCCTGCCGAGCTCCATCCCGGTGCCGCCGGCCTCCACGCCGATCAGCTCGACGCCGGGGGCGCCGACGTAGGCGGTGAACATCCCGATCGCGTTGGACCCACCGCCCACGCACGCGAGCACGTACTGTGGATCGAGCCCGAGCCGCTCGGCGTACTGCGCCCGGGCCTCGTCGCCGATCACGCGCTGTAGGTCGCGCACGAGCGTGGGGAACGGGTGCGGACCCACGACCGAGCCGATCACGTAGTGCGTCGTTCGCACCGAGGCGGCCCAGTCGCGCATCGCCTCGTTGACCGCCTCCTTCAGCGTGCGAGTGCCGGCGGTCACCGGGCGCACCTCCGCGCCGAGCAGCTCCATCCGGGCGACGTTCGGCGCCTGCCGATGCGTGTCCTCCTCGCCCATGTACACCACGCAGGGGAACCCGAGCAGTGCGCACGCGGTGGCGGTGGCGACGCCGTGCTGACCGGCGCCGGTCTCGGCGATGATCCGTCGCTTGCCGAGGTGCCGGGCGAGCAGAACCTGGCCGAGCGCGTTGTTGATCTTGTGCGCGCCGGTGTGCGCGAGATCCTCCCGCTTGAGCCAGACGAACTGCCCGAGCTCCTCGGACAGCCGTGCCGCGTGTGTGATCGGGGTCGGGCGTCCCACGAAATCGACGAGCAGCGCCGCGAGCTCGCCCCGGAAGATCGGATCGTCGCGCAGCCGACCCCACGCCTCCGCAAGCTCGTCCAGCGCGGGGATCAGCACCTCGGGCGCGTAGCGGCCGCCGTAGACGCCGAAGCGCCCGCGCTCGTCCGGAAGGGTCGTGGCGGCCGTACTCATATGGGGATCTCCTTCCCGTGGATCAGTTCGTGCAGCGTGGCGCCGGGATCGTGGGCGCGCATCAACGTCTCACCCACCAGGATGGCAGACGCGCCCGCATCGACCGCCGCCACGACGTCGGAACGGGTGCGGATGCCGCTTTCCAGCACGGCCACCCTGCCGGCCTCGATCCGAGCGAGCCGGGCCAGCGCCTGGGGGACGTCGACCTCGAGCGTCTCCAGGTCGCGAGCGTTCACGCCGACGACCGCGGCGTCGGTCGCCAGGACCCGGTCCAGATCCGCATCGGTGTGGGTTTCGACGAGCGGCTCCATCCCCAGCTCACGGGCGGTCGCCAGCAGCTGCGTCAGCTCGCCGTCCGTCAGGCACGCGGAGATCAGCAGGACCGTGTCCGCCCCGGCGGCGCGTGCCTCCAGCACCTGATCGGGGTGCACGAGGAAGTCCTTGCGGAGCACCGGGTGCTCGACCGCCGCGCGCACCGCGCGCAGATCGTCCATCGAGCCCCCGAAGTACCGGGGCTCCGTGAGCACCGAGATCACGGCGGCGCCGGCGACGTCGTAGGCGGTGGCCTGCAGCACCGGATCGACCTCGGCGGCGATCGCGCCGGCCGACGGCGAGGCTCGCTTCACCTCGGCGATGACCGCGACCCCGTCGTCCGCGGCATACTCGCGCAGCGTCCACGCGAGGTTCCGGGCCTCGGGCGCCTCGGTGGCGGCCTCGGCGAGGACGTCGCGTTGCAGGGGGTGCGCCGCGAGCTCGCGACGGGTCTCGGCGACGAAGTCGGTGAGGAAGCCCATGGGGCGGGCAGTCTACTCAGGGCGGAACGGCCCTTCGGGCCCGGCGCTACGCGCACGCCCACGCGAGCGCGGTGGCCAGATCGAGGGAGCCATCCAATGCGGAGCGGCCGACGACCGCCCCCGTCGCCCCGGCATCCCGCACCGCCGCGAGGTCGGCGAGGGATCGGATGCCTCCGGCCGCCAACGTCGGGAGCCCGAACCGGGACACGCGGCGCACCAGGCCGGTGTCCGGTCCGCCCTGTGTGCCCACGCGGTCCACGGCGGTGACCAGGAAGCCAGGGGCGCCCGCCGCCTGGAGCCAGCCGAGCGTGGCCATCAGATCGAGATCCACCCGCTGCGCGCCTCGGGAGCGAACGCGGCCGTGCCGAACCTCGATGCCGATCAGGACCTCCCCGGGCCGGGCCCGCGAGAGGATCTCCGCGACCGCACCCTCGTCGGCAAGCGCCGCCGAGGACACGACGACGCGCGCCGCCCCGGCCTCGAGGAACGCGCCGACCTCCTCCCACGTGCGCACCCCGCCGCTGGCCTGGACGGGCGCCTCGCCCGACTGCTCGACGATCGCGCGCACCAGGTCGACGTTCGTCGCCCGGCCGTTGAAGGCGAGATCCATGTCGACCACGTGCAGCCAGCGAGCGCCCGCGGCCAGATACGCCCGAGCCGCCGCCAGGGGATCGCCGTCGAAGACGTCGAGACGTTTCGGACCCAGCGCGGAGTAGACGCCGAGGTGTCCGTCGGTCAGGTCGATCGCCGGCAACAGCGAGAAGGTCATAAGGAAACGATAGCCGCCGGCTACACGGCGTCGTGTTCGAGCCGTGCCGCGGAGGGACCAAGCAGGTGGCGAAGCTCGTCGAGCAGCGAGCCCTGTGCGTTGACGGTGAACGCCCCCAGGGACAGGGGCTGCACCCCCTGGGAGGACAGGAAACGCAGCCGAACCGGTAGCTCGCCGGGAGCCCCCTCGAGCAGGGTCTTGAGCTTGTTGAGCACCCCCGGAGAGCACACCGCGGCGGGGAGGTCGACGACCAGCACGCCCGGCGTATGCGACGCCCCGGGCACGAGCGCCGGCTCGCGCGCCTCGCTGGCCCGGATCTGCAGCTCGCGACCGCGGCGGTCGATGCGGCCGGTGACCAGGACGATGCGGTCGGCCTCGAACAGTTCGGGTACCGCCTCGTACACGCTGGGGAACGCGACGACCTCCACGCCGCCGGTCAGGCTCTCGAGCCGGAACTGCGCGTAGGGCTCGCCGCGCTTCGTGAACTTGCGCGCGAGGGTGCCGATGATGCCGCCGAGCACGACGAGCTCGCCGTCGTCGCGGTTCTCGAGGTCGGTGATCTGACAGGTGGTCTGCGCCTTCAACTGGTCCTCGACGCCGAGCAACGGATGATCCGTGACGAACTGCCCCAGCATCTCCTTCTCCTTGGACAGCAGGAGTCGCTTGTCGAGTTCCGCACCCTGCAAGACCGAGACGTCCACCTCAGCGAGGCGCTCATCCGGGTTGCCGCCGCCGCCGAACAACGAGAACTGGCCTGCCGCCTCGGCCTTGCGCTCCGCCAGGATCGGCGCCGAGACCTTCTCGAAGGCGGGCTGCTCGCCGACCTGCTGGATCATGCCACCCCGGGTGTACCCCAGCGAGTCGAACGCGCCGGCGAAGATCAGCGACTCCAGCACGCGCTTCGTCAGCGACGTGGGCTCCACGCGCCGACAGAAGTCGGGGAAGGACGTGAACGTCTCGCCGGCCGACCGTGCTTCCAGGATGCCCTGCACCACGCCCGCACCGACGTTGCGGACCGCGGACAAGCCATATCGGATCGCGCGACGATCGCCGGGCGCCGGCGCGAAGTCCATGTCGGATTCGTTCACGTCGGGAGGCAGGACCTCGATGCCCATCCCCCGGCACGCGTACAGGTAGTAGGGCTTGCGATCCTTGTCGTCCTTGACCGACGTGAGGATCGCGGCCATGTACTCGACCGGGTGGTGCGCCATCAGGTACGCGGTCTGATACGCGACGTAGCCGTACGCGCACGCGTGCGAGGCGTTGAACCCGTAGTCGGCGAACGGCTCGATCAGCTCGAAGATGCCCTCGGCCATGCGCTGGTCGTGCCCGAGGGACACCGCTCCCGCCACGAACTTCTCCCGTTCGGCGGCCACCTTCTCGCGGATCTTCTTGCCCATGACCTTGCGAAGCGTGTCTGCCTCTCCCATCGACAGACCCGCGAACGCCACCGCCGTCTGCATGACCTGCTCCTGGTAGACGATGATCCCGTAGGTGTCGCGCAGGACCGGTTCCAGGACCACGTGCGGATAGGTCACCTTCTTGCGTCCGTGCTTGCGCTCCGCGTACTCGGTGTGCTGGCCCATCGACAGCAGTCCCGGCCGGTACAGGGCCACGCACGCCATCAGATCCTCGAATCGGTCCGGCTCCAGCAGCTTGATCAGGTTCTTCACACCGGGCGACTCCATCTGGAACACGCCGATCGTGTCCCCCCGGCGCAGCATCGCGAAGGTGTCGTCGTCGTCGAGCGGCACGTGGTCGATGTCGAGCTCGACGCCGCGCGTGCGCAGGTGTCGCAGCGTCTCTTCGATGACCGACAGGTTCCGCAGCCCCAGGAAGTCCATCTTCAGCAGCCCGAGCTGCGCCACGCCGTTCATGTCGAACTGCGTGACCATCTTCTTGGCGTCGTCGCGGGAGTCCTTCGTGAGCTTTAGGGGCAGGTAGTTGACCAGCGGCGCGTCGCCGATCACCACGCCGGCCGCGTGCACCGAATCCTCGCGACGCAGCCCCTCCAGGGCGCGGGCGGTGTCGATGATCTCCTTGGCCTCGGGCTGGCGCTCGTAGGCCTCACGCAACTCGGCGCTGGTCTGCAGCGCCGAATCGATCGGCTCGTCGCGCCCCATGATCGCCGCGGGGTACATCTTGCACAGCTCGTCGCCGACGCGTGGCGGGAACCCCAGCACGCGCGCGGCGTCGCGGATGCCCTGCTTGCCCTTGATCGTTTGGAACGTGACGATCTGCGCGACGTGGTCCGAGCCGTACTTCTCGGTGGCGTAACGGATCACCTCGTCGCGGCGGCGCTCGTCGAAGTCCATGTCGATGTCGGGCATCTCGACGCGATCGGGGTTCAAGAAGCGCTCGAACAGCAGCCCGTAGCGCAAGGGATCGAGATCGGTGATCCGAAGCGCATAGGACACGACCGAGCCTGCGGCCGAACCGCGTCCCGGCCCGACGCGGATCCCCTGCTCGCGCGCGAACCGGATCAGATCCCACACGATCAGGAAGTAACCCGAGAACCCCATCTTCGAGATGATCGACAGCTCGTGGTCGATCCGCTCGACGGCCTCGGCGGGCAGCGGGTGGCCGTATCGATCGACCGCTCCCCGTTCCACCAGGTCGCGCAGGTACCCGTCGAGTGGCTCGCCCGCCGGCGTCTCGAACCGCGGCAGCCGGTACTCGACCTGGCCCTCGACCAACACCCGCTCGAGCTCGGGAAGCAGCTCGACCCGCTCGGCGATCTCCAGCGTGGCGTCGCAGGCCTCGGGCACCTCCGCGAACACACGCCGCATCTCGGCCGCGGACTTCAGGTAGAAGTCCTCCGAGTCGAACTTCAGGCGCTTCGGATCGCTCTGGAGCTTCTGTTGCTGGATGCACAGCAAGACGTCGTGGGGCTTGGCGTCGTCCTGGCGCGTGTAATGCAGGTCGTTGGTCGCCACCACGGGCACGCCGATCTCGCGCGCGAGGGCGATCTGTCTGGGCAGGATCGTTCGTTGATCCGCGAGCCCGTGATCCTGGATCTCGATGAAATACCGATCGGCCCCGAAGATGTCGCGAAACTCCGCCGCGGTGGCCAGGGCGCGGTCGCGCCGGCCCGCGAGCAGCTGGACCGCGATCTCCGAGGAGAGACATCCGGACAGGCAAACGAGGCCGTCGGCATGCTCCGCAAGCAGCTGTTTGTCCATGCGCGGTCGGTGATAGAACCCCTCCAGGTAGGCCTGCGACACGAGTTTCAGCAGGTTGCGGTACCCGACCTCGTTCTCGGCCAGCAGAGTCAGGTGGTAGTACTTCTCCTCGCTTTCACCCGGATTGCGATCGAAGCGCGAGCCGGGCGCGACGTAGGCCTCGACCCCGATGATCGGCTTGACCCCGACGGCGCGCGCCGCCTCGTAGAATCTCAGGGTGCCGAACATGGCCCCGTGATCGGTCATCGCGAGCGCCGGCATTCCGTGGGCGACCGCCTCGGTGAAGATCGTCGGCGCGGTCGGGTTGGACTTGGGCGCCTCGATCCTGGCGGCGCCGTCTAGCAGCGAGTACTCGGTGTGCGTGTGCAGGTGTACGAAACCCGGCTCTGGCATCTGTGCTGTTCACAGCCCTTCTTCGGGACCTTATCCACAGGTTTCCGGCACCTTGTGGAGAACTTACACGCGTGTGATTCGAGGGACCCCGAAGGTACGCCCGGGTACCGGGGGCGTCAAGACTGCAGGTCGTTGCGGGCGCGGACCAGGGCTTCGGCGAGGTCGGCCGGCAGCGGCTCTTCGCACACGATCTCGTCGCCCGTCACCGGGTGGATGAAGCGCAGGCGCCACGAGTGCAGGAACGGCCGTCCGATACCGATCCGCCTCGCCTCGTCGCCACCGCCGCCGTAGTCGCGATCCCCCACGATCGGGTGCCCGATCGCCTGCAGATGCACCCGGATCTGATGGGTGCGCCCCGTCGCCGGAGCCGCCTCGAGCAGACTGGTTCGCGCCAGACGTTCCCGCACGTCGAACGTCGTCGACGCCTCACGCCCCTCCACGTGGTCCACCACGACCCGCGCCCCGCGTCGGCCGAGCGGCGCCTCGACCGTGAACCGGTCGTGGTCGGGTGCGCCGCGCACGAGGGCCAGGTACCGTCGCTCGATGTCGTGACGCTTGAACTGCGCCGCGAGCCCTTCGAACGCCGCATCCGTGGAAGCGACGATCATGAGGCCGCTGGTACCGACGTCGAGCCGATGCACGATGCCCGGGCGCAGCGCGCCGCCCGCGGGCGCCAATGCGACGCCCATGCCGAGCAGATGATTCACGAGCGTGCCGTCGCGCCGACCGGCCGTGGGGTGCGTCACGACGCCGGCGGGTTTCACGACCACCGCTAGATGCTCGTCTCGATACCGGATCGGCACCCCTTCGTCGTCTGCGACCAGCGGCTCCTCACCGGGAAGATCGACGAGCAGCCGCTCGCCCCCCAGCAGCCGGAAGGACTTGGCCCTGGTGTGACCATCGACCGTGATCCGGCCCGCCGTGATCGCGCGTTGCACGTCGGCACGAGGCTTGCCGCTGAGCGCGGCGACGACCACGTCGAGGCGCCCCGCCGCCGCCACGTAGATGTCAGGTGTCATCGCCGACGGTCGCCGCCTCCGGGTCGTCGCGGTGGCCCGCCCTCCCCTCGCGGAACGACTGCAGCGCCAGGAGGATCGCGCCCGAGACGATGGCAGCATCGGCAAGGTTGAACACCGGCCACACGTGCGGGTCGATGAAATCAACGACCCGCCCGGAAAGGCCCGGGCCGCGCAAGGCTCGATCGAGGAGGTTGCCCAGGGCGCCGCCGAGGATCAATCCCAGCGCGACCGCGTGCAACGTCGGGCGTGCGCGGAACGCGGTCACGACGATCACGGCGCACACCACGATGGCGGCGATCGCGAACAGCAACGGCGCGCGATCGCCGAGGCTGAACGCTCCCCCGCTGTTGGTCGTGAACCGCAGCGTCAAGACACCCTCGATGACCTCGCGAGGATGCACGGCGAAAGACCGCTCGGCCCACGCCTTGGTGAGTCGATCTGCAAGAACGATGAGCGCGGCGGTGCCCACAACGATCGCGCCGCTCCGTCGACGAGCGAGGTCCACCGCGTCAGCGGCGCGACTGCGCCCGCGCATCCTTGATGCACAGATCCACGTACGCCAGCGCCTTGATGCGCGCCTTCTCGATCGGCTTGCCGCAGCGTTCGCACACGCCGTAGGTGCCGGCCTCGATCCGCTTGAGTGCGCGGTCGATCTTTTGGATCAGGTCGCGGACGTTCTGCTCGATCGACAGCTCTTTCTCGCGCTCGAACGTCGCCGTGCCGGCATCGGCCGACTCGTCGTCGACGCCCACATCCCCGGACAGATCAGACTGCGTGGCCGCGAACGTCTGGTCCTCGATCGTGGTGAGCTGTTCGGCGAGCTCGACACGCTCCGAGCGCAGTCGCGCCTCGAGCTCATCGATCTCATTCTTCGTCAGTTTGACCGCCGCCATAGTCGGCGAAGGCTAGCAGAAACGCCCTTCCGCCCGGCCTCTGAGCGCGCGCGATGGTCAACGCGTCACGTCGAACACCTTCGTGCGGCTGCGATGACCCGTGCGGAGCCTCACAGCGCTGGCCGGCAACCCGAGGTGCGCCGCAAGCGCTTTGGCGGCCTCCCTGGTCGCGGCGTCGTCGACCGGCGCGGCGCGAACGCGGATCGTCAGGGTGCCGTCCGCCTCCTCCCGCACGGTCGTGCGACCGGAACGCGGCACCACCCGCACCGTGAATGTGTCCATCGCTGCGTGTAGCATGCCTCGCATCGGCGATGACGGGAACGAGTAGCCGAGGAAACCGCGACAGGAGCGAGTCGGGATGGTGCGAGCCGGCGCCGCGTCCTCGGTGAAGATCCTCCCCGAGCCCCTGCCCGAACCGCGTGCGGAAGGACCGCACGCGCACTAGACGCAGGCGAGAGCCGCCCGTGAGCGCGGCAGGTCGGCCACCGGGGCGATCGATGAGCGGTCTCGCCGTTCGCGGTCGAGACAAGCGGGGTGGTACCGCGGGGCCCGACGCCTCGTCCTCGCACCGAAAAGGACGAGGCGATGCGAAAGAAGGGGGCCCACATGACGGTGTTCGAGCCGGTCGACGCGAGGGTGCAGTTCCCCGCGCTCGAGGAGCGGATCTTGGCCTGGTGGCGCGAGGCGGACATCTTCGCCCGCTCGCTCGCGGCTCGGGCCGACGCGCCGACGTGGCTCTTCTACGAGGGACCCCCGACCGCCAACGGAAAGCCCGGCATCCACCACGTCGAGCCGCGCACCTTCAAGGATGTCTATCCGCGATACAAGACCATGACCGGCCACCTCGTTCGGCGCAAGGGCGGCTGGGATTGCCACGGGTTGCCCGTCGAGATCGAGGTCGAAAAGGAGATCGGCACCACCGGCAAGCGCGACATCGAGGCCTACGGCGTGGCCGCGTTCAACGAGCGGTGCCGGGCCTCGGTCCAGCGCTACGTCGGGGAGTTCGAGCGCCTCACCGAGCGGATCGCGTTCTGGATCGACATGTCGGACGCCTACTGGACGATGTCGACGCCCTACATCGAGTCGGTGTGGTGGTCGCTCAAGCGCCTGCACCAGCGCGGACTCCTGGTCCAGGATCACAAGGTCACCGCCTACTGCCCGCGATGCGGCACGGCCCTGTCCGACGCCGAGGTCGCGCAGGGCTACGCGCAGGTCGAGGACCCGAGCGTGTTCGTCCGCTTCCCGATCGTCGAGGCTGCGGACCCCACGCTGGTGGGGGCGGCGCTCGCGGTGTGGACCACGACGCCCTGGACGCTCCCGTCCAACACGGGGGCGGCGGTCGCGAGCGACGCCACCTACGTCGTGGTGGACCGTGACGGCGATCGGCTCGTGATCGCGGAGCCGCTGCGCGAGCGCGTGCTCGGCGACGAGGGCACGGTCGAGCGATCGCTGAAGGGAGCCGCGCTGGTCGGGGCGCGCTATCGTCCGCCGTACGCGAACGTCGAAGGCGCGCACACCGTCGTCGAGGCGGACTTCGTGTCCTTGGACGATGGCACCGGTGTCGTCCATATCGCCCCGGCGTTCGGCCCGGACGACCTCGACGTGGGTCGCGCGCAAGGGTGGCCCGTGTGGCGTCCCGTCGCCGACGACGGGACGTTCACGACACAGGCGCCCGCCTTCGTCCAGGGGGTCTTCGTCAAGGACGCGGACCCCGCGATCATCGAGGATCTGCGTACGCGCGGCCTCCTGATCGCCGCCGGTACCTACGAGCACGCGTACCCCTTCTGCTGGCGATGCAAGACGCCGCTGCTCTATTACGCGCGCACGTCGTGGTACATCCGCACGACGGCGGTCAAGGACCGGCTGCTGGCCGTGAACGAGGGGGTCAACTGGTACCCGGAACACATCAAGCACGGACGGTTCGGCAACTGGCTGGAGAACAACGTCGATTGGGCGCTGTCCCGCGAGCGCTACTGGGGCACGCCGCTGCCGGTCTGGGAGTGTGGTTCCTGCGGCGAGCGCCATTGCGTAGGCTCGCGGGAGGAGATGCGCTCGCGGGCGGCGGACCCGGCCGTCGTGGACGCCCTCGAGGACCTGCACCGTCCCTACGTCGACCGAATCGAGCTGAAGTGCGACTGCGGCGGCGCGATGCGGCGTGCGCTGGAGGTGATGGACTGCTGGCTAGACTCCGGCGCCATGCCCTACGCCCAGTG
>DATECH010000095.1:0-4893 GCA_035287005.1 Actinomycetota bacterium | reverse complement strand
GTCGGCGAGGTACCGATCAGCGTGTCGAGCGATCCGGCCGCACCCGACGTGCTGGCGCACACGATCCGCGTCTGCGGTCGTGTGACGCACGTGATCGAAGGACTGCGGGTTGGAGACCACATCACGCTGCGCGGACCGTTCGGCCGCCCCTGGCCCACGGAGCGGGCGCACGGCGGCGACCTCGTGATCGTCGGTGGCGGCCTCGGCATGGCGCCCCTGCGATCGGTGCTGTACACGGCCGTGCGGGAACGCTCGTCGTTCCGGCGCGTGCTGCTCCTCGTCGGGGCACGCGATCCGGGGCAGGTGCTCTACCGGGCCGAGTTGGAGTCCCTGCGCGACGCCGGCCACGACCTCGACGTCCACTTCACGGTCGATCACGCGGACGACGCCTGGCCCTACCGCGAGGGCCTGATCACGTCGCTGTTTCCCGTCGCCGACATCGACCCGGCGGCGTCCACGGTCTTCACCTGCGGCCCCGAGATCATGATGTGGTTCGCCATGCGCGATCTCTCGGCGCTCGGGATCCCCGACGATCGGCTCTGGCTCACGATGGAGCGCAACATGCACTGCGCCGTCAAGCTCTGCGGCCACTGCCAGGTGGGACCGTACTTCGTGTGCGCCGACGGCCCTATCTTCCGCTGGGACGAGATCGGGCCTGTGATGGGGGTGAAGGAGCTGTGACCAAGCCCCGCGTCGCCGTGTTCAAGATGGCCTCCTGTGACGGCTGCCAGCTGCAGCTGCTCGATGCCGAGGAGGCGCTGCTGGACCTTGCCGGCGCGATCGAGATCGTGAACTTCGCCGAGGCGACCTCCCACGTGGAGCCCGGCCCCTACGACGTGACGCTGGTCGAGGGCTCGGTCAGCACCGCCGAGCAGATCGAACAGGTGAAGGCGATCCGTGCGGAGTCGACCTTCCTGATCACGATCGGGGCGTGCGCCACGAGCGGTGGGATCCAGGCGCTGCGCAACGGCACCGATCTGGCCGAGCACGTGCGCTACGTCTACCCCACACCGGCATACGTGGAGGCGCTCGCATCCTCGCAGCCGATCGCCGAGATCGTGCCCGTGGACCTCGAGCTCACCGGGTGCCCGGTCGACCGGGGTCAGCTGCTCGCGGCCCTCGCCTGGCTGCTGCAGGGATCGGTCCCGCGGCCGCCGACCACGCCCGTGTGCATCGAGTGCAAGCGGCGCGGTTACGTGTGTGTCGTGGTGGCCAAGGGCGAGCCGTGTCTCGGCCCCGTCACCCGCACCGGCTGCGGCGCGATCTGCCCGGCGATGGGCCGCGGCTGTTACGGATGCTTCGGGCCCTCCCAGCCGCCGAACACCGACGCGCTCGCGAAGCGTTTCATCGAGCTGGGCATGAGCCCCACGCGCGTGGCAGACACGTTCCGGTTCATCACCGGATACGCGCCCGCGTTCCGCGAGGCGGCCGAGCGGCTGGAGCGTGCGGAGGCGATCACATGACGCATCGATCGGTCGAGGTCCCCGTCGTCGCCCGCGTGGAGGGCGAGGGAGCGTTGCACGTGCGGATCGACGACGGCCAGATCACGCGGCTCGAGCTCGAGATCTACGAGCCGCCGCGCTTCTTCGAATCGTTCCTGCGAGGGCGGCACTTCAGCGAGGTGGCCGACATCGTGCCGCGCATCTGCGGCATCTGCCCTGTCGCCTATCAGATGACCGCGATCCATGGGCTGGAGCACCTCTTCGAGGTCGAGGTCCCCGAGCGCACGTACGAGCTGCGGCGCATCCTGTACTGCGCCGAGTGGCTCGAGAGCCACATGCTCCACGTGCACCTGCTGGCGGCGCCCGATTTCCTCGGGTTCGACTCCGCGATCGAGATGGCGCAGAAGGGCTTCAAGCCGCAGGTGGAACGAGGCCTTCGCCTGAAGCGGGTCGGCAACGATCTGATGGCCGCGATCGGCGGCCGAGAGATCCACCCCGTCTCACCGATGGTGGGCGGGTTCAGCCGCGCGGCGACCGCGAAGGAGCTCCGCGCGTTCGAGGGCCGCCTTGAGGACGCGCTCGCAGAGATCCTCGATGTCGCCGACTTCGTCGCGGCTCTCGAGATTCCCGAGTTCCCACGGGATGCCGAACTGGTGTCGATGGTCAATCAAACTGACTATCCGATGAACGACGGCGATATGGGGTCGACCCGCGGCCGCACGTGGACGGCGGACACCTACGAGGAGGTCACCGAGGAGATCCACGTCGCGCATTCCACCGCGCTGCACTCGGTGTTCGCCGACACGCGATCGCCGTACTTCGTAGGTCCGCTCGCCCGGTATAACCTCAACGAGGCCACCGTGACGCCGGTCGCGCGAGACGCGGCGGCGCGTGCGGGCCTTGCGACCCTGCCGAACCTCGACCCCTTCGCGTCGATGGGTGCGCGAGTGGCCGAAACCGCCCTCTCGATCGAGGAGGCGCTTCGTCTGATCCGCGACTACACGCCGCCCGACCCGCCGCACGTCGCGGTGACCCCCCGTGCGGGCAGTGCGGCCTGGACGACCGAGGCGCCGCGCGGCACGCTGTACCACCGGTACGACGTCGACGACGACGGCACGATCCTGGAGGCGAAGATCGTCCCGCCCACCTCGCAGAACCTTCGCCACATGGAGCGCGACCTGCGCGAGTACCTGCCCGGCGTGCTCGACCGGTCCGACGAGGAGCTCACGCACGCCGCGGAGATGGTCGTACGCAACTACGACCCCTGTATCTCGTGCGCAACGCATTTCCTTCGGCTCGACATCGAGCGCGGATAGGCGGCCGCGATGACCGCTCGGGTACGCGTGATCGGCTGCGGCAATCCCGAGGCTGGGGACGACGCCGTCGGCCTCCTGGCGGTGGGGCTCGCGCGGCGTCGCCTTCCCCCCGAGGTCGAGGTCGTCCAAGCAGGTATGTCGCTGCGAGTGCTCGATCTGCTCGAGGACGTCGACGCGGTGGTGATCGCAGATGCGGTGCGCGCGCCGTCCGGTGGCCGCGAGCCGGGGGCGATCGTGCGCGCGGTCGGCGACCCGGATGGGTTGCCGGTGGAGCTTCGTGGCTCGTTCTCGTCCCACGGGCTGGGCCTGGCGGAGGCGGTCGGGCTCGCCGGAGTGATGGGGGCGCTGCCACACGTGGTGTTCCTCGGCGTCGAGGCCGGCGACCTCACGGCCGGCCACGGGCTGTCCCCGGCCGTGGCGTCCGCCCTGCCCGCGCTCGTGGATGCGCTGGTAGAAGAGGTCGCGGCGCTGGCGGAGGCTCCCGCATGAGAAGCCCGGAGCGGATCGCGTCGCCCGTGCTCGAGGCCCGGCAGATCGAGGTGCGCGGGGTGGTGCAGGGCGTCGGCTTCCGCCCGTTCGTGTGGCGGCTCGCCGAACGCCACGGGATCCGAGGGCGCGTCCGCAACGCCAGCGGCGTGGTCGAGATCCATGCCGAAGGCCCCGCGGGCGCGCTCGACGCCTTCGCGGCCGCGATCGCCGCAGAGGCCCCGCCGCTGGCACGTGTGGACGCGGTCACGTGGACGCCAAGCGCCGCCGCGGGGCTCGCGCGTTTCGTCGTGGAGACGTCCGTCGACGGTGCCGGCGAACGCCTCGTCTCCGCCGATGCGGCGACGTGCGACGCATGCCTCGCCGAGCTGTTCGACCCGACGGATCGCAGGTACCGCTACCCGTTCGTCAACTGCACCGACTGCGGTCCGCGGTTCACGATCATCGAGTCGCTCCCTTACGATCGCGGGCGCACGTCGATGCGCGTGTTCCCGATGTGCGCCGACTGCCGGCACGAGTACGAGGATCCCGCCGACCGGCGGTTCCACGCGGAGCCGGTGGCCTGCCCGGCATGCGGCCCGCGGCTGGTCATCGCGGGCGCCGACGGCGAGCGAGACCCGATCGGCGTCGTGGCGGCTCGGCTGCTCGATGGAGGCATCGTCGCGCTCAAAGGACTGGGCGGGTTCCACCTCGCCTGCGACGCGACCGATGAGGAGGCCGTCGGTCGCCTGCGCGAGCGCAAACGACGCCCGGACAAGCCCTTCGCGGTGATGGTGCCCGACGTCGCGGCCGTCGAGGCGTGGTTCGCACCGACGCCGGTGGAGCTCGACGCCCTCACGTCGTGGCAAGCGCCGATCGTCCTCGTGGAGGCGCGTCGTCCACTGGCGCCAACGGTGGCTCCCGGCTTCCGGCGTCACGGCGTCATGCTGCCCGCAACCCCACTGCACCACCTCGTGCTCCGCGCCGTCGATCGCCCCCTCGTGATGACGAGCGGCAACGCGAGCGACGAACCGATCTGCATCACGAACGACGAGGCGATCGAGCGCCTCGGCGAGATCGCCGACATGGCGCTGCTGCACGACCGCGACGTCGTCGCGCGCTACGACGACAGCGTCGTGCGTGTGCGCACGGGCGAGGCGGCGCCGTCCGTGGTCCGGCGCGCGCGCTCGTTCGCGCCGAGCCCGATCGACCTCGCGGCCGACGTGGCACCGACGCTCGGCACGGGGGCGCTGCTGCACGGGGCGTTCTGCCTGGCCCGTGGCGCGCGGGCGTTCCTGTCCCAGCACGTCGGCGATCTCGACACCGAGGAGTCGATGCGGGCCTACCGACAGGCCCTCGATCGGTTCCGCGGGATCTTCCGGATCGAGCCCGAGCTCGTGGCGCACGACCTGCACCCCGACTTCATGACGACGAGGTTCGCCGCCTCGCTCGGGCTGCCGCGCGTCGCGGTCCAGCACCACCACGCGCACGTGGCCGCGACGATGGCCGAGCACGGGCTCTCCGGCGCGGTCGTCGGGCTCGCGTTCGACGGGCTCGGACTCGGCGATGACGGGACGGTCTGGGGCGGGGAGCTGCTGGTGTGCGACGCCGCCTCCTACCGGCGGGTGGGTCACCTCCGGCAGGTGGTGCAGCCCGGCGGCGATGCGGCG
>DATECH010000094.1:0-22385 GCA_035287005.1 Actinomycetota bacterium | reverse complement strand
GAGCACGGCGCTCCATGGCTGATCCAAGGCGTCATCTTCGACATCGCCGAGCGTAAGAACGCCGAGGAGCAGGTCGCCTTCCTCGCCTATCACGACAAGCTGACGGGGCTGCCCAACCGGGCGCTGTTCGAGGAGTTGCTGGACAGCGCCATCGCGCGGGCCCGACGAAACGACAGTGGGGTCGGCGTGCTGTACCTCGACCTGGACAACTTCAAGATGGTGAACGACTCGCTCGGCCACCACGCGGGCGACTTGTTGCTCGCGCAGCTTGCGGACCGGCTGCGCACCTGCACCCGTGACACGGACCTCGTCGCACGGCAGGGTGGCGACGAGTTCCTCCTGTTGCTGGGCGACCTCGATCGCGACCTGGAGGAGGGTGGCGCCAACCCCGCGCTGGCCGCGGCCGAAGTGGTCGCGCATCGCGTGCGCGACGCGCTCGCCGAGCCGTTCGACCTGCACGGCACCTCGTTCTTCGCCACGGGTTCGATCGGGATCAGCCTGTTCCCCCAGGACGCGCAGGACGCCGAGTCGCTGATGCGCAATGCCGACGCCGCGATGTATCGCACGAAGAAGCAGGAGCCGGGCGGCTTCATGCTCTTCTCGGACGGCGACGCCGACCCGGCGCACACCTTCTCACTCACGACGAGGCTGCGCGAGGCGGTGCGCGAGGAGCACTGGGTGCTGCACTGGCAGCCGATCATCGACATCGAGACCGGCGAGGTCGAGTCGCTCGAGGCTTTGATCCGCTGGCAGGACCCCAAGGGCGGCCTGGTGCCGCCGCTGGAGTTCATCCCGCTGGCCGAGGAGCTCGGTCTGATCGAGGCGATCGGCGACTGGGTGATCGCGGAGCTCGCCCGGCAGCACGCCGACTGGCGGGAGCAGGGCCTCGATATGCGGGTCGGCTTCAACCTGTCGCCCAGGCAGCTGTGGTCGGCGCGGCTCGCCGAGAAGATCATGTCCAACCTGCGTGCCGGCGACGTCGATCCGCGTCGCGTGATCGTCGAGATCACGGAGTCGACCGCGATGGCCGATCCCGAGCGCACGCAGAAGATCCTTGCGGACCTGCACGCGTGGGGGTTCACGTTGGCGCTGGACGACTTCGGCACGGGCTACTCCTCGCTTGCCCGGCTGAAGCACATGCCGGTGGACGTGTTGAAGATCGACAAGACGTTCGTCCACGGCGTGCACGGGGACATGGGTCAGGCCAGCATGGTGCGGGCGATGATCCAGCTGGCGCAGGGTCTCAACATGACCCCGCTGGCCGAGGGTGTCGAGACCCCACAGGAGCACGAGTTCCTGCGTGCCAACGGATGTCGATTGGCCCAGGGTTTCCTCTACTCGCGGCCGGTGCCCGCGGAGGAGATCCCGTCGCTGGTCAAGCGCGAAGCTGGCCTGCTGCCGGTTGCCTCTCACGGCTGACCCGTAAGCTTTCCGGCGTATGCGATCGCTCGTTCGTGCGCTGCTGTGCCTTGGGGTATCCGGCGTACTGCTGTCCTGGATGCCGGCAGAGGGTTCGCCGCAGCCTCGGGTGCGCGACGTGGGTCCGATGGTGGGGTTCCGGCAACACGAGTCGAGCTACGCGATCGCCGTGACCGACGTGAACGGCGACGGTTGGGACGACGCACTGATCGGGCACCACGGGTCGCGACCCGCGGAGCTGTTCGTGAACCAGCCGCTCGGTGACACGACGATCGGCTTCGAACCGGTGATGCGACTGGTCGACACGGTGCACGCGCGGCCGGATCGCCATGGGTGCGTCTTCGGCGACCCCAACCTCGACGGTCTGCAGGACATCTTGTGCGCCAAGGGCGCCCAGCAGGGTCGGGCGAAGAAGTGGAACGAGCTGTGGGTCCAGGCCCCGGACGGTACGTGGACGGACCGGGCTCACGTATGGGGTATCGAGGACGTCTGGGGACGTGGGCGGCACCCGGAGTGGATCGATCTGAACCACGACGAGTTCCCCGACCTGTTCATCGGGAACGACACGCCGCGCTACGACGGGCGTACGACCCCCAACCGCACCTACCTCAACGTCGGCGGCAAGCGCTTCCGCGAGGTGGACCTGGGCGTCACGCGCGAGGACGGCTCGATGTGCGCGCAAGTGGTGGACGCAGACGGCGACGGCTGGGACGACATCCTGTTGTGCGGCGACCGGGAGGTCTTCGTGTATCTGCGAGAGGGCGACCGGTTCGTGCGCGCCAACGACCGCTTCGCAGTGCCGACCGGACCGCTCGCCAACGGCGCCCGGATCGTCGATGTGTCCGGGGACGGGGTCGCCGACCTCGTCGTGGTGCACCTGGACGCTGTGGAGATCAGGCTCGGTCGGCAAGGCGGCGCGTTCGGCTCGCCGGTGTTCACGCGACCGATGGCGCACGGTCACGGCCTCGCGGTCGGCGATGTGAACGGGGACGGTGCTCCGGACGTCTACGCGGTGGACGGATGCGACGATCGCAGGAACGCGCCGGACGCGCTGCTGCTCAACGGCGGCGACGGGCGCACTTGGACCGAGTTGGACCTGCCGGCCCTGCCGCCCGGCGAGCTCGCCGGCTGCGGCGACACCGCGGCGATGATCGACTTCGATCGTGACGGCATGCAGGATGTCGTCGTCCTGAACGGCGGCGGCAACGCGCAGCCGCTGGACCTGGACGGTCCCGATCAGCTGCTGACGCTGGGGGACTGGCGACCGACGATCTGAGCCCTCAGAACGACGGGTGCGGCTCGGGTGTGTCCCACGGCCACGGGTCGAGCACCAGCGGCGGCAGGGGTTCCTGCGAGAAGTCGAACGCACCGAGGACCGGGTCGGCGAAGCGCTCGCGCACCGTCGGTCGCGAATCCGGCCGGCCGTCGGTCTCGGGATCCAGGCGCTGGCCGTCCAGGAAACGATCCTCGATCAACCGCAGGTACGAGTCGAACGACAGCGTCGTGTGGTCGATCGACCCGGCCTTCACCCACGGGCTGATCACGAGCGCGGGCACGCGGAGCCCGTATCCGTTGATGTCCACGCGCGGCGGCTCCACGTGGTCGTAGAAGCCGCCCCAGTCGTCCCAGGTCAGGAAGATCGCCGTCGAGTTCCAGTCCGGACCTTCCATCGCCGCGTTGATCAACCGGGTCACGTATGCCATGCCCGTTTGGATCGTGGAGGGGCCGTGCGGGTGCTCGCTGTTGACGGCCGTCGGCACGATCCAGGACACGGAGGGCAGCTCGCCCGATGCCGCTCCTGCCAGATAGTCGTTGACCGGCAGCATGTTGTCCTTGATCCCGGACACGCGTTCCCCGTTCCAGAAACTCGTGAAGCCGGGCAGGACGTTGCGCTGATAGCTGGTTTCGAATCCGCGCCGCTCCGGTTCGGGGCAGGGGGGGTGCAGCCAGCACGTGTCGTTGCCGATGTAGTAGCCCCACGAGACATCCTCGCGATCCAGCAGCCACGTGATGTCCGTCCAGGCGTACTTCGGGTCTTCGCCGTAGCGCCAGCGCCGCTCGCCCTTCAGCGTCAGGTCGCTGCGGCAGCTCATCGGATCGTCCGGGTCGGTGCAGTAGGCCGACCACCCCGACACCAGGAACAGGTGCGCGGGCAGCGTCCACGTGTCCGTCGGCGCGAACATCGCGTCCTGCAGCGCGAAACGGTCGGCGTAAGCCCAGTAGTTGGGGATCACCTCGCGCGGCAGGGTGCTCATCACGTCGGGTTGGCCCTCGGGGCCGATCACGTCCGCGCACTTGGCCTGATCCGGCACCGTCCAGCAGTAGTCGGGCCGGGGCTTCAGGGAGTCGATGAACCCGTCCATCTTGCCGCCGTTGACGTCGCGCACGGAGTCGGCGTGCGTGTGGGGGCCACCGTCGAAGTTGGTGGCGTGGCTCACGTAAGGTGGCACGCACGCACCGTCCTGGAACTTGTTCGGGATGCAGACGGTGAAGGAGCCGTTGGGCTTGGTCGGCAGCCCGTCGGCGCCCGGGTAGGTGCCGAAGTAGTGATCGAAGCTGCGGTTCTCCTGCACGATGAAGATCAGATGCTCGAGCTTGTTGATGCCACGACCGGTCGGCATCGTCGGGGCGTTCGTCGGCGTCGGCGTCGGCGTCGACGTCGAGGTGGTCGTGGTCGCCGCGGTGCACGCGACGGCGATCACCACGAGCGCCGTGATCGCGACGAGCTTCGGGCGGACGATCATGCGTGAGGAGCCCATCCCTAGAAGGAGGGGTAGGGCTCGGGCTCCTTCCACGGCCACGGGTCCAGGACCAGGGGTGGCAACGGCTCCTGGTCGAAATCGAACGCCGCCAGGACCGACTTCGCACGCTTCTCGCGCACGAGAGGCCGGGAGTCGGGGCGTCCGTCGGTGCGGGGGTCGAGCCGCTGTCCCTCGAGGAACCGATCCTCGATCAGCTTCAGATACGAGTCGAACGAGAGCGTCGTGTGATCGATCGAGCCTGCCTTTGCCCACGGGCTGATGACCAGGCCCGGCACCCGGAGGCCGTAGCCCATATCGTCCACGCGCGGTGGCACGACGTGATCGTAGAACCCGCCCCAGTCGTCCCAGGTGAGGAAGATGGCGGTGGAGCCCCAGTCCGGGCCCTCCATGGCGGCGTTGATCACGCGTGTGACGTACGCCATCGCCGTGCGGATCGTGCTCGGCCCACCCGGGTGATCGGATACGTTGGACGCCGGTGCGATCCAGGTCACGGCCGGCAGCGAGCCGTCCTCCGCGGCGCTCAGGTACTCGGTCACCGAGCGCACGTTGTCGTGATGCCCGTCCCGTTCGTCGAAGCTCGTGAATCCCGGAAGCGGGTTGCGGTTGTACGACGTGCCGTAGAACTTCCTGCCGGTGTCGGGACACGGCGGGTCCTCGCACGTGTCGGGGCCCACGTAGTAGCGCCACGACACGTCGTTCGCGTCGAGCAGCCAGGTGATGTCCGTCCACGCGTACAGGGGCCGTTCGCCGTAGTCCCAGCGCAGGTCCTGGTCGCTCAGGTTGATGTCGGTGCGACAGCTCATCGGGTCGCGCCGATCCGTGCAGGCCGCCGACCACGCCGACACGAGGAACAGGTGCGCCGGCAGCGTCCACGAGTCCACCGGCGCGAACATGGCGTCCTGCAGCGTGTAGCGATCCGCGTACGCCCAGTAGTTGGGGATGCCGGCGCGGCGCATCGTGCTCATCACGTCGGGCTGCCCTTCGGGGCCGAGTTGCTCGGCACACTCTGGCATCGTGCGGTCGTTCCAGCACTTGTTCTCCCGAGGGTCGAGAGCCTCGATGAAGCCGTCCATCGCGCCGCCGTTCACGTCGGTCACCGAGGCTTCATGGTCGTGGGGTCCCCCGTCCTGGTCGATCGACCGGGTGAGGTAGGGCGGGACACAGATGCCGCCCTGGAACGTGTCGGGCACGCACGGGGCGAAGGAGCCATCCGGGTTCGTCGGGATGCCGTCGGCGCCCGGGTAGGTGCCGAAGTAATGATCGAAACTGCGATTCTCCTGCACGATGAAGATCAGGTGCTCGAGCTTCTCCATACCCTGTGGCCCGGTGTTCGCGACCGTGCCGCCGGGGGAGAGGTCGGAGGTCGCCTCGCGTCGCCCCGTGCATGCGGCGAGGACGGCGACGGCCACGACGAGGCTCGCGAAGGCGACGAACCTGGACGATCGCACGCTCACGGCGCCTCCGGGTGGCCGAGCGGCCATGGATCGAGCACCAGCGGCGGCAGCGGTTCCTGGGCAAAGTCGAAGGCGCGCTGCAGGTTACCCGCCGTCGCCTCACGGACGAGGGGCCGAGCGTCGGGTCGTCCGTCGGTCGCGGGGTCGAGCCGCTGGCCGCCGAGGAACCGATCCTCGATCAGGCGCAGGAACGAGTCGAACGACAGCGTCGTGTGGTTGACGGCGCCCGGCTTCGCGTACGGGCTGATCACGAGCCCGGGGACACGCAAGCCGTAGCCCATATCGTCCACGCGCGGCGGCAGCACATGGTCGTAGAACCCACCCCAGTCGTCCCAGGTGAGGAAGACCGCCGTGGAGTCCCAGTCCGGACCCTGCATGGCTGCGTTGATCAGCTCGGTCACATACGCCATGCCGTCGAGAACCGTGCCGGGTCCGCTCGGGTGCTCGGAGTTGATCGAGCCAGGGACGATCCACGTCACCGACGGCAGGGTGCCGTCGGCCGCGGCGGTGAGGTAATCGCTCACCGGCGGGATGTTGTCCACGTACGAGTCACGCTCGCGGCCGAAGCTGGTGAATCCCGGCAGTGGGTTCTTGCTGTACGCGGTGCCCTCCCAGTTGTCGCTGTGGCGCCCGCAGGGTGGTTCCCAGCAGGTGGTGTCGCCGACGAAGTAGCGCCACGTGACTCCCGCTCGGTCAAGCAACCACGTGACATCGGTCCAGGCGTACACGGGATCCTCCCCGTAGTCCCACCGGTACTCCTTGCCTTTCAGGTCGATGTCGGTGCGGCAACTCATCGGATCGGTGACGTCGGGACATGTCGCCGACCACGCGGACACCAGGAACAGATGCGCCGGCAACGTCCACGAATCCGTCGGCGCGAACAGGCGATCGAGCAGAGTGAACCGATCGGCGTACGCCCAGTAGTTGGGGATCACGCTTCGGCCCACCGTGCTCATCACATCGGGCTGCCCGTCGGGCCCCAGGTAGTCGTCGCAGCGAACGCCGGTGGGCTCGATCGGGCATTTGTGCGGCGCGGGGTGCAGGGCCTGGATGAACCCGTCCATGGCGCCGCCGTTCACGTCGGTCAGCGCCGCAACGTGGTTGTGCGGGCCCCCGTCGTGATCGATCGAGTCGCTCCGGTACGGAGCTACGCAGATGCCGTCTTGGTACTTGTCCGGCACGCACGGCGCGAACGAGCCATCCGGGTTCGTGGGGATGCCCTCGGCCCCGGGATAGGTGCCGAAGTAGTGATCGAAGCTGCGGTTCTCCTGCACGACGAAGATCAGGTGATCGAGCTTCTGCAGGCCCTTGGGGATCGGTTGGGGTGACGCGCTCCTCGTTGCCAGGGGCGTCTCGGCGGTCCCTGCCGTGCACGAGGCGGCCGTCACCGCCACGATGGCGCCCACGGCAAACAGCTTCGGAAGGGAGCGCATGGCCGCGGAGTCTATCGGCCCGTGCCGGCTAGAAGGACGGGAAGGGCTCGGGCTCGTCCCAAGGCCACGGGTTCATCACGATCGGCGGGCGGGGCTCCTGGGTGAAATCGAAGGCGCCCAGGACAGAGCCGGCGACCTCCTCTCGGACCGAGGGCCTGCTGTCCGGTCGGGACATCGTGTCGGGATCCAGCCGCTCGCCGTCGAGGAACCGGTCTTCGATCAGCTGCAGGTAGGAGTCGAACGTCATCGTCGTGTGGTCGACGGATCCCTGGTTGGCGTACGGGCTGATCACGAGCCCTGGCACCCTGAGTCCGTAGCCCAGCTCGTCCACGCGTGGCGGCTCGACGTGGTCGTAGAACCCGCCCCAGTCGTCCCAGGTGAGGAAGATCGCCGTGGAGTCCCACGCGGGGCCTTCCATCACGGCGTTGATCAGCCGGGTCACGTAGGCCATGCCGCTCTTGGTGGTGCTCGGCCCACCGGGATGCTCCGAGACGTTGGGCCACGGCACGATCCACGAGACCGAGGGCAGCGATCCGTCGGCGGCGGACGCGAGGTACTCGTCGACGAGACGGATGTTGTCCTTGAACCCGTTGCGTTCGCGAAAGCTCGTGAAGCCGGGCAGGACGTTGCGATTGTCGGTGGTGCTGTACTCGGGGTCGTAGCCGGGGCACGGCGGCTCTTCGCACGTCTCGTTGCCGACGTAGTACCGCCACGACACCTCCTGTTCGTCGAGAAGCCATGTGATGTCGGTCCATGCGTAGATCGGGTCCTCGCCGTAGGTCCATCGCAGGCTCGGATCAGGCAGCGAGATCGAGCTCCGGCACGACATCGGATCACCGACGTCTCGACACGCCGCCGACCACGCCGACACCAGGAACAGATGGGCGGGAAGGGTCGAGGAATCGACCGGAGCGAACATCGCGTCCTGCAGCACCCAATCGTCGGCGTAGGCCCAGTAGTTGGGGATCGCCGCACGGGGCAGCGTGCTCATCACGTCGGGTTGCCCGTCGGGCCCGAGTTGCTGCTCGCACTTGGGCAGCGTGCGGGACACCCAGCACTTCCAAGGCAGCGGCTTCAAGGTGTCGATGAATCCATCCATCGCCCCGTCGTTGACGTCGCGCACCGACGCGGGGTGCGTGTGGGGGCCGCCGTCCTGGTCGTCCCAGGTCGTGACGTAGGGAGGCACGCATTCCCCGTCCTGGTACTTGTCGGGCACGCACACGGCGAACGAGCCGTCCGGGTTCGTCGGGATGCCGTCGGCGCCTGGGTAGGTGCCGAAGTAATGATCGAAGCTGCGGTTCTCCTGCACGATGAAGATCAGGTGGTCGAGCTTCTGGATGCCCCTGGGCTCATCGGCCGGCGATGCGGTTAAGGGTTGCTCCGAGGTCGTGGGTTCGGTGCTTCGCGTGCAGGCCACGGCGAGCGCGCCGACGACCACGGCGAGGGCGATCAGCTTGGGGCGGGTCTGCACGGGGCGGCAGTGTAACGGGGCCGGGAACGCGCTGGTCGTCGGGTACGATGCAGCGTCATGGCCCGCCGCTACGACGCATCCGAGATCGAGCCTCGATGGCAGCGCGCATGGGCCGCCGAGGGTCTGTTTCGAGCCGTCGACGACCCCGCCGATGCGCGACCGCGCTTCTACGCGCTCGATATGTTCCCCTACCCCTCCGGGGACCTCCACATGGGCCACGCGGAGGCGTTCAGCGGCGGGGACGCCGTGGCCCGCTATCAGGCGATGCGCGGCCATAACGTCCTGCATCCGATCGGTTGGGACGCGTTCGGGCTGCCCGCGGAGAACGCGGCGATCAAACGCGGCGTCGAGCCAGAGGAGTGGACCTACGCAAACATCGAACAGCAGGCCGCGTCGTTCGACCGCATGGGGATGTCCTTCGACTGGTCGCGGAGGCTGAACACCTGTGACCCGGACTACTACCGCTGGACCCAGTGGCTGTTCCTGCGTCTGTTCGACAAGGGGCTCGCCTACCGCAAGGAGTCGCCGGTCAACTGGTGTCCGACCGATGCGACGGTGCTCGCCAACGAGCAGGTGATCCAGGGAGCGTGCGAGCGGTGCGGCACGATGGTGGAGCGTCGCGAGCTGACGCAGTGGTTCTTCAAGATCACCGACTACGCGCAGCGGCTGCTCGACGACGCGGAGTCGCTGGTCGACTGGCCCGAGCGGGTCCTCACGATGCAGCGCAACTGGATCGGCCGCTCCGAGGGCGCCGAGGTCACGTTCACGATCGCCGAGACGGGCGAGGAGATCACGGTCTTCACCACGAGGCCGGACACGCTGTGGGGCGCGACGTTCTTCGTGTTCGCGGCGGAGCACCCGGCGGTGCGACGGCTCGCGGAGCTCGCCGGCACGTGGGACCGGGTCGAGCCGTTGGTGCGAACGGCAGCCCAGACGTCCCTGGTCGACCGGGAGGCCGCCGACACGCGGGAGGGCGTCTTCCTCGGCGTGCACGCCGTGAACCCCGTCAACGGCGAGCAGATCCCGTGCTACGCGGCGCCGTATGTCCTGATGGGCTACGGGACCGGCGCGATCATGGCGGTGCCGGCGCACGATCAGCGCGACTTCGAGTTCGCGCGACAGCACGGGGTCGCGGTGCGGGTCGTGATCCAGCCCGAGGGCGAAACCCTCGACGGCGACACGATGACCGAGGCCTACGCGGGCGAAGGCGTGATCGTGCACTCCGGACCGTTCGACGGGCGGTCGACGCCGGATTCGATCGACGAGGTGATCGCGTGGCTGGAAGCCGAGAAGCGCGGCCGCGGCGCCATCAACTTCCGGCTGCGCGATTGGCTGATCAGCCGTCAGCGCTACTGGGGGGCCCCGATCCCGATCGTGCACTGTCCGGCATGCGGCGAGGTCGCGGTGCCCGACGATCAGCTTCCGGTGGTGCTGCCCGACGACGTCGACTTCACTCCCGGCGGCGACTCGCCACTCGCACACCACCCATCGTGGAAGCACGTGACCTGTCCCTCGTGCGGCGGTGAAGCGGTGCGCGACACCGACACGATGGATACGTTCGTCGACTCCTCCTGGTACTTCTTCCGCTACTGCTCGCCCGGCTACGAGGATGGGCCCTTCCGTTCCGAGGACGTCAATCGCTGGATGCCGGTGGGGCAGTACACGGGCGGGGTCGAGCACGCGATCTTGCACCTGCTGTACTCGCGGTTCGTCACCAAGGTGCTGTTCGACTTGGGGATGGTGTCGTTCACCGAGCCGTTCCCGCGGTTGATGAACCAGGGGCAGGTGATCTTCGATGGTGCCGCGATGTCGAAGTCCAAGGGCAACATCGTGGAGCCGATGCCGCTTGTGGAGCGTTGGGGTGCCGACACGATGCGCCTGACGATGCTGTTCGCCGGGCCGTTCGAAGACGACATCGACTGGAAGTTGATCGCGGGCGCTCCCGACAAGCGGCCGGGTGTGCACGCCTGGCTCGGCCGGGTGTTCGCGGCGGTGGGCGACGCGATCGCGCGAGGTGACGTCGCCGAGCCCGAGGCGCTCGTGCGCCTGACCCACCGCACGATCCGAGGCGTCACCGAGGACATGGATCGGTTCCGGTTCAACACGGCGATCTCCAAACTGATGGTGCTGACCAACGAGATGCGCGGCGGGCTCGACACCGGCGCCGGCGCGTTCGGCGCGGCTCGCGCTCTCGTGGCGATGCTCGCTCCACTTGCCCCGTTCGCCGCGGAAGAGCTGTGGCGCACGGATCTCGGCGAGGCAGCCTCGGTGCATCGCGCATCATGGCCCACGTTCGATCCCGCCCTCACCGTGGAGGAGCGCGTCACGCTCGTCGTGCAGGTCAACGGCAAGGTGCGCGACAAGGTGTCGGTGGCGGCCGACGTCTCAGAGGAGGATGTGATCGCCGCGGCCCGCGCGAGCGCCGGGGCGCAGCGGGCGCTCGAGGGCCGCGAGCCGGTCAAAGTGATCGCTCGACCGCCGAAGCTCGTCAACTTCGTCGTCGAGGACTAGCCGGCCGAGATCACCCCGAGTGCACGTCGACCTCGACGCGCTCGACCGCGTTGTTGGTGTACCCGCCCACGTTCCACTCGGGCTCGTCGGGCTGCGTCGCCCCGGTCGCGTCGGTCGCGCGGCTGCACACGATGTGCCGGCCGGGGAGGGCGTGCCAGGTGAAGGACCACGACCGCCAGGCGTGCGCCGGGGGCTCGGGGCCGAGGTCGGCATCAACCCAGCTTGCCCCGTCGTCCGTGCTGACCTCGACGCGCACGATCGACCCCGTCCCCGACCAGGCTCGGCCGGTGAGCGGTACCCGGCCCGCGTGGACGTTGCGCGTTCGCGGTTGAAACGTCGGGAAGCCGGGCGGGACGAGGAGGCTCCGCACGCGGATCCGCTCGATCGGCTCGTCGACGCCGTCCTCGCTCCTTCGGTAGCGGTACCCGGTCACGTTCTGGTAACCGGTGAAGGGCGCATCCAGGGCGCGGATCCGTGTGAGCCATTTGACGTGGGTCATCCCGTACCAACCCGGCACGATCAGGCGCAGCGGGAACCCGTGCTCGGGGGGCAGCGGCTGCCCGTTCATGTCGTAGGCGAGCAGGAGGTCCGGGCGGGTCGCTTCGGCGAGTGGAAGCCCGCGCTCGAAGTCCTGTTCGACGCCGCCCTCCAAACCGTGGTCGAGCCCGGCGAAGGCGACGTCGACCGTCCCAGCCTTCAGGCCGGCCTCCTCGAGGAGCGGCGCGAGCGGGGTCCCGGTCCATTCGGCGCTGCCGACCGCGCCGCGCAGCCACGGTTGGCTTATCGCCCGCGGTGCGAGCAGCGCCCGGCCATTGCCCGCGCACTCCAGCGTGACCTGGGCCGTGATCGCGGGCCGAGCGCGCACCTCGTCGAGGGTCAGGGTGAGCGGGCGCTCCACGTGCCCCTCGACCGAGAGGCGGAAGGCCGCCGCATCGACGTCCGGGATGTCGTAGTGGATCAGCAGGTAGTGGAGACCGGCGGGCGTGACGTCGTACCGGAGCGCCTCGTGCGGTATGGCGTGGTTGCGCGCCGCGAGCTCCAGCTCGTCAAGACCGATCCCGGTGCCAAGCGTTCCCACGCGCCCCCCAGCGTTTCGCGGCAGTCCGCCCGCCATGCCTACACCCGGGCGAGCCGAGCGGTCAAGGCGGCCCAGGTCGCCGCTCGGGGTGTTGTTCCCGAGTTCGTGTGGCGTGTGAGGTCGGTCACGATCCGTCAGGCGGCGCGCGCGTACCGTCGGGCGCATGAACATCCGTGAACGTCTCGACTCCCTGTCTCGCGGCGAGGTGGCCGGTATCGTCGTGGTCGTGGCGTTGCTGCTCGGCGCCGTGGGGTTGTGGTACTCGCGCTCCCTGCCGCGTCCGATCGACATCGCGACCACGGCCGGTTCGGTCGCTCCCGCGCCGGCGTCATCCGCGGTGGCCGTCGCGCCGACGTCGGCCTCGCCGTCGGTGAGTGCGAGCCCGACGGTGATCGTCGACGTCGCCGGATGGGTGCGCCGGCCCGGTGTGTTCGAGTTCGAACCGGGCGATCGCGTGATCGATGCGGTCGAGCGCGCCGGCGGCGCGCGCGACGGCGCCGATCTCACCTTGTTGAACCTCGCGGCGCCGCTCGCCGACGGCCAGCAGATCCTCGTGCCCAAGAAGGGCGATCAGGCGAGCGGCGCCGCGACGACCGGTACCGGGGGCGTTCCCGGTTCGACGGGGGGCCTCGTCAACATCAACACGGCGGACGCGGCGACGCTCGAGACGCTGAACGGGGTCGGTCCCGTGCTGGCCGCGTCGATCATCGCGTACCGAACCGAGCACGGGCCGTTCACGTCGGTCGACCAGCTGGACGAGGTCTCCGGGATCGGCACGGCGACACTGGAGGATCTTCGTTCGCAGGTGACGGTGTGAGGCATCGATGCAGGGGTGGGGGACGCCGCTCGCAGCCGGTGCGTTCTGGGCCGGCTTGCTGCTGTGGGACGCGCGGCCCGGGTTCGCGTCGTCGTGGCCGTGGTGGACCTGGCTCCTGCTCGGCTGCGCGAACCTCGCCGGGGCCTGGGCCGCCGCTCCCGGCCGGCGGCGTTGCGACCCGCTCGTGGACGCAGGGGTCGCTGCGGGTGAAGCGCCCGCGGTCCAAGCGGTAGCGGCCCAGCGACCCATCGCCCGGCGCGCGCCGGCCATCGCGCTCACGCTACTGATCGCGGGTGTGTGGTGCTGTGGCACCGGCTGGGCGGGGCTCGGCGCGGCGCGGGTCCACGGCTCGCTGTTGGGCCGACTCGCCCCTCGCACGGTCACCATCACCGGCACCCTGCGGGGCGACCCGGAGCCGAGCGCCTACGGATGGCACGCGCTGGTGGACGTGACCCGCGTCGAATGGTCCGGCGGCCTGGCCGCGGTGCGCGAGACCGCGTGGGTCGGCGGCAACGACGACTTGCCGGGGGCGGTACGAGGCGATCTGGTCCAGATCGAGGGCACGTTGCAGGTCCCCGACGACCCGGCGTTCGCTTCGGCGTTGGCGCACCGCGGGCTCGCAGTCAGCGTGCGGGCATTCGACACGAGGCGCATCGGCGGCTCCCCGAACCCGTTCATTCGCATGACGCAGGTCGTGCGGGCGTTCGTCGGTCGCACGATCGAGCGGATCTTCCCGCCGCGTGAGGCGGGCTTGCTCCTGGGACTCGTGCTCGGCGATGCGTCGAAACTGGATCCGGTCACCACGCGCGACTTCCAGACGACCGGCCTGGGGCACCTGCTCGTCGTGTCGGGCGAGAACGTCGCGATGGTGCTGGCGCCGGTTCTCGCCTTCGCCGCCGCGCTGCGGCTGGGTGCCGTCACGAAGTTCGCGTTGGGTCTGGGCGTCGTCGTGCTGTTCGTGGTCCTCACGGGCGCCGAGCCCTCTGTGCTTCGGGCCGGCGCGATGGCGAGTCTGGCGCTGATCGGGATCCTACTGGGCAAGCCACGGGCGACCGGTGCGATCTTGGCGGCGGCGGTGCTCGCACTGCTCGTCTTGGACCCGTGGCTCGTGCATGCGATCGGGTTCCAGCTGTCGGTCGCGGCGACGGCGGGCATGGTGACGCTGGCAAGCTCGCTGGCCGAGCGTCTGGGGCGATTCCTGCCGCTTCCCGTCGCGATGGCGTCGGGAACCACGATCGCAGCGCAGCTCGGGGTGACGCCGTTGCTGCTGTTCCATTTCCACGAGGTGCCGGGCGTCACGATCGCGGCCAACCTCGCGGCGTTCCCCGCGGTGTCCCCGGCCCTGCTGCTCGGGATCGTCGCGTCCGCGCTCGGCCTCGTGTGGCTCCCCCTGGGTTCGGTGGTCGCGCTCGTCGCGAGGGTACCCATGCGCTACCTCGAGATCGTCGCGTCGACGCTGGCGAAGGCACCGATCGCATGGATCACCTCCGGTGGCGGCCCCTGGGTCCTGATCGTCGGCGTCGCCGCGTTCGTCGGGATCGCCGCGTGGCTACGTACCGGCTGGAAGCCGCCCCGACGGCTCGTCGTCGTGGCGATCGCGCTGTCGCCGTTGGTCGTTTGGCAGGGTGCGTTGGGTACCGGTCCGCCGGGCGGCCTCACCGTGCGCGTGCTCGACATCGGCCAGGGGGATTCGATCCTGATCACCAGTCCCGCGGGCGCGACCGTCCTGATCGACGGTGGCCCCGACGATGAGCTGGCGGCGCGGCTGCTCGTGTCCTACGGCGTGAAGCGTCTCGATGCCGTGATCGTGAGCCACCCACACGCGGACCACATCGCCGGCCTGCCGCAGGTGCTGGCGCGATTCCCGGTCGGCGTGTTCCTGGAGCCGGGGTGTCCCGACGACACGGAGCTGCAGGCGGACCTGCACGAACAGATCACCGCCCAGGGCATCCCGGTCCGCGCGCCACACGCCGGCGACGTCATCACGGTGGGCGACCTATCGTTCCGCGTCTTGTCGCCCGACCGCTGCTGGGAGGGCTCGGACTCCGACCCCAACAACGACTCCATCGTCCTGCTGCTCGACGATGGGAGCGACTCGATGCTCTTCGCCGGTGACAGCGAACGTGAGGCGCAGCAGGTGCTGCTCGATGCCGGTGTGCTCCCCGATGTGGACGTGCTCAAGATGCCGCACCACGGCGGAGACACCTCACTGCCCGAGTTGTTCCCGGCAGTGTCACCCGAGGTGATCGCGATCAGCGTCGGGCAGCCCAACTCCTACGGTCATCCCGATCCGACGGCGATGGCTGCGGCGCAGGCCACCGGGGCGGAGATCTGGCGCACGGACGAGCACGGCACCTTGACGATCACCTGGACGTCAGAGGGCGCGCCGGTGGTGGCCGGCGAGCGCTAACGCCCCCGGGAGTCGGTGCGGACCGGTACCATCGCGTCATGTCGAAGCCGGCCCAGGCGCCGCCCGCGGTTGCGCTGCTGTGGGGAGAGGACGCGTTCCTGCTGCGCGAGACGGCCCTGCGCCTGCTGGGCGAGCTGCACGCGGTGGAGGTCGACGCGGGCGAGTGGCAGGGTGGCGAGCTCCAGCACCTGTCCACCCCCTCGTTGTTCGGGGAGCCCCGGGCACTGCTGGTGACCGACTGCCGGAGCCTGCCCAAGGACGCGCTGGGTGAGCTGGGCGCCTATCTGACCTCGCCCGACCCGGCCACGCCGCTGATCCTGGCCTGCACCGTCGCCGAGCGGGGGAAGCCGCCCGCCGCGCTGCTGAAGCTCATCGAGCCGGTCGGTCAGGTGCGCCAGGTGCAGCTGCAGCGCAAGGAGATCGAACCCTGGCTCGTGCAGCGGGCGAGGTCCGTCGGGTTGGACCTGACCCCACCGGCGGCACGCGCGCTCGTCGACACGCTCGGGGAGGACATCGGCCAACTGGCCGCGGCCGTGCAGCAGCTCCAGGGCGCCTTCACCGGTCAACAGGTGACGCCTGCCCATATCCGCCAGCAGTTCCGCGGGCTCGGCGAGCAGAAGACATGGGACCTGTGCGACAAGGCGTTCGGCAAGGACCTCCCGGGCGCGATCCGGGCGCTCCGCTCGATCGAGGAAGGTGGCGACGACGCCTTGATGGTGCTCGGTGGGATCGCGGCGCGGCTGCGGGACCTCATGAAGGTCCGCGCGTTGCCCGACCGGTTGCCTCCCGCCCAGCTGGCGAAGGCGGCCGGACTTCGTTTCGACTGGCAGGCGAGGCGCTATCAGCAGCAGGCCCGCAACTACTCGCTCGAACAGCTGGTGGCGATCCACGCGCACGTGGCCGAGACCGACAAGGCCTTGAAGTCCGGTGCGCCCGGCGACGTCGTGATGCCCGTGCTGGTCGCGTCGATCGCTCAGGTGTAGGACGGTTGCCGGGCGGCTCGCGCCCCCGATAGCCTCGCTGCGATGAGCACATCCAACAGGGTGCTGCGCCGCCCCCGGTTCGACGTCTCGCGGCGACCCTTCATCGTGATCTGGGAGGCGACCAGGGCGTGTTCGCTGGCCTGCGCACACTGCAGAGCCGAGGCGATCCCCGACCGAGACCCACGGGAGCTGGACTGCGTCGAAGCACTGGAGCTGATGGCCCAGGTGGCGTCGTTCGGCCGCCCCCCGCCCCTGTTCGTGATCACGGGAGGCGACCCGTTCGAGCGCCCGGACCTGGAGGATCTGATCCGCGGCGGTAGAGCGGCGGGGCTGCCGGTGGCCGTCTCACCCTCGGCCACATCGGAGCTCACCGAGGAGAACCTGGCGCGCGTGCGCACGGCCGGGGCGACCGCCCTGTCGCTGTCGATTGATGGCATCGGCGAGGTGCACGATCGATTCCGGGGGGTGGCGGGCGTCTTCGACCGCACGATCGCCGCCTGGCACGCCGCCAGGCGGCTCGGGATCAAGGTGCAGATCAACAGCACGGTCACGGCCGCGACGGTGGACGAACTGCCGGAGATCATGCGTCTGGTTCTGGCGCTGGGGGCCATGACGTGGAGCGTGTTCTTCTTGGTGCCCACCGGGCGCGGTGCGGGGCTTGAGGGGCTGTCGCCTGCCGATTTCGAAGACGTCCTGCACTTCTTGTACGACGCGGACAAGATCGTCTCGGTCAAGGCCACGGAGGCGCATCATTTCCGCCGCGTCGTGATCGAGCGCCGCGTCCTGGAGGAGCGAGGCATCGACCCGGTCCCGACGTTGGGACTGGGTGCAACATACGAACGGCTGCGCGCACGCTTGGACGAACTCGTCGGAGTCGAGGTGGCGAGGCGCGAGGTCCACCGCCCTCCGATGGACGTGGCCTCCGGTCGAGGGTTCGTGTTCGTCTCCCACCTGGGAGACGTGATGCCAAGCGGTTTCCTGCCTCTGTCGCTCGGCAACGTCCGCGAGCGTCCGTTGCCGGATATCTATCGGGACTCCCCGTTGCTTGCCGACCTTCGCGATCCCGACCTCCTGCTCGGCCGCTGCGGTCGGTGCGAGTTCCGCTCCGTGTGCGGTGGCTCCCGGTCGCGAGCGTATGGTGTGACCGGCAACGTGTTCGCTGAGGAGCCGGGGTGTGCCTACGAACCCGGTTCTTTCCCCTTCCCCGGTGATGTCCAAGCTCTGGTCGCCGCCACGTGAAACGCCTCGTCATCATCGGCGGGGGGGTGGCGGGACTCAGTGGCGCACGAGCGGCGCTGCTCCAGGCGGCGGCGGTGGGCGTGTCGCTCGAGGTCGTGTTGCTGGAGGCCGCCTCGGTTCTCGGCGGGAAGATCCGCACCGAGCATGCGGACGGTGTCCCGCTGGAGTGGGGGCCCGACTCCTTCTTGACGATGAAGCCGGGCGCGCGCGAGCTGTGCCGGGAGCTCGACCTTGCGACCGACGCCCCGGGTCCCCTGGCGAGCAGGGCGTACCTGCACCTGGGAGGTTCGCTCCGACCCTTGCCCGCGGGGCTCGCGATGGGGCTGCCCACGGGTCTGCGGCCGCTGCCGGGGCTCGTTCGGTCCGGCGTCCTCGGACCCGGGGCGGCGCTCCGTGCCGCAATGGCTCCGGTGTGGCCGCGCGGCAGGCCCGCGGCCACGCTCGGGGAGGCGGCCAGGCGCCGCCTCGGTGCGAAGGCGGCCGGTCGCCTCGTGGCGCCGATCGTCGCGGCCATCTTCGGTGCGCCCGCCGACGAGCTCGACCCCACGCTCGTGCCTGCGCTGCGCGACGGACGAAGCTTCGTACGGTCGATGCTCCGGCGCCGTCGCTCGGACGGCCCCGCGTTCCTTGCCGTTCGCGGCGGCATGGAGGTTCTCGTGCGGCGGCTGGCGGATCAACTCGCAGCGGTGGATATCCGGCTGGGCACCTCGGGCGAAACGGTGGTCCCCGACGGCCAGCGTCATAGGGTCATCACACAAGGGGAGGAGATTTTGGCCGACGCGGTGCTGGTCGCGACCGAGCCTCCGGTGGCGGGCCGCCTGATCGGGTCGCCGGTACTTCGCACGATCAAGACCACGGCCGCCGCGGTGGTGCATCTCGCATGGTCGCCGGGCGACCTCGGACACCCGCTCGATGCCGCTGGCTACGTGAGCGCGCCCGAGGATCATGCGGTCGGCGGCGCCGCGACCTTCCTCTCGGCGAAGTGGCCCCACTTGGGCAGTGCGCCTCGCGTGCGTACGGTCGTCACCGACCGACGAGCGCTGGGAGCGACGGACCCCGAGTTGATCTCGGCGGTCACTCTCGAGGTCGGCTCGCTCTTGGGGGCGACGGCGCAGCCGTGGGAGGTGCGGCTGCACCGCTGGCCGTCGGGGGTGCCGATCCTGTCGCCGGGGCATAGAGCCGCGGTCGCGGAGGCCACGTCGTCGCTTCCTGCAGGCGTGCAGCTCGCGGGGGCGGCAGCCGCGCAGGTGGGGATCGCCGACTGCGTGCGCTCCGGATCGCGGGCCGGTTTCGACCTGGTGGCTTCGCTGGCGTGACGGCGCCGCGAGGAAGCCGCCGGAGCGTGGGGTAACCGAGTGCGGCCGCGCGCTGCCTCAGGCGGAGGCGGAGGAGGCGGCCTTGGCGAGACGGCTCTTCTTGCGGGCGGCCGTCCTCTTGTGGAGCACACCCTTGCTCGCGGCCTTGTCCAGCGCGCGGGCGGCCTCGCGCTGAAGCTCGACGGCACCCTCGGCGTCGCCCGCGGCAACCGCGGTGTGCACCTTCTTGGTGGATGTCTTCAGGCTGCTCTTTGCGGCGAGATTGCGCTGACGGCGCTTCTCGTTTTGGACGTTGCGCTTCTTCTGCGACTTGATGTTTGCCATACGGATCGAGGAGTCTACCAGCGGCGAGGCGCTGAACCCGGCGGCGGCAGCCCAGCCCGTACCATGGGTGTCCGTGCCGACCGACATCTCGCACATCCGCAACTTCTGCATCGTGGCGCATATCGACCACGGCAAATCCACGCTGGCCGATCGCATGCTGGAGATCACGCACACGGTGGAGGGTCGCAACATGCGCGCCCAGTACCTCGACAAGATGGACCTGGAGCGCGAGCGGGGGATCACGATCAAGGCCCAGGCCGTGCGGCTGCAGCACGAGGGCTATGAGCTGAACCTGATCGACACCCCCGGACACGTGGACTTCACCTACGAGGTCTCGCGTTCGCTGGCTGCCTGCGAGGGCGCCATCCTGCTGGTCGACGCCGCGCAGGGTCTGGAAGCCCAGACGCTCGCCAACTTCCACCTCGCGCGCGACGCCGGCCTGAAGATCGTGCCGGTGCTCAACAAGATCGATCTGCCGGCTGCCGAGCCGGACAAGCGGGCCGACGAGCTCGGCCACCTGCTGGATCGTGATCCCGGCGATATCCTGCGGGTGTCGGCCAAGTCGGGGGCCGGGGTCGCCGAGCTGCTCGCGCGCGTGATCGCCGAGGTACCGCCTCCGACCGGCGATGCCGACGCGCCGCTGCAGGCGCTGATCTTCGACTCCGCGTTCGACACCTACCGGGGCGTCATCACCTATGTCCGCATCAAGCAGGGGCGGCTGCCGAGCAACGTCAAGATCAAGATGTTCGCCACCAATGTCGAGTCCGATGCCGAAGAGGCGGGAGTGATGTCGCCCGAGGCCACGCCGGTCGACGCGCTCGGGCCCGGCGAGGTCGGCTATCTCGTGACCGGGCTGAAGGATGTGCATCACGCCAAGGTGGGCGACACGATCACGCTCGCCGGAAAGGAGGGGGCGGCCGAGCCGGTCGCGGGCTACCGGGAGCCCCTGCCGATGGTGTGGTCCGGGCTGTTCCCGGCGGACGGCTCCGACTACTCGGCGTTTCGGGAGGCGCTCGACAAGCTCAAGCTGTCCGACTCCGCCCTGGTCTACGAGCCGGAGACGTCGATGGCGCTCGGATTCGGGTTCCGCGTCGGGTTCCTGGGGCTGCTCCATATGGACATCGTGCGCGAACGCCTCGAGCGCGAATTCGACCTGGAGCTGATCTCGACCGCGCCCAACGTGGAGTTCCACGTGTTCAAGGGCGGCGGAGAAACGATCGTGCACAACCCCGCCGAGATGCCACCGGGCGGCGACTACGACCGGGTCGAGGAACCGATCGTGTTCGCGACGGTGATCACCCCGAGCGATTACCTGGGCGCCGTGCTCGAGCTGTGCCAGGGGCGGCGGGGCGAGATGGCCGACATGACCTACATCACCCCCGAGCGGATCGAGGTGCACTACGTGTTGCCGCTCGCCGAGATCGTGTTCGACTTCTTCGATCAGCTGAAGTCGCGCACGCGCGGCTTCGCGAGCCTCGACTACGAGCCGTGGGGCTTCCAGGAGTCCCAGCTCGTGCGCGTCGACATCCTGCTGCACGGCGAACCGGTGGACGCGTTCTCCTCGGTGGTGCACCGCGACAAGGCGTTCGACTACGGCAAGAAGATGACCGATCGGCTGAAGCAGCTGATCCCGCGCCAGCTGTTCGACGTCGCGGTGCAGGCCTCGATCGGCTCGAAGATCATCGCGCGCGAGACCGTGAAGGCCAAACGCAAGGACGTGCTCGCGAAATGCTACGGCGGCGACATCACGCGCAAGCGCAAGCTCCTGGAGACCCAGAAGAAGGGCAAGGAGCGGATGCGCCGCGTCGGCAAGGTCGACGTGCCGCAGGAGGCGTTCATCGCGGCGCTGCGCGTGGACGAGAGCGCGAAGGCGGGCGGCAGGAAATGACCGAGGGCGACGTGCCCGCGGGCATCTACGTGCACATCCCGTTCTGTCTGACGCGCTGCGGGTACTGCGACTTCAACGCCTACGCAGGGCTGGACGATCTCCAGCCGCGGTACGTGGCCGCCCTGTTCGCGGAGGCAGAGCTTGCGGCACCGGGGTGGGACGGTTCCGAGTTCGTGAGCGTGTTCTTCGGGGGCGGCACACCGACGACGCTCGCGCCTGCGGACCTCCGCGCGCTCCTCGCCCACCTGCGCGATCGATTCGCGCTGACCGACGACACCGAGGTCACGATCGAGGCGAACCCGGACACGGTCGACGCCGCGTCACTCGGAGCGCTGCGAGACGCGGGGTACGGGCGGTTGTCGATGGGAGCGCAGTCGTTCGACCCGGCGGTGTTGGCCTCGCTCGAGCGGATCCATCAACCGTCGGCGGTGCGCGCGGCGTTCGCATCCGCACGACGGGCCGGCTACGACAACGTTAACCTCGATCTGATCTACGGGACCGAGGGTGAGTCGATCGACTCGTGGGAGCGGACCCTGCAGGAGGCGATCGCCCTCGCGCCGGAGCACGTCAGCGCCTACGCGCTCACGATCGAGCCGGCGACCGCGCTCGGCCGCCAGATCGCTGCTGGGGAGCGTGCGAGCCCCGATGCCGACCTGCAGGCAGACATGTTCTCTGCCGCTTGCGAGGCGCTGCGGGACGCCGGCTACCACCATTACGAGATCTCGAACTGGGCGAAGCCCGGCTACGAGTGCCGGCACAACCTCGGGTACTGGGAGCGTCGCCCCTACGTCGGGCTCGGCGCCGGCGCGCACGCCTACCGCGACGACGTGCGCTGGTGGAACGTCCGCCCGCCCGAGACCTACATGGAGAAGCTCGAGGCGGGCGAGCTGCCGATCGGCGGCAGCGAGTCCCTCGACCCCTCCGACGCATACCTCGAAGAGGTGTTCTTGAAGCTGCGGATCCTCGAGGGGGTTCCCACCAGTTGGTTCGAGGCCGAGCGCTACGAGCCGTTCGTCTCCAGCGGCCTCCTCGAAGATGAGTTCGGGCAGCTCGTCCCGACCGAGCGCGGCATGCTCTTGCTCAACGAGCTCGTACTCGGGTTGACGGGTTAGTCGAACGCGTTACTGGTTCGGATCCCAGTCGACCCCACACGCCTTGCCGGAACCCTCGAACAGCGGCGGATCGCCGACGGCCTGCTGCTGGTGCAGCGCGTCCACGGCCGCGAAAGATCCATCGGGCTGCATCGTCAGCTTCGTCATCACGACGTCGCGCGGCGACCC
>DATECH010000093.1:0-12671 GCA_035287005.1 Actinomycetota bacterium | reverse complement strand
CCGACTCGCTCCCGTATCGCTACGTGACGGCGACCGGCACCTACGATGCGGCGTCCGAGATCGTGCTGTCCGGTCGCAGCTTCCAGGGGGTCGCGGGCAATCACGTCCTCACGCCGCTCGTGCTCGACGACACGACGGCGGTGCTGGTCGATCGCGGGTGGGTACCGTTGGACATCGCGTCGCCGCCGATCACCGGCGCGGCGGCCGCGCCGGGCGGCGGCGTGACGGTCGGCGGGCTCGCGCTGCCCGCGGACGCAGACTCCATGGCACCGAGCTCGCCCGCACCGTCCGTCGTGACGCGCATCGACGTCGGCGTCGCCGACCTCCCCTACGACCTGCTTCCCGTCTATGTCCTGTTGACGCAGCAAGATCCCGCGCAGGCATCCGGCGTCCCCGCGCCTGTTCCACCGCCCGTGCCCGACGAGGGTCCGCACCTGTCGTACGCGCTGCAGTGGTTCGCCTTCGCCACGATCGCGATCGTGGGCTGCGGGGTGCTGCTGCGCCGGGATCGCCGGCGACCCGCGGAATAGCGGCGGCTCCAGGTAGGTTGGTGCCACCATGCCCGCCATCAGCCCCGCCGATCCCACGACGCTCGCTCGGCTCGACCCCGCCGCACAGGCGGCCACCCGCCCCGTGCTCCAGATCGCAGACGCGCCGTCGTTCTTGGAGGGCGAGGGCTTCCAGGTCCGCAGGGCGACGGCCGGCATCGATCTGAAACGGGCCGACCCGTTCCTGATGCTCGACCACATGGGGGCCGTGGAGTACGCGCCGGGCGAGGCCAAGGGCGCGCCCGACCACCCGCATCGCGGGTTCGAGACGGTCACCTACATGCTCGACGGCAAGCTGCGGCACCTCGACTCGCACGGCGGCGGCGGCGTCATCACCGACGGCGCCACGCAGTGGATGACCGCCGGGTCGGGGGTGGTGCATTCCGAGATGCCGACGCAGGATCTACTCGACGGCGGCGGGCTGTTCCACGGGTTCCAGCTGTGGGTGAACCTGCCCGCGGCCGACAAGTGGGCAGCGCCGCGCTATCAGGACCTCGGCGCGAGCGATGTCGGCTTGATCGCGTCCGACGACGGCGGTGCGGTGGTGCGGCTGATCGCCGGCGACCTCGCCGACGTCCGGGGCCCCGGAGACACACGGACGCCGATCACCTACGCGCACGCGACGATCGCTCCGGGAGCTCGTCTGCGCACTACATGGCGTCCGGACTTCAACGCGCTCGCCTATGTCGTGTCGGGCCGTGGCTCCGTCGGCGCGGACCTGCGCCCCATCCACGAGGGGCAGATCGCGGTGTTCGGGCCGGGCGACGCGATCGAGCTTCGCGCCGATGCCGCCCAGGACGCCCGGCACGGCGGCGGCGTCGACGTGTTGTTGCTCGGCGGGCTCCCGATCCGCGAGCAGGTGGCCTGGTACGGCCCCTTCGTCATGAACACGCGGGAGGAGATCATCCAGGCGGTTGAGGATTACCAGTCCGGGCGTATGGGGCAGATCCCGCCGGGACTCAGCCGGACCTGAGGGACGAGAACACTACGAGGCGCGGTGCACGACCTTGCCCGCGACCACCGTGTGGGTGACCCGGGTGTCGAGGATCGCGCGAGGATCACCTGGCTCGAACAGGTCGCGCGACAGCACGATCAGATCCGCATCCTTACCCGGCGCGATCGACCCGCGCCGATCCTCGGCGAAGTTCGCGTAGGCCGACCCCAGGGTCGCCGCCCGGACGGCCTGCGCAAGGTCCACGGTCTCCTCGACGTTCCACGCGCCCCGGCCTTCTAGATCCGCGCGGCTCACCGCCGTGTAGAGCCAGATCATCGGGTCCATCTCGGCGACGTTCCAGTCCGAGCTGAAGGCGAGCGTGCCGCCCGCCTCGGCGATCGATCGCAACGGCCACGCGTAGCGTTCACGAGCCGGACCGACGTTGTCGCGCCACTCCGCGACGATGTCGGGCGCGCAGTGGCGCGGTTGCATGCACGCGACGACCCCGAGCTCGCCGAACCGGGGAACATCGTCGGCGTGCACGCATTCGACGTGCACGATCTGGTGGCGTGCATCCGCCGGTCCGAACGCCCGGCGGCACCCCTGGACCGCGTCCAGCACCGTGCGGATGCCGCGGTCGCCGGTCGCATGCGTGAACGACTGAAACCCGCGACGCTCGAGTTCCTGCAAGAACCCGGCGAACTCCTCCGGCGGCCAGAACGTGTCGCCGGTGGTGGCTGCGTTCGCGTACGGAGCAAGCATCGCCGCCGTGTGCGGTTCGATCACGTCGTCGATGTACAGCTTGATCGGCCCAACCCGGAATCGGTCGTCGGCGTAGGTACGCTTCGCGTCCTCCAACGCGTCGAGTCGCTCGGCCGTCGTGCCGGGCAGGCACAGCATGGCGGCCACCAATCGGGAGCGCAGCGTCCCCTCTTGCCGCGCCCGCACGAACAGCGCGATGTCATCCAGTCCGTTCTGGGGCTCCACGATCGTCGTGATCCCGAACGCCGTCGCCATGTCGAGCGATCGCACCAGCCGCTCGTACTGCGCGCCAGGCGCGTAGCCGGGGATGTGCGGCTCGAGCGCGCGCTGGCCCTCCTCGCTGATGCCGAGCACCGCGAAGTCGTGCACGTAGCCGGTGGGCTCGCCGGTGCCCGGATCCATCTCGATCGTGCCCCAAGGCAGGTGGACGGTGTCGCGCGTGATCCCCAGTCGCGTCATCGCCTCGCGATTCAGCCAGACCGTGTGCACGTCGTAGGAGAACAGGAACAGCGCCTTGTTCCGCCCGGCGCCCTCCAGCATGTCGGCGGTCGGTGATCCCCCGGGGATCGCCGAGTAGTTCCACCCCTCGCCCTCGATCCATGCCGCGTCGGGATGCGCATCGGCGAACGTGTCCAGCCGGTCGCGGATGTCCGAGAGCGAGGGCGCACCGAAGAACTGGGCCGCCCCTGGGTTGGACCCCAGCCGGACGTGGTTGTGCGCGTCGACGAACCCCGGCAGAACCGTGGCGCCCCCCGCGTCGATCACCTCGGTGCCGGGGCCGATCAGCGAACGCACGGCCTCGTCGCTGCCAACCGCCACGATCTGCTCGCCCGCCACGGCGACCGCCTCGGCGTTTTGCACGGCATCGTCCACCGTGTGGACCGCGGCGTTCACGATGGCAAGGCTGGCCGTCATCGGTTCCTGCTCAGTCTCGATTGCGCATCGACTCGGCCGCGAACGCGAAGTACTCGTCGAACTTCGCGCGCAGGTCGGTCGAGGGGGCGAGGGCGTCCAGCGCCGCCTGCATGTGGGCCACCCAGTGGTCGCGCTCGGTGGGCCCGATCGCGAACGGCGCGTGGCGCATACGCAACCGTGGATGCCCGCGCTCCTCGCTGTAGGTGCCTGGCCCGCCCCAATACTGCGCGAGGAACAGCGTCAGTCGGTGCCGCGCGCGCGAGAGGTCGTCCGGCTCCGGGTACAGAACCAGGAGCACCGGATCCGCGGCCACGTCCTCGTAGAACCGGTCGACCAGCCCCTCGAAGAAGGGCATGCCGCCGGCGGCCTCGAATACCGTCATCTGATCCACGGCCGGCAGTCTACGGATGGCGGCTCAGTCGTCGTTCCAGATGCGGATGTACGCCTTCTGGGCGGCGTTCAATGGCGAGCAGGCGCGCGCGCTCAGCAGCAGCTCGCCTTTGGGTGGCGTCGTCGAGGAGAAGTCGAAGAAGTCGGTCAGGTTCGCCGGTTTCGGCTCGGTCGCGATGTAGTTCGCGAGGTCGTCGGCCGCGTCCATCGTCGGCAGGGAGAACGCCCACTCGACGAACCGCGCGAACGACGCGTGCGAGTAGAAGGCGTGGCTCGCGTACCCGCCGTTGTCCAGGGTCCCGTCCTTCACCCACGGGCTGATCACGAGCAGCGGCACGCGGAACCCGTAGGAGATCAGCTCGTTCAGCCCGGTCACGCCGTCGTCGACGCCCTCGGCCGTCGCCGGCTTCACGTGGTCGTAGAACCCGCCCCATTCGTCCCACCACACGACTACCGCGGTGGAGTCCCAGTCGGGCCCCTGCATGATCGCGTTCACCGCCTTGACCGTGGCGTTCTCGCCGGCGCACGCGGTCTTGGGCGGGTGCTCGGTCGCCTTCGGCAGGAACCACGACACCGCGGGCAGATCGCCGGCATCGGCGTCGTCGAGGATCCGCGCGCCGTCCGTGACGTGTGCGTCCCAGTACGGGTTGGGATCCGTGCACGGCGGCGCGTCCCCGGGGGCGCACCGGATCGAGTCGATCGCGGCGATGCCCGAGTGGACGAAGTGCGACCCGTCCTGCGCGCTGTAGAAGCGCCAATCCAAGCCCGCATCGTCCAGCAGGCTCGGGATCGACGGGAACCCGAAACACGGGAACACCTCGGAGAGCTGCCCGACCAGGTCGATCATCGACACCGTCGTCCCGGCGCTGTTGTCGCAACCCCACGTGTGGCTGCCCGCGATGGGATCTTGCGGATTGCCGTAGATCGCCCGTCGGTCGAGCAGTGTGCTGTAGCGGCCGGACTGGCCCGCGATCGCGAACACGTTGTTCGCGAAGCTGGCGCCGCGCCACGACGCGAACATGCGGTCGGCGATCCCGTAGGTCTTGGCATAGGCCCAGTAGTTCGGGATGTCGCCCGCCTGCATCTGGGAGTCGGCGATGTCCTCGCCGGTCGCCTTCACGATCGCCCCCCGCTCGTGACAGAAGCCGTCCATCTTGCCGCCGTGATAGGCCGTGTAGAAAGTCCAGTTCGCGTGGGAGACGTCCTGCGGCATCGGATCGTGCGCGCGGGGCATCGTGAAGGTGTCGACGACGCCGGGGGTGGCCTTGCGGTAGCACGCGGCCGTGGTCGATCCGTTCAGGTCGTCGCCCGGGTCGGGGAGCGCGCCGAAGTAGTGATCGAAGCTGCGATTCTCCTTGATCACGAACACGATGTGCTCGATCGGCGAGCGGGGGTCGCCCGGCGCCCGCACGGCGGCCCCAGCCGGCTCGAGCGAGTGCCCCGGCACGGCGAGCAACGCCACGCCCAGGGCAACGAGCGCGCCGACGGTTCGCACGGCATGCTGCCGGGCCGATCTCGTCCGATGCACCTGCGCCTTCCCCCTCCGCCCGCGCGAGACGCGGAGCTTAGCGAGCGCCTCCGCGCGCGTGAACCCGTCAAGGGTCGGTTTCTGCCGGCGTTGGGCTACGGTCCCAGACCACGGCGCCGTCGGCGGCGCGGATCGTGCGGCGTTCGCCGTTGCCCGACCACGATGTGAGGTCGAAGACGTCGCCCCGGTGGACCCCGACGATGTCGATCGCGCGGGTTTCGAGCGGTTGGCCGTCCGCACACGTGAGCACGTCGGCCTCGCGCATCCGGAGGAACCAGCCCGCCCCGGGTCCGACCACGCGGGCGGTACCGTCTGCCTCGAGCAACACCGCGGTGGCCTCGTCGACGCCGATCCCCCGCACCTGGTCGGTCCAGCCGTCCGCGATCGTGCGCGCCATGAACGTCAGGAGTCGGCCCTGGCGGCGCCGCTCGCTGAAATGCGAGTCGGTGATCGTGGCGGCCAGGTGCGGCACCCGCAGCATGTCGCGACGCACGGTGACCTTGTTGTTGTAGGGGTTCAGGAGCGCCCGGTCGGACGTGATCGTGTTCTTCTCGGCGGAGAAGAGGAACTCCCCCTGGATCGCGAGACCCGCGCTGATCCCGCCGATCGGCACACCTCGGGCGATCGCGTCGTTGATCGCGTCCTCGACCGGCGAGTCCTTCCAGACGCGAAGATAGTCGGACTGGTCGCCGCCCGCGATGAAGATCCCGTCGGCGCCGGTCAGCGACGCCAGCACGAACGGGTCCGAGGCCGCGACGCGCTTCGTGAGCTTCAGCGTCTGCGCCGAGTCCACCTCGTGCAGGTTGAAGACGTAAGGGTTGTACACCGCGTCGCACGTCGCGCAGACGATCACGATGTCGCCGTAGCCGGCGTGCTCGAGGAACCATCGCCAGGCGGTCGCTCGATCGTAGGCGCCCCCGGCGAGCATCGCGCCGCCGCGGGTCGCCGGGTGGACGTCGATCGGGCTGCCGCGCAGCCACGAGCGGTAGCCGTGACCTCGTCGCTCGGTGGATGCGGCCGTGCCTGCCGATGACACGAGGAGGCCTCCCACGAGCAGGCTGGTCAACAGCAACGCGATGGGCCGGGGGGTGCGCACGGGCGGACAGTGCCCCAAGCGCGCCGGCCCGTCAAGCTAGGATGCGGGCCTTGGATACCTGGGTCGTCCTCCTGCGCGGCATCAACGTGGGCGGCAGGAACGTGATCGCGATGCGCGACCTGCGTCAGGCGTTCGCCCACATGGGCTTCCACGATCCGGCCACCTACATCCAAAGCGGCAACGTCGTCGTTGGCTCGCGTCGAGTGAAGGGACCCCGCGCCGCCTCGTCGATCGAGCGGCGGCTGTCGGAAGCCTTCGGCTACGACGCTCGCGTCGTCGTGCGCGACCTCGCCGAGATGACGAAGGTCGTTCGCCAGATCCCGAAGGATTGGGACGTGTCGGACCGTTCGATGCGCCACAACGTCATCTTCGTGACCGACGCGATCACCCCGCGCGAGATCGTCGAGTCGGTCATACCCAAGCCGGCGGTCGAGTCGGTGCGCGCGGGCGACCACGCCGTCTACTGGTCGGCACCTTTCGAAACCCTCACCAAGACGGCGATGATCAAGCTGAGTTCCCATCCCCTATATCCGGAGATGACGATCCGCAACCTACGGACGACCCTGCGGCTCCTCGAGATGATGCGGCGGCCCGGCTAGGCCATATCCCTTTCCCCGGAGCCGGTGACGACGTCTACGGGTCCCGATCTGAACGGGACGGATGGCCCCTAGGCGCGCGCACCGCGGCTCTAGCCTGGAACAAGAGGGAGGGTTCACCTCCCCGACGAGGTGTCGACGGTGTCGCATAGGCGGCGATCACAAACCTCGGCCTGGCTCAGCGTCCGTTCCACACCTCGATCCGTTCTCCGCTCGAGAACTTCGTCCGGGCATCCCGTCGCGGCATCAGGTGCCCCCGTCCTGGGAGGTGTGTCATGAACCCCCGTACCATGCTTCGCCTCACATCCATGATCGTCGCGTTCACGATGATGGGGTGGCTCGCGATCGCACCACCTGCGACCGCCGATCCAGCCACCGTCACGATCCAGGTCGTGCGCGAGGCAGGACAGGTATGCGTCCGGGGCATCACATCCGCAGAGATTCGCCTCCAGGACACCGCGATCGGCACCGCCACCACCTCGGATCCGTGCCCGAACCTGAACCCCAGTGGCGAGGAGCCGCCCCCGATCGACCTCGCTCCCGGCCTGATCGTCTCGGAATGGGAGGACGGGTCCAAGCTCGATGACCTGACCATCGCCGACGTCGGTATCACGTATGTGGATGCCTCCACCGCGACCGCGACGGGATGGGTCCAGCCAGGGGAGGAAGTCCAGATCCAGTTCCTCCGGGAGGAGTGGGGATCCCCCGACAAGACCCAGTCGATCTCGGACGAGGGCGACGGGCGGTGGTCCGCGACCGAGGCGACCCTGCAGAACGACCTCGCACAGGTGTCAGCATCCGTATTCGATGACGATGGGGACTTCTCGGGGGCCAATCGCGGGGCGGATATCCCGTCGATCACGGTCTTCCTGGATTCCGACGTGCTGGAGCTGCATGGCTTCCCCCCGGGGACGGGTGGCGAGGCATTCGCAGATGACACGTCGGTGATCGAGTTCACCTTCGATGAGAACGGGAACGCGCGATTCGACGCAGACGAGATCGGCTGGTTCGACTTCATGACCGGACAGTTGGTCCGCGTGGTCTCGGGGTCCGTAACGGACGAACTGGTGCTGGCGGGCGAGATCACCTCGACGGTCGACGTCGACACGAACGTGATCTCAGGCACCGCGCCGGCGAACGCGCCGATCGGACTGTCGATCTCGGACGTCTGGCTCGAAGAGGATCCGACCACGACCTCCGACGGCTCGGGTGCCTGGTCGATCGACACGACGTCGGTCTATGACCTGAAGGAGAGCGACGGCGGCTTCGTGTGGGTCACCGATGAGGACGGAGACCAGACGGCCCAGGAGTGGCCGACGCCCGAACCGCTCACGCCACACATCGACCTCACCTACTACTACGACCCGTACGGCGGCTGGTGGTCGATCGGGGGCGAGGGGTTCGATCGGTTCACGGAGATCCAGATGGATATCGCCGGCGAGCCGTTCACATGCCCGTCTGAGGTCCCCGAGGGCGAGCCGTGGTTGACCGATCCGTACGGCAACCTGGGGTGCGGAGATCTGTGGCAGATGCTCGAGGTCGGTCAGACGATCACCGTGCGCGTCGCCGACGACAGCGACGCCTTGACCGTGCGACCTCTCACGGTTAACCCGCTGATAGAGGGGGGGACGCCTTCCGGAACCACCGAGCCCACGACGGAGGTGACGGTTTGGATCGATGGCGGATGGGGCTTCATCGAGACCACGACCACTTCGAACGCCGAAGGCGTGTGGACGCTCACGACGCCCATCCTGGAGATGAGCGACAACGTCACCGCGTGGCTTCCGGGACAGGCGTTCAGCCGCAGCGTCCCGTTCCCCCGGATCTTCGTGGAACCGCAGTCCCAGACCGTGGATGCCCAGGAGTTCCCGGTTCCCCCGGGGAACACCGGCGAGACCAGCTACCCCGGCGAGCTTCGCGTGACGACGCCGGCAGGAGACGTCTGCGCCAAGATGCTTGAATTCTGGAACGGCCAGTCCAACGTGGAGATGTGGTCGGACGATCCCGCGATGGGCGGGCCGTGGTGCGCCATCAATGCGGGAGACACCGTCACGGTGACGGCAGAGGCCGTGTCGAAGAGCCTCGTCGTTGAGCCGCTCACGGTCGCATCCGTCGATGCCGACGCGGGGATCGTGACGGGTACCGCCGGTTCGGATTCGGAGGTGGGTCTCTCGGTGGAGAACTGGGAGACGGGCAACGGCGCCGAAGCCGGCGCGACCGCCGATGGTTCCGGCGCCTGGACGATCTCGGAGATGACCGACTGGAACGGGGATCCATGGGTCGCCTCGGACAGCGACTGGATCCAGGCGTACGTGGTGGACGGGGAGGGCGATCAGACGCTGAGCACGTTCGTGTGGCCAACCCTGTCGGTGAACCCCGAGCTCGACCACGTGTGGGGTTGGGGGTGGCCGACGGCCACCACGATCACCGTGAACGGACAGTCGTTCGCGGCGGGGTCCGGCTGCTACGCGAACACGGCCTACTGGTACCACTACATGGAACCCGAGCGGGGGCCGTACTCGCTGCGTCCCTGCGACGGGCTGGCCACGGGATACCCAGCCGTGTTCCTCGACCTGCGTGAGCTCGGTGTTGACATCGTTCCGGGTGACGTGGTGACGATGACCGACACCACCGACCGCACAGCCTCCGTGCAGGTTGCCGACATCCGTGTGACGGATGTCGACATGCCCAACGCGGTCGTCACGGGCTCGTCGAACGTCCCTGTCCAGCCGAACCTGCTCAGCGCACTCGCGATGGGCTGGTGGGAGCTCGGTACCGGTGACTGGGAGTTCCGACTGACCGATCACCAGTTCTATCCGGGACCGATGAAACCCGGCGAGTTCGGGGTGTTCCGCGGCGCCTTCCCCGACGACTCAGGTGAAACGGTCGTGCGGTGGTACTCGCCGGGTTACACGTTCGCTGGGTTCGCCCACCCTGTCGACACGGGGATGGTGAATATCGGCAAGGCCGGCAAGACGATCGACCTGACGTTCCGTCTGACCGCAGCCGACCAGCCGGTGCTCGATGTCTCGAGCGCGAACCTGCTCATCCAGGTGACCTCGTGCTCGAGCGGCGCAACGGATGAGATCGAGACCTACGGCAAGAAGACGTCTGGGCTGCAGAACCTGGGCAACGGCTACTACCTGTTCAAGTGGAACGTGCCGAAGTCCATGGCGAAGACGTGCCAGCAGGTCTCCATCAACCTCGGTACGTACGGGACGTATCCCGCACAGCCGGCCGTCTTCCGGTTCACGAAGTAGCGCAAGGCGGGAGAGAACTCCTCGTCGCGGATCAGGCCGCGACGCGGTGCAGGTGCCAGCGTTCGGGGATGCCTTTGAGTTCGCATGCGCCGATCTCTTCGAAGGTGAGGCCGGAGCCGGCGGTGAGGTCCTTGACCGTCTGCGACACGAGGATCTCGGACGGCCCGGCAGTGTCGGCGATCCTGGAGCCGATCACGACACCCAAGCCGCCGACCTTGCCGTCGATCACCGTGCACTCCCCCGTGTGCACGCCGGCACGTACCTCGATGCCGAGATCTTGCACACGCTGCACCACCTCCTGGGCGCACCGGATCGCGCGGGCAGGACCGTCGAACGTCGCAAAGAACCCGTCGCCCGCGGTGTCGTTCTCCACGCCGCGCCAGCGCACGAGCGCGTCGCGCACGATCACGTGGTGATGCCCGACGAGCTCCTTCCACCCCGTGTCTCCGAGCGACGACTGCCGTTCGGTCGAGTTGACGATGTCGGTGAACAGCACCGTCGCGAGCACCGTGTCCAGTTCGGGAGCCGGGGCCTGCACACCGATGAAACCTCGGATCGCGCGCAGGACCTCGGCCTGCTCGTGGATCGCCGGGATGCTGTCGCCGCTGTTCGGGAACAGTCGCATGGTCGCCCGCGGCATCATCGCGACCAGATACTCGAGCGCCTCCCGATCGTTCTCACGGGCGAGCAGCAGGGTCGATGCCTGCACGGATGGCAGGGTTGCCCGCACATCGGTTTGTCGCCAGACGAGCTCGTGCTGGACCGCGACGTCGGGCGTGGCCGACTGCCGGGACAGCACCCCCCAGTCGATCGTCGGCTCGCTCGGGTCGTTGTAGGTACGCGTGCCCCACGCCTCGATGATGTCCTGCAACCAGCGCTCCAGCTCGCCTTGGCTGCCGCCCCAGGGATAATCCGGCGCTTCGATCGAGCGCGGCGCCGGATACCACCAGAACAACGAGCGCACGCGCTCGGGCATCGTCGCCGCGAACAGCACGTTGACCGCGCCACCCTCCAGCTGTCCACCCAGCACCGGGAGCTCGGCACCGACTTCATCCAGGACGGTCCGCAGGTCGGACATCCGCGTCTCGATGTTCGGCACGTCGACGTTGCGGCTCGATCCGCCGGTCGCCCGCCGATCGTGCAGGATCAACCGCGAGAACGAGCCCAGCGCACGGAACCAGGCCGCGTACTTCGGGACCTGCCACAAGGCGTCGACGCTCCACAGATCCGGCGCCCAAGCGATATCGATCGGACCGTCGCCCACGACCTGGTAGGCGATGTAGGTGCCGTCTGCCGCACGCGCGTAGCGCTCCTCGGCGGTGCTCATCGAATCCTCACCCGACGAAGGCTAGTCCACGCACGAGCGAACGGTGGCGCTGACCGGGACCGTGTCACCATCACGGGGTAGCGTAGAAGGGTTGTGACCCTCTCCGCGTTCTCCCCCGCCGCTCGGGCCTGGTTCGAGGCGTCGTTCGAGGCGCCCACCGACGCACAGCGCCAAGGCTGGCCCGCGATCGCCGAGGGCCGCCACACGCTGCTGCTCGCGCCGACCGGCTCGGGCAAGACGCTCGCCGCCTTCCTGTGGGCGATCGACCGGCTGGCCGCCGAGCCGCCCCCCGAGCGAGAGCGTCGCACGCGCGTGCTGTACATCTCGCCGCTGCGCGCGCTCGCCGTGGACGTGGAGAAGAACCTGCGCGAACCGCTCGTCGCCATCCGGGCGGAGGCCGAGCGCCTCGGCGCCCCGCTCCCCCACGTACCGACGGTCGGTGTGCGCACCGGCGACACGGACCCACGCGAACGCCGCCGGATGCTCCGCAACCCGCCCGACATCCTGATCACCACGCCCGAGTCCCTCTACCTGATGCTCACCTCGCAGGCGCGCGAGACGCTTCGAAGCGTCACCACGGTGATCGTGGACGAGATCCACGTGATGGCCGCCACCAAGCGCGGCGCGCACCTGATGCTGTCGCTCGAACGGCTGGCCGCCAACACCGAGCGGCCGTTCCAGCGGATCGGGTTGTCGGCCACGCAGCGGCCGCTCGACGAGATCGCGCGGTTCCTCGGCGGGTTCGACGCGCCGGGACAACCGCGCGACGTCGCGGTGATCGACGCCGGGGTGCGCAAACAACTCGACCTCGAGGTGATCGTGCCGATCGACGACATGAGCTTGGTCGGGCGCCCGCCCGAGGAGCGCGGCGGCGTCGACCGCTCCTCGATCTGGCCCGCGATCCACCCCGTGCTGCTGGAGCTGATCCGCGCGCACCGCTCGACGATCGTGTTCGTCAACAACCGGCGCAGCGCGGAGCGCCTCGCCGCGAAGCTGAACGAACTGGCCGAAGAGGACGTCGCCCGCGCCCACCACGGCTCGCTCGCCCGCGAGCAGCGCGTCGAGGTCGAGGACGCCCTGAAGGGAGGACGTCTGCAGGCGATCGTCGCGACGTCGTCGCTCGAGCTCGGCATCGACATGGGCGCGGTGGACCTGGTGGTGCAGGTCGAGGCCCCGAACTCGGTCGCCAGCGGGCTGCAGCGGATCGGCCGCGCCGGCCACCAGGTGGGGGCGCCGAGCGTCGGCAAGCTGATCCCGAAGTACCGCGGCGACCTGCTGCACACGGCGGTGGTCGCCGAGCGGATGCTCGCCGCCG
>DATECH010000092.1:0-9836 GCA_035287005.1 Actinomycetota bacterium | reverse complement strand
CGCGGGCCGCCGGTCGGCAGCGCAGGGAGACGTTGCCGCCGCGAGCCTGCTCGGCCGAGCGATCTCGCTGCTTCCCTCCGGGGACGCCGCCGTGCCGGACTTGCGCCGGCTCGAGGCCTTGTCCCTGGTCGACGCCGGACGCTACGAGGACGCCGAGGTAGCCCTCGAGGCCGGGCTCGCGGCGGCCGAGGCGCTCGGCGACGACGCGATGACGTGGCGTCTGCGTATCGAGCAGGCGGACCTCCAGGTCGAGTTCCGGCACACCGAGCTGGACACGGGCGCCCACGAGCAGCTCGCTGCGGACGCGATCGCAGCCTTGCAGGCCGCCGGTGACGTCGCCGGGCTTGCGCGGGCGCATCGATTCCTCGGCGACATGCTGACGTGGCGAGGTCGGCAGGAGGACGCCGCCGAGATGTACGTCGCGGCTCGGCACCATGCGCGCGACGTCGGCGACCGGCGGGAGCTGGGCGAGCTCACCACCGGCGGCGGCGCGATCGGCAGCCTGCCGGCCGAGCGGTGCCTTGCGGTCGTCGAGGATGCGCTCGCGAGCGCCGACCGTCCGAACCCGAACCTGCTGTCCTCCTTCGGCGTAGTGCTGGCGATGCTCGGCCGCCACGAGGAGGCGCAGCGGGCGTGCCGGGACGCGCTCGAGCGAGCGACGGAGCTCGGGGCGGAGCTGTGGGGCGCCTCGGTGCGCATGTACGCCGCGCTGGCGATGCGGCTCGCCGGTGACGCCCCCGCAGCGGAGCAGATCGTCCGGCCGGCCGTGGAATCCCTGCAGGGGATGGGCTCCAAGAATTACCTCTCGTCGGCGGCCTGCCTGCTCGCGGAGGCGTTGTGGCGACAGGGCCGCGGCGACGAGGCCATGCTCGCGACCCAACTCGCCGAGGGCGCCTCCGCGCCAGACGACGTCGCCGCCGAGATGGGCTGGCGTGCCGCCCGGGCGAAGGTGCTCGCCGACCGTGGGGACCTCCGTTCGGCCGAGCAGCTGGCGCGAGAGGCAGCACGCCTCGGCAGCGAGAGCGACTTCCTCCTGTTCACAGGCTGGGCCAACGAGGATCTGGCGCACGTCCTGCGTCGCTCCGGGAAGTACGAGGAGGCGCTGGCGGCGATCGAGGCCGCTCGAGCCTGTTACGTGCGCAAGGGCGCGGTGGCCGCGCTCGCTCGCCTCGACGACGTCGAGCGCGTCGGCGCCTAGCGGGCCGAACGTACGGCGTTCAGGACGTCGGCGATGTCGGCCGGGCGCGTACCGCAGCAGCCGCCGATCAGCCTCGCGCCCGCGTCGCGCAGCTCGAGCGCGAGCGGACCGAAGCCGCCGGGCACGGCGTCGCCGGTCCAGGTCTTCGTGCCCGCGTCCCAGGTCGCGCCGCGATTGGGGTAGGCCACGAGAGCCTTCGATGTCCGCCCCACAACGACGCCCAGGAGGTCGGGAAGGAACGCGGGTGGAGTGCAGTTGACGCCGACCGCCACGACCCGCGAGCACGAGGCGACGACGTCGACGGCGTCGGCGATCCTGGTGCCGTCGCTCAGGTGCGCTTCGTCGCGACACGAGAAGCTGACCCACGCCGGGACGTCGCCGAGCGTCTCGAGCACCTCGACGAGCGCCTCGGCCTCAACGAGCGACGGGATCGTCTCGATCGCGAGCAGATCGGGCGCGGCATCGGCGAGCGCCTCGGCGCGGGGCAGATGGAACGCGCGCAGCGCCGCACGCGCAGCGGTTGCGTCACCGAGGCCGTAGTCGCCGGTGTATTCGGCACCGTTCGCCAGCACCGCGCCGTACGGACCGACGGACGCAGCGACCAGCACCGGGCGTTCGACGGTAGCCGCCGCGTCACGAGCCAGCTCGACGCTTCGCCGCAACAGCGAGGCTGCTGCCGACTGGTCGAAACCGCGAGCCGCGAACCCTTCGAAGCTGGCCTGATAGCTGGCGCTGATCAACACATCGGCCCCGGCGTCCACGTACGCTCGATGCACGTCCACGATCCGGCCGGGATCCTCGACCAATACGCGCGCGGACCACAGCGGGTCGCGGAGATCCGCCCCTCGTTCCTCGAGCTCGGTGGCCAGTCCTCCGTCGAGCACGACGGAGCCCGGGTACGCAGCGAGCGGATCGCGGATCATGCCCGCAGCGTACCCGGGGCCCTTACCGAGCGGGCTCGACGAGCGCGTCGACCGCGACGCAACCCTTGGGACCGACGATGACGGGGTTCACGTCGAACGCGTCGACGAGGTCGCCGAGATCCGCAGCGACCACCGACAGGCGCGCCACCGCCTGCGCGAGCGCATCGACGTCGGCCGCGGCCGTGCCACGCACGCCGGCGAGGATCGGGCGGATCTGCAGCCCGTCGATCAGCCGGCGCGCGGCCGCGCCATCCAACGGTGGGAGCGCCAGCGAACGATCCTTCAGCAGCTCCACGAGCACGCCGCCGGCCGCCACGAGCACGAGCGGCCCGAACGACGGGTCGCGCACGATCCCCAGCGCGACCTCCACCCCCGCGGGAGCCATCGCGGCCACCGCGACGTCGGGCCCAAGCCGGCCTGCAACATCGTCGTAGGCCGCGCGCACCGCCTCGCCGTCCGCGAGCCCGACGTGCACCCCGCCGACGTCCGACTTGTGTTTGACGCCGGGAGCGGCCGTCTTGAGCACGACCGGGTAGCCGATCGCATCGGCCGCGTCGACCGCGTCATCGGCCGTCGACGCTACCCGCGCGGCCACGACGGGCACGCCGTAGTCGGCGAGGAGCGACAGCCCGTCCAACTCCGTGAGTTCCCTCCCGCTCGCGAGGCGCTCACGCCAGCGGACGCGCACCGCGTCGTCCACCGGCGCCGGCGCGATCGCCGCGGGCCGAGCCCGGAACGCCGCATCCGCCAGCAGATGCCGCAGGGCCCGCAGGCCGCTGTCGGTTCCCTCCAGCACGGGCACGCCGCGGTCCCGCAGGAACCGGGCCTCTTCGAGCGACACGGCGCTCGCAAGGTTGGACAGCACGCAGAAGGGCTTGCCGGTCCCCTCGAAGCTGTCGATCGCGATCTGCAGGTAGCCCTCGTTGTACGGCTCGCCCTGGTGCGTCATGTCGACGCAGAACACGCTCACACTCACCTCGGGATCCTCGGCGAACGCCGCGAACGATCCGAGGAAGATCGCGTCGGCGTCGATGCCGGTGCCCCACGCGTCGAGCGGGTTCGCCGCGTCCATCCCCGGGTCCAGCAGATCGCGGATCTTCGACATGGTCACCTCGCCGACCTGCGCGAAGGGCACGTCCAGATCGGACGCTAGGTCGACGAACATCGCCCGCTCGCCACCGCTGTCGTGCACGCTGGCGATCCCGCTGCCGCCGCGCACGCGGCGCGGGGCTGAGAACAGCTCCATGGTGTCGGCCATCTCGTCGAGCGTGCGCAGCTCGTGCACGCCGTGCTCGGCGAACAGCGCCTCGTAGGCGCCGTGCTCGCCCGCCAGCGCGCCCGAGTGCGCGGTCACCATCGCACGGGAACCCTCGGTGCGCCCCACCTTCATCGCGAGCACCGGGATGTCGATCTCTGCGGCCCGGGCGAGTTGTGCCCGGAACCTCTCGGGATCGCGAACCGTCTCCAGCAACAGCGCGAGGACGCGGGTGCTCTCGAGACCGAGCGCGTACTCCATGTAGTCGGCCTGCGTGGTCACGACCTCCTGGCCGCTGGACACGAGCAGGTTGAAGCCGATCCCGCGGTCGTTGAAGGCGATCGCGGAGAACGCCGAGCCGCTGTGCGACAGGAACGTCACGGGTCCGTGCCGCAGGTGCTCCGGCGTGAGGAACCCGGTCGCGCGCAGGTGGGACTCCTGGTGCAGGAAGCCCATGCCGTTGCCGCCGCACATCGCCATGCCGTGCGCGTCCGCGATCGCGCGCAGGCGCTCGCGCAGGTCGGGACCCTCGCCCGGCTCCTCGTAGAGCGAGGAGAACGTCACCGCGCTGGCGGCGCCGGCCGTGGCCGCGTCGGCGAGCGCCTGCTCGATCCGGGCGTTGGCCACGCCGAGGATCGCGAGGTCGACCGGTTCGGGCACCTCGAGGATGGAGGGGTAACACCGGTACCCGGCGATCTCCTCGTAGCCGGGGTTCACGGGGTACACGGCGCCGTCGAACCCGCCGCGCCGCAGCTCGGCCATCATCGCCTCGCCGAGCGAGCCCGGCTTGATCGAAGCGCCCACGACCGCGACCGAACGCGCCTCCAGCATGCGCTGGATGGCGGTCCGGTCGTCGCGTGCGCGCGAAGGCTCCTCTGTCACGCCCTACTTCTTCCCCAGCGCCTTGTCCTTCTTGGCCATATTGAAGGCTTGCCAGCCGGGGATGCCGTTCACGCCGCCACCCGCATGCGTGGCGCACGACCCGTGGTACAGACCACGCAGCGGCGTGCGGTAATCCGAGTACCCCGGCGCCGGCCGCATGTGGAACAGCTGATCCACCGACAACTCACCGTGGAAGATGTTGCCGCCGATCAGCCCGAGGTCCTGCTCCATGTCGTAGGGCCCGATCACCTGGTAGTCGATGATCGAGTCGCGGAAGTTGGGCGCGAGGTCGTTGTACCCGTCGAAGATGCGCTGGGCGTAGGCGTCGAGCTCCTCGTAGTGCGGCTCGGTGTTCCAGTCGTCGGGAACCCACTGCGAGAACATCGAGAACACGTGCGTGCCCTCGGGCGCGAGCTTCTTGTCCAGCGTGGTCGGGATCGTGCCGTCCACGAACGGCGCAGTCGCGGGCTTGCGCTCCATGTGCGCGTCCTGGAACGCCCGCTCCGCGTATTGCGGGCTCAGGCACAGCTCGACCGACCCGGTGTGGTGCGGCTGCTGCTCGGTACCGGGCATCGAGGTGAAGTTCGGCAGCTCGCTGATCGCGACGTTCACCTTGACGACGCCGCTGCGGGTCTTCCACCGCTCGATGTCCCACACGAAATCGGCGGGCAGCTCGTGACGATCGATCAGATCGAGGAACCCGATCTTCGGGTGCACCGTCGTGACGACGACCGGCGCGCGCAACTCGGTACCGTCCTCCAGCGCAACGCCGACCGCGCGACCGCCGCGCACGAGGATCTTCTTCACCTTCGCGTTCGTGCGGATCTCGCAGCCGAACGCCTCCGCGGCCTTGCGGATCGAGTCGCTGACCGCGCCCATGCCGCCTTGCTGGAAACCCCACGAGCCGAGGTGCCCGTCGCCGACGTCGCCGATCGAGTGGTGCAGCATCACGTACGCGGTGCCGGGCTCGTCGGGGCCGGCCCACGTGCCGATCACGCCGTTGACGGTCAACATCGCCTTGATCGCGTCGGACTCGAACCAGTCGTTCAGCAGATCGGTGACCGACATCGTGAATAGCCGCGTCACGTCGCCGACGCCGCGCTCGCCGAGCTTGCGCATCTTCCACGCCGACTGCACGGTCTTGAGCAGGTCGCCGGGCTTCATCGACCCGACGTGCGGCGGCACCTGCAGCAGCAGCGGCCCGAGCACGTCGGAGACGCCCTTGAGCCACTCTTCCCACTTCGGCAGGGTGTCGGCGTCCTTCTTCGAGAACTGTGCGATCGAGTCATAGCTCTTCTGGTGGTCGTCGGCGTAGACGGTGATCGCGCGCCCGTCCGGGAAGGCCTGGAAGTACGGACCGAACGGCGTGACGTCGTAGCCGAACTGCTTGAGCTTGAGCTCCTTGATGATCGTCGGTGGCATCAGCGACATGACGTAGGAGTAGGTCGTGACGTTGATGTCGGGGTGATCGGCGAACGGAGCGCTCGTGTCGGCCGCACCGCCGGTCTTGTGGCGGCCTTCCAGCACCACGGTCCGCGCGCCCTCCCGGGCGAAGTAGGCGCCACTCGTGAGGCCGTTGTGGCCGCCGCCGATGATGATCGCGTCGTAGACGTTCGAGGCCATGCGTTGGATCCTTCCCCTGAGTTGAGGCCAGTATCATGGACCCTGACTGAACGACCAGTCAACTCGCCCCGGCGGAGGTCCTCGGGCTTGACGTTGCAGGTCAAACGGGTACAGTGCGTTGAACGACGGGTCAATCCAACCCTCAAAGATTTGCCCGGTTTGCCCGATATTCAGGAGTGCGGATGAGTACGAAGACACGTCAGAAGCCTCAGCGGGACCGCCACCAGGAGATCCTGGAGGCGGCGTCGCGGGTGATCACCGACCGCGGTCTGGCCGAAACGCGGATCCAGGACATCGCGGACGTGTGCGGTGTGTCGCCGGGTCTGATCCTCTACTACTTCGAGTCCAAGGACCGGCTGCTGGCCGAGGCGCTCACCTACGCGAACGACCAGTTCTACCTGCGGACGGCGCGCGAGTTGCGCAAGATGCCCGCGGCCAAGGAGCGACTGTCGCGCGTGATCGAGCTGTCGGTGCCCGGGCTGCTGCCCGAGTACGACCTTCTCGACGAATGGGCGCTGTGGCTCGAGATCTGGGTGCGCGCACTCCGCGACCCCGAGATGGCGAAGGAACGTGAGATGCTCGACCGCCGCTGGGTGCAGTCGATCGCCGAGGTGATCCGCTACGGTCGCCAGACCGGCGAGTTCCCGAGCGAGGGCCCCGACGCCGACGACCTCGCGATGCAGTTCGGCGCGATGATGGACGGCCTCGCGATCCAGGTCATGCTCAACGATACGGTGATGACCCCACAGCGGATGTTCGACATCTGCACCGATGTGGCGACGCGGTTGATCGGGTCGACCGCCGACGTCTAGACGCGTCGCGTCGCTGACACGTCGCGCAGCTTCGCGCCCGTTGGGTCGTAGAACGGTTCGCGACTGATCGTGGCCCGCACCCTCGTGCCCCGCACCTCCACCGAAACGGGGAGATCGGCGGCGACGTCGCCGTGGACCCACGCGAGGCCGACCGCTGCGCGCAGGTGGTGACCGTACGCGCCGCTCGTGACGTGCCCGATCCGCTCCTTGCCGATCACGACCGGCTCGCCGTGCCACAACATCGGTTCCGGGTCCTCAAGCTTCACGCTTACCAGCTCGCGTTCGCGTGGCGCATCCTTCAGTATGGCGAGTGCGTTCCGACCGACGAACTCGCCCTTGTCGAGGCGCACCGCGAACCCCAGCCCCACGGCGAACGGATCGTCGGGCACGCCGATGTCGTGGCCCCACGAGCGGAAGCCACGCTCCAATCGCAGGCCGTCGAACGCGAAGGCGCCCGCTTGCCGCAATCCGTGCGCCGCACCGGCCGCGATCACCTTGTCGTAGACGTCGGCGACGAACTCGGTCGGTACCAGCAGCTCCCAGCCGAGCTCGCCGGTGAATGACACCCGCAGCGCCGTCGCCTTCGCCCACCCAAGGTCGATCTCTCGCGACGACAGGAACGGGAACGCCTCGTTCGACAGGTCTTGATCGGTCAGCTCGCCGAGCACCGCGCGGCTGTTCGGACCGGCCAGATGCAGCGTCGCGTAGCCGCTGGTCACGTCGGTGACGGTCGCGCCCCTCGGCAAGCCATTCCGCAGCAGCATCTCGGTGCGCCGCTGATACAGCGTCGGCGCCAGCACCAGAAAGCGATCCTCTGCAAGGCGCGTCACGGTCGGGTCCATCTCGATGCCGCCGCGCTGGTTGCACAGCAGCGTGTACACAACGCGTCCGATCGGCACGTCGACGTTGGAGGTGCACAGATGCTGAAGCCCGGCCAGTGCCTCCGGTCCCTGCACGATGAACTTCGCGTACGTCGAGAGGTCGTACAGCGCGACGTTCTCGCGGGTCGCCTTCATCTCGTCACCGACGTGCGTGAACCACGACGGCCGGTCGAAGTCGTAGATCCATAGCGGGTCGGCGGTCGCGCGCGGCTCGAACCAGGCCGCGCGATCCCAGCCTGCGGCCTCGCCGACGGCGGCGCCGGCCGCGCGCAACTGCGGCAGCAGCGGCGAACGGCGCACCCCTCGTCCGTAGTCCGACTGCAGCGCCGGCCAGTGCATCGCGTACAGCCGCCCGAGCGTCTCCTGCGTCTTGTCGTGCAGCCAGGTTCGGTTGTTCGCCCAGCGGCCCATCCGTGCGATGTCGACCTCGGCCAGGTCCATCGTCGGGCGTCCTTCGACGATCCACTCGGCGAGCGCCTTGCCGACCCCGGGCCCGTAGATGATGCCCTGCGAGTTCAATCCGGCCGATACGAACAGATTCTTCACCTCGGGGAACTCGCCGATGTGGAAGTTCGCGTCGGGCGTGAAGCTCTCGGGCGCGCGAAGGTAGTGCTTGAAGCCGACGTCGCGGAGCACCGGCAGCCGTTCTCGTGCGGCCGCCAGCACCGGCGCGAAGTGCTCCCAGTCATCACCGAACTCCGTGAAGCCGTCGGTGGGGATGCCGCTCGGAAGCCTCGGTTTGCCCTTCGGCTCGAACGCGCCCACCACCAGCGACCCGCCGTGGTGACGCGCGTAGAAGTACCCGTCGAGATCGCGCAGGATCGGGAACCGCTCCTCGGCACCCTCGACGGGCTCGGTCATCACCCACACATGTTCGGCCGGGTAGAGCGAGACCGACGTGCCGGCGAGCCTGGCAAGTTCGGAGGTCCACAATCCGGCGGCAAGCACCACCGTATCGGCCTCGATCGTGCCCTTGTCGGTCTCGACCCCGGTCACCGCTCCCCCGCTCATGCGGAAGCCGGTTACCGTCACGTCGAACGCGAACACGGCGCCACGATCGTGGGCGCCCTTGGCGAGCGCGAGCGTCGCGTCGCCCGGGTTCACGGTGGCATCGGTCGGCACGACGATCGCGCCAACCAGGTCGTCGACCACCGCGATCGGCCACCAGTCCTTGACCTGCGCGGGCTCGAGGACGCGCGCCTCCACGTCGAACTCCCGGTGCATGTCGGCGGCGCTCAGCAGCTCCTGCATGCGCCCGGGCGTGCGTGCGACCGTCAGCGACCCCACGCGGCGGAACCCGGTCTCCACGCCGGTCTCCGCGGGCAGCGCCGCGTACAGGGAGGCGTTGATGCGCGACAGCTCGGTCAGCGCGTGGGTGCCCCGGACCTGCGAGACGAGCCCCGCGGCATGCCAGGTGGTGCCGCCCGTCAAGCGCGTGCGCTCCAGGACAACCACGTCGGTGATCCCGAGTTCCGTCAGGTGGTACGCGATCGACGCGCCGATCACGCCGCCGCCGACGATGACGACCTGCGCCCGCGCCGGTGGCTCGGAGACAGGCTCCAGGATCGACGAGTCCAGATCGCGGTTGGCGAGGTTCTCCGGGATCGTCACTCGGGCGACCCCACGCTGTCGCCGATCGCGACTCGAAACACGTCGGCGAGCGCCCGGCCACAGGAGCCGTCCGGGTCCTTGTCCGGGTTGTAGCAGCCGACCGAGAACCCGACGAGCGCCGGTGAGCGGAGCAGGGGACCGAGCAGATCGGTCAGCTGCATCAGATCGAGCCCATCGGGCGAGAGGTAATCGGTCGCGGGGAACACCGCTTCGTCGAGGACATCGACGTCGAGATGGACCCAGAGGCGACCGGGATCGCGACCGACACGATCGGCGACCTCCCGTCCCACGAGGGCAGCCCCATCACGGCGGACCCCGTCCGCATCCACCAACGTCAACCCCGGGATCGCGTCGGGGTGCGGGTGGCCGTAGGTGAGCGCGTCCTCGAGGTCGCGCGGACCGAGCAACGTCACGTCGGCGGGCTGCGTCGTATCGCCTGCCACCTCCACCCACGCAGCGGGACCCCGCCCGAGGATCACCGAGATCGGCATGTCCGCGGCTTCGCCGGTCGGTGAGGTCCGCCCGTCGTAGATGTCGAGATGCCCGTCGAGATAGGCCAATGCGACACGGCCGAAGGTGCGGCGGGCGCCGGCCAGGGCTCCGGGCAGCATGGCACAGCAGCCACCCATGGCGAACACCACGGCGCCGTCA
>DATECH010000091.1:0-12808 GCA_035287005.1 Actinomycetota bacterium | reverse complement strand
TGTCCTCGCGCAGGGTCTCGACGGGGCGTTCGTGGACCGGGCACAAGCCACCGGGCAGGAGATCGGCCTCGACGTAGTAGGCCTCGCACGGCACGCAGTACAGCCCCTCGTAGTGCCCGAGATAGATGTCCTCGTGACCGTTGTCGTACACGGCCTGCAGGATCTTCGCCACGGCCGCGTGATGGCGCGGCTCGGTGGTGCGGATGTAGTCGTCGTACGCGATGTCCGCCCCGGCCCAGACCTCGCGCCATCGGGGCTCGAGCTGATCGACCCACTCCTTGGGCGTCACGCCGTTGGCTTCGGCAGCACGAGCCACCTTGAGGCCATGCTCGTCGGTGCCCGTGAGGTGGAAGACCGCCTCGCCTCGCAGCCGGTGGTAGCGCGCGATGAAGTCGGTGGCGACGGCGTTGTATCCGTGCCCGATGTGGGGCACGTCGTTGGCGTAGTAGATCGGAGTCGTGATGTAGAAGACGTCGCGGCCCATCGTGGGCTCATGCTACCGGCCGGCGTCACGGGGTTCGTTCAACAGCGCCCGGTAGAGCTCGTTGGCGGAGACCCCGTGACGGGCGGCGACCTCGTGGGCGACATCCCGCTTGCGGCCACCCGCCGCCACGGCGGAGCGCGCCTGCGCGAGGACCTCGTCCATGTCGACGCCGGGGCCCTCCCGATCCCCCTCGACCACGACGACGACCTCCCCGCGTAGTGGGTGGTCGTCGTCGCCGAGCTGGGCGAGCACCTCCGTGATCGAGCCGCGCAGGACCTGTTCGTGCAGCTTCGTCAGCTCGCGGCACAGCGCCACGCGCCGATCCCCCATCGCGTTAGCCAGATCCCGCAGGAAGGTCGCCGTGCGCCGCGGCGATTCGAAGAACACGAGCGTGCGCGGATCGCGCGCGAGGCCGGCCAAGCGCGCCCTGCGCTCCCCCGCCTTGCGCGGGGGGAACCCCTCGAACGCGAAGCGATCCGTCGGCAGGCCGCTCACCACGAGCGCAGCCAGCACGGCGGAAGGCCCCGGCACGACCTGCACCTCGATGCGTTCCTGTGCGCACGCCGAGACCAACCGGTAGCCGGGGTCGGACACGAGGGGCATACCGCCGTCGGACACCAGCGCGACCGAACGCCCGTCGAGCAGATGCGTCACCACCTCGCGCGTGCGCTCACGCTCGTTGCCTTCGAACAGCGACAGCATCGGCACGCGGATCCCGAGACCGTGCAGCAGCCGGCCCGTGCGGCGCGTGTCCTCAGCGGCGACGAGGTCGACGTCGGCGAGCGTGGCGCGAGCGCGCTCGCTGAGATCGCCGAGATTGCCGATCGGCGTTCCCACCACGTACAACACTCCCCGCATCCCCCGATGGTCGCACGTCGACGCAGCGACGCGGATAGGCTGGTGCGATCCATGGCGAACGACCACAAGGACTACTCGGCCACGCCCCTGTGGAAGAAGCTCGGGATCCGCGAGGGCGATCGAGTGCGGATGCTCGCCGCGCCCGACCGGTTCGACACCGCACTGACCTCTCTCTCGCCGATGCCCGACGGGGTGACGTTCCTCACGCGCGCGGGCCGCGATCTCGACGTCGTCGTGGCGTTCTTCACCCGTGCGGGTGAGCTCCGCCGTCGATTCGAGGCGCTCGCGCGTTCGATCACGCCCGCTGGTCGGCTGTGGATCGCCTGGCCGAAGAAGGCCGCCCGCACCGACACCGACGTCGACTTCGACCTCGTGCAGCGGATCGGCCTGGACGCCGGACTCGTCGACAACAAGAGCGCGTCGATCACGGACGTGTACCAGGGGCTGCAGTTCGTCCGACGTCGCAGGGATCGTCCACGATGATGCGCTTCCCGGATTGCCCCGCATGTCGCGGTACCGAGGGCGACCCGGAGCTCCACCGGATCGAGGTGTGGAGCGATGAGCGGTGGCGCTTGACGACCAGCCTGTCCGCCGAGGTGCTCGGGTTCTCCTACCTGGAGCCGCGCCGGCATATCGTGGCCATCACGGCCGTGGACGGGGAGGAAGCCCAGACGATGGGCGACGTGCTCGCCCGGTGCACCGCTGCGTTGCGGGACGCGACAGGCGCCGAGCAGATCTACGTGTACGTGTTCGGATCGGGCATCCCGCACCTGCATCTGCTGCTCGCGCCGCACCGCCAGGGCGACGCGCTCAGCGACTGGATGTTCAAGGGCGAGGCCGTCGAGACCCTCCTGCCGAACGGCGCCGTGCTCGTGTCCAGCGTCGAGTACCCACCCCTGCCGGAAGATGACCTTCGCGCCACCGCTGAACTGATCCGCCGCGTGCTCGCAGACTGAGCCCGAACGGCTTGGCCGTCGACGCCGCGGGCCCGGGTACCCTGGCTCCGTGCGTGCGCTGGTGTCGCGACTCAATCGCCCCGTCGTGGCCGTCATCGCCGTCACGATCCTTGCCGCGGGGATCCGGTTCGCCCACCTCAGCCATCCGGACGGTTACGTCTTCGACGAGGTCTATTACCCGAAAGCCGGGTGCATCCTGCTCGGGTGGTCCAACAAGACCTGCACCGTCGAGTCCGACGACGAGAAGTACTGGCGGGACCGCAAGTGGGACGTCGGCTCCTGGGTGCACCCCCCGCTGGGCAAGTGGGAGATCGCCCTGGGCATCAAGACGTTCGGGATGCGCGAGTTCGGCTGGCGATTCTCCTCCGCCGTGGCCGGCACCGCGGTGGTGCTGCTCACCGCGGTGATCGCGCAGCTGTTGTTCGGCTCTGCCGTGTGGACGTTCGCCGCCGGGCTGCTGATCGCGGTCGAGAACCTGAACGTGGTGATGTCCCGAACGGGCCTGCTCGACGTGCACCTGGAGTTCTGGATCCTGCTCGGGTTCCTGTTCGTCCTGCTGGACCGACGATGGCTGGAGCGTCGCCAGGGCGCCGCCGACGCGGTGGCGGCGCCCATCCCGCACGACGACCCCTCGGTCGATCCGGCCGCGCCCGCACCCGTCGTGTCGCCGGTGTGGCGACCGTGGCGCTTCGCGGCCGGGGCAGCGCTCGGCGCCGGGATGGCCGTGAAATGGTCGGGCGCGTTCGCGCTGTTCGCCGTGCTGTTGATCGCGATGATCTGGGAGACCTCTCGACGGCACCGCGGCGCGATCGGGTGGCCGGGCGCGTTCGGGCGAGCCTTCGGCCGCGAGTCCTTCGGCATCGTGCTCGCGCTCGTCCTCACGCCGATCGCCGTGTACCTGCTCACGTGGGCGCCGTGGATGCACCACTTCGGGTGGGATTGGCACGTCTGGGTCAAGAACATAGGTGAGACCTGGCGCTTCCACCGCAACGGGATCGAGTGGACCAAGCTGGATCCAGACACCCAGCTCCTCACGCCGACCCACCCGTACTACGCGAGGGCGTGGAAGTGGATCCTGCTCCTGCGGCCGATCAGCTTCTACGTGAAGGATTACGGGCCCGACACCGAGCAGGTCCTCGCGATCGGCAACCCGTTCCTGTTTTGGGGCAACGTCGTCGCGATCCCGTTCGTCGCGCTGGCGTGGCGGCGTCTGCGCGATTGGCGCGCGGGCTTCCTGACGATCGCATTGCTGGGCCAATACCTGCCGTGGTTCCTGATCGGGCGGCCCACGTTCTTCTTCTACGTACTGCCGCTCACGCCGTTCATGGTGCTGGGTGTGACCTACGTGCTACGCGAGGCGTCGGACGCGACGATCGTCGTGCGAGAGCCCGACACCGGCGAGGTCGCCTTGCATCCCGACACCGGCGACCCCGCGATCTCGACGGCGCACGTATACCGACCGTTCGTGTGGGTCTACGCGATCGCAGTCGTGATCACGTTCGCGTGGTTCTGGCCGATCCTGACCGCCGGTCGCATCAGCGATCTGCACGTTCGATCGATCGTTTGGTTCCGCGCGTGGATCTGACCCGGTAGGCTTCGCCGACGCATGTCCAGACGCGAGCAGGCACGGATCACGATGACCGACGGGGTCGGTCTGTCCGCCACGCTGTTCTTCCCGGACGCGGATGCGGATGCCGGGCAGTGGCCGGCCGTGATGGAGGCCCTCCCCTATCGCAAGGACGATGCGACGTCCTCCTCCCGGTACTACGGCTCCATCGCCGACGCCGGGTACGCGGTGTGCCGGCTCGACATCCGGGGCACCGGCTCGTCGGGCGGCGTGGCCACCGATGAGTATTCGGCCGCCGAGAGGAGCGATCTGGTCGCCGTGGTCGATTGGCTGGCGACCCGGCCGTGGTCCAGCGGCGCCGTCGGCATGTTCGGCACGAGCTACGGCGGGTTCAACTCGCTGCAGACGGCGATCGAGCAACCACCGGCGCTCAAGGCGATCGTGCCGATCTTCGCGTCGGACGATCGCTACGGCGACGACGTCCACTACTACGGGGGAGCGCTGAAGCAGCTCGACATCGTGGATTACCCGACGTACATGGTCGCGATGAACGCGCTGCCGCCGGTGCCGTCGGTGTGGGGCGAGGACTGGCGCGACGAATGGCAGCGTCGACTGGAGGCGACCGAGCCGTGGCTCCTGACGTGGCTCGAACACCAGCATCGCGACGCCTACTGGCGCTACGGGTCCGTGCGCGAGGACATCGAGCGGATCCGGGCGGCGACGATGATCGTCGCCGGCTGGTCGGACGGCTACACGAACATCGCGCTTCGCTCTCTCCCGCGGATGCAGGCGCCGACGCGGCTGCTGCTCGGGCCGTGGTCGCACGGCGCGCCGGAGAGCTGCCGGCCCGGTCCCAACATCGACTTCACCGCCGAGTTGATCCGCTGGTTCGATCGCTGGCTCAAGGGGATCGAAAACGGCGTCGATCGGGAGCCGCCGATCGTCGTGTACCAGCAGCGCTCCACCGCACCCGATCCGTTGCGCAGCGACGTCCGCGGCGCCTGGCGATACGAGTCCACCTGGCCTCCCTCGCGCCTGCGCCCGCGCGTGCTGTCGCTCACCGACGCCGAGGCGGGCGGACTGGCCACCGGGGGCAACACGGGCGACGAGCTCACCGTGGTCGGTCACGTCGGCGCCACCGCGTGGATCTCGTGCGCGGGCAACCTGCCGTGGGGCCAGTCGGCGGACCAGCGCCCCGACGAGGCGCTGTCGCTGACCTACACGTGGGACCCGCTCGACGAGGACTTGGAGCTGTTCGGGCATCCGCGCCTTCGGATCCGGCTCACCTGCAACCGCCCCACCGCCTACCTGTCGGCGAAGATCACCGACGTCTTCCCCGACGGGGCCTCCTCGTTGGTCGTCCGCGGCATGGTCAACCTGGCGCACCGCGACTCGAACGCCGTGCCCCGCGCCGTGACACCCGGCGACCCGATCGACCTCGAGCTGGAGTTGGAGGCGATCGCGTGGACCGTCGAGGCCGGCCACCGGATCCGCCTCGATCTCGCCGGCGCCGACTGGCCGAACGCATGGCCGCCTCCGTACGCGACGACGCTTGCCTTCGATCGGGCCGACGCCAGCCTCGAACTCCCGGTGCTGGACGGCCCACCCCCGATCTCCGACCCGCCGAGCGTTCGCCCGGTCGTGGGCCGGCAGTCGGACACCGGCAGCACCGAGGACGACTGGTGGCGCTGGGAGGTCGAACGAGACGCCGGCATGCACGTGGCGCGCACCGGCTACGGCGGCGCATCGCCGGCCGAGGATGGCAGCCCCGCCTACCGAGACCGATACGAGGGCGTTGTTGGCGTTTCCCCCGACGATCCCGGCGTCGCGTTCGCCGAGGGCGAGGGCGAGTTCGAGATCGGATTCCCCGAGTCGACCGTTCGGACCGCCTCGCGCGTACGGGTCGACTCCGACGCAGAGACCTACCGCGTTTCGATCGAGCTCACGGCCGAGGAAGACGGGCGGGAGCGGTTCCGACGACGCTGGGAACGCGAGTTCCCACGGGAGCTGCAGTAGGGGGGTTCAGGCGACGACCTTGGGGCGACCGCCGCCCGCCTGCAGGTGGAACGGCACCAGCTCCTGGTCGGTCAGCACGAGGCGCCGCGACGGCGCAACGATCGACGCGAGCGCCGGATCCCCGTTCGTGAGCCTCGCGACCGTGACGGGCTGTTCGTTGAACAGGTCGGCGCGCTGCATGCATATGAGGGTCGAGGTCCGGCCCGCGGGGAACACCACCTGATCGAGCTCGGCGATCGTCGTATCGACGAACACCGGCGCGATCAGGAACTGCGACAGGGGCGGCAACCCGTCCACCTCGCACCCGGGCACGAACGCGCGGATCTCCGCATGCGTCGCCATCCGCGAGTCCGACTCGCCCACGGCGGACCGTGCGAGCGTCACATCGAGCGCGCGACCTGCGGGCACGGCCAGATACACGGGGCCCGTGCTCGTGACGATCACGTCGGTGCGAACGAGCTCCCGAAGATCGACGTCGTGCTGGGCAGCGGCCTCACGCACCGTGCGTGCGCGCGGCGCCGGCAGGACCACGAACGGCACCGGCTGCGACAGCAGGTGGTCCACGACGCTCGTCATCGGGGCGATGCTACTCCGGCGCCCGGCCCCGGTCGCGCATCGCGACGAGGAAGCCTGCGAAGACCTACGCGCCGGGCAGGTGCTCTCGGAACAGCAGCCACCCGCCGGCGGCGACCGCGTCGAGTAACAGATGCGCGATGACGAACGGCCAGGCCCGGCGCCATCTCAGGAACAGCAGCGCGAACAACGCACCCATCAACAGGTTGCCGAGGAACCCGCCCCAGCCCTGATACAGGTGGTAGGACGCGCGCAGCAACGCGCTCGCCGCGACGATCGCGGCCGGCGACCAGGCCAGCTGCCGCAGTCGCGTGACGAGGTACGCGAGCACCACGACCTCTTCCAACAGCGCGGCCCCGGTCGCGTTCATGAACAGAGCCGGCCACGTCCACCAATGCCCTGGGGGTGGCGCGGGCACGACGAAGCGATTCACGCCGAGCGCGACCGCTCCCAGGTAGATCCCGAGCCCGACGAGCCCGACCACCGCGAACAACGCGAGCCCCCGTGCGAGGTCGCGGCGGCCATCGTCCCACGACAGCCCGATCGATCCGACGCCCTCGCCGTCGCGATGGAGCAGGTGGATCACGAGCGCGACCGGCGCCAGCCCGAAGACGAATCCGATCAGCTGGTTGGCGAACAACGGGCTCTGGTCGGCGGCCGCCACCACGGTTCCTTCGAGCGGCGCCTCGAACAGCGACACGATCGCGTAGGCCGCGCTCGCCAGCACCGACACCGCCAGCACGACGAGGATCTCGCCACGGATCGTTCGGCGGTCGAGCCGTGTGGGCGTCGGTTCCATCGTGCGCAGCGTAGTCGCCATCGGGTACCCGTTCGCCCCACGACACGCTAGGGTTCGCACCCGAGATGCGAGAGGCCGCGGATGTCGTGATCGTCGGCGCCGGCACGGTCGGCGGCTGGGCGTCGGTGTTCGCGCGGGAGGCCGGCGCGAAGCGCGTACTCGTGCTGGAGCGCGAGGTCGCGGGTGCCGGCGCCTCGAGCAGGGCCGCCGGCATGGTGCGCGCGCAGGGCGGCGCCCCCGACAGCGTGCGACTGGGCCAATGGTCGATCGACTTCTACGGACACCAGCGGGAACGCTACGGCACCGACTCGGGGTTCGTCGGGCGCGGCTACGTGATCGTGGCCGTCTCGCCAGCCGACGAGCTCGCCGCCCACGAGCGGATCGCGATGCAACGGGCGACCGGCCTGGACGTCCGATGGGTCGACTGCGCCGAGGTCCATCGGCTGATCCCCGCGATGGCGGAGCGGGGCTACCGCGGCGGATCGTACGTGGCCTCCGACGGTTGGGTCGACCCCCCTCGCAACGTGCGCGCCTACAGCCTGGCGATGCAGCGTCGCGGCGTGGAGCTGCGCGAGGGCGTCACGTTCCTCGGGTTGCGCACGCACGCCGGGCGCGCCGGACGCCGCGTGGTGACGGGGGTGCACACCTCGGGCGGCACGATCGCGACGAGAGCCGTCATCCTGACCGGCGGCCCGGCGATGCAGTCGGTCGCGAAGACCGCCGGCGCGCGAGCGTGGGTCGGGTACGCGAGGCACCAGGTCGTGGTGACGGAACCCTCACCGGCGCTGCACGCCGACACGACCGCGATGGCCTTCGACATCGGCGCCGGCATCTACTGGCGTCCCGAGGAGGGCGGCTTCCTGTGGGGGATGTCCAACCCGGCCGAGGAACCGGGGCCGGGCCGCACGATCGACTGGACCTACCTGCGCAGGATGCAACGCCGCCTCAATGCGCTCGTACCGGCCACCAAGGGCCTCGGCATGAAGAAAGTGTGGTCGGCCACGATCGAATACACGCCCGACCACCTGCCGCTGCTCGGGCCGCTGGTCCTGCGCGACGGGACCGAGGTCGACGGCGCCACGATCGCGAGCGCATGCGGACACGGCATGATGTGGGGCCCGGCGGTGTCCAAGATCGCGACCGACCTCGCGCTCACCGGCCGCACGACGGTGGTCGAGCGAGCGGAGGACCTCCGGATGGACCGGTTCGACGAGCACGGCAACTCACCGTTCATCGATCCCGTGGCACTGCCGTTCCCGGTGCGCGTCGACGATTGACGCACCGGCACACGCGACTCGCGCCCGCTCTTACAGCTGGAGCACTGGGCAGGTGAGTGTGCGCGTGATGCCCTCGAGGTCTTGCATCGGCATCACCGTGCCCTTCGCGAGCAGGTCAAGGTCGGCCGCTTCGGCCCGCGCGACGATGTCGTAGGGCCCGGTCACCGGGTCCACGGCGATGACGCCTTCGATGTCACGAACCTGGTCGGTGACGTGCGCGGCCTTGCCGACTTCGGTTTGGATCAGGATGTATGCGCTGACCATCGGAACCTCCTCGTGGGGGTCGTTGACTCATGGTCGGAGCGCGCGCGTGTTGCCGCAAACCCGCAGGTCGCAACGCTCAGTCCGCGACCACGTCGGCTCGCTGACGGATGCCCGCCAGGCCGCTCGTCACGAACCCCGGATCGTCGACCTCCAGTCCGTAGCGCACCTCGTGGAACGGCATCAGGAAATACCGGAACGCCGCGCGCTCGCGGAAGGTCGCATCGGGGGGGCCGCCGTAGGCGCCGAGCGCCCGCGCGGCGTCCGACGGGCGGGCGCCCAGGAGCCACGCGAAGTCGCTGACCGGATCGTCCACCGAGAGCTCCTCCCAGTCCAAGACGCCGACCAGGTCGCCGGACTCGGAGACCAGGACGTGTTCGGGACCGATGTCGCCGTGCGTCAGGCACGGCGCGAGACGCCAGTACTCATCGTCGTCGAGGAAGGCTGCGAACCGCGCGCCGAAGCGCTCCGTTTCGGCCGGCTCCAGGAGCGGCAGGACCTCCGCACGCATCGTGGCGAGCTCGTCGGCGAACGCCGCGCGCACCGTCGCGGGCCCCCGTCCCCGCAGCCCCACGTACTCGGGCGGCACCATGTGCAGGTCGTAGAGGAACCGGCCGAGCCGCTCCGGCCACAGACCGTCCGGCGCGGCGTCCAGCGGGAGCCCCTCGAGCTTGCGATAGGCCATCGCGGGCACCTCCGGCGCCGTGTACGTCGGCACGGGGACCAGCGCGGAGAGCTCCTGCGCGAGCTCCGGCAGCGTGTGCGTCTGGGCGCGCAGCCGCTCGGCGGCGTACTCGCTGCGCGGGAACTGCACGATCCACTCACCGTCGACGTCGAAGGTATCGACGGTCCAGCCCGTGCCGATCGCCGTCACGGCGCGCGCCGACAGCTGCGGGAACGCCGCGTCGACCCGGGTCTGCGCATCCGTGGTCTCGACCACTTGTCGTTCGTCCTCACACGGTCGGGCCGGTGTCGGGCAGGGTCGGCACCGGCGCTTCAGCCGCCGGCGCCCCCGCCACCCTTCGCCGCGGGGTGTCGAGCGCCGGCACGTTCAGGGCGAACCATGCCACGACCGCCGCACCCACCGCCAGCGCGGAGGCGGCTCCGTACAGCACGCCCGGCCCGGCGGTCTCGTACACCCAGCCCCCGATACCCGCGCCGATGATCGGACCGATCCCGAACCCCACCATGCTCGTCACGGCGTTGCCCGTGGAGTACAGGTTCGCGGGCAGCAGCCGACCGACGATGACGACCCCGGTGGTGAACAGCAGGCTGAAGGCGATCCCCTCGAGCATGGTGAGCGCCGACAGCAGGGTCGGATCCGACACCGAGCCCCACAGCAGGAACCCGAGCGCGTACACGCCGCACCCCAGCATGTAGACCTTCCGAAGACCGAATCGCTCCTGCAGCCGGGAGGAGCCGCGCATCGTCGGCAGCTCGATCAACCCGCCGAGCGCCGTGCCGAGCCCGACGAGCAGGGCGCCGCCGCCCTGATCGGCGATCCGCAGGGAGATGAAGTTCCACGCCGCGTTGAACCCGGTCCACACGAGCAACGTCGCCGCGAGGAACCCCCAGAACCGAGGCGCCTCGCGGAAGACGACCCCGACCGCCCCGAGACGGCCGTGATCCTCCAGCTCGGTCGGACGATCGCGCTCCAGGGTCGTCGTCCACGCCAGCACCGCGAACACCGCGACGGCGTAGATCGGCATCGCCCAGACCATGCCCTTGGCCTGCAGCACCGCGCCGAGACACAGGCACGCGGCCGCGTAGGTCAGGCTCTCCCAGCCCCGGATCCGCCCGTACTCCGACATCCGATCCTCGCCCAGATGCGCCAGCGCGATCGCATCGACGTTCGAACCCTGCCCCACCATGAAGGCCGAATGCACGGTCGCGGCGATCACGACGCCGACGAACGCCCACTGGATGTTGAGCACGAGGCCGGCGATCGCCGCGCCCAGCAGGCAGATCTGCAGGACCGTCAGTCGCCCCCATCGCGTATCCGCGTAGTGCCCCCACACGGGGTTCGCGACCATGCGCGCGGCCGCCGAGAAGGCGATCACGATGCCGATCCGGGACGCGCTCAACCCGTGATGCTCCTGCAGGTAGAGCGCGAGGAACGGGAAGAACGCGGCGATCGCCGGTCCGAACAACAGGAACAGGCCCTGGATCTGCGTGGCTTCCTTGACCCGGGGGGCGTGCATCGAGCCACGCTAGCAGGGGTCGCGGGTGTCGCTGCCAGCTACGAACCGCTCGCCACGTCCCGGTACACGTCGACGAAGTGCCCGTACCGCTCGGCGATCGCCGTCACCGTGGCATCACGGGATGCGGCACCGTCCACGTAGGTGCGCACCGGGTCCCACCAGATCGAACGGCCGATCGCGAACCCGTCGTAGTTGGGAAGGCCGGCGCCGGCGCGCAGCCATCGCTCGACGGCCGCGGCGTCCGCGCCGCGGCCGAGGACCACGCAGGGCGCGCCGGCGCCGGCCGACACCGCCTCGCAGTCCTCCCGGTGATCGAGTCCCTCGATCTTCCACAGGTCGGGGCCGATGCCGTCGGTACGCAGCTCCGCGATCGCGCGAACGACCAGCCCGGGTCTGATCTCGATGTCGTAGTCGGAGTTCCGCTGGGTCGGTTCCGGCGGGACGAGCAGCTCGAAGAGGAACCCGACGCCGATCGCGCGGGCGACGGTCTGCAGATCGCGCAGACGCTCGCGTTGCCGTTCGTTCAACGAGGCGTCTCCATCCGGGTTGTAGCGCACCAACACCTTGGCCCATGTCGGGTGCAACGAGTCGAGGCGCTCGCGCCAGTCCGAGTGCTCGAAGGCAAACTCGCGGCGCCCGCTCGTCTCCACCGGCACCGCGAGCCGCACGTCGGCCGCCTGCAGCGCCGCGATCGCCTCCACGCCGTACGTGGCGTCCACGAGGGCGCCGGCCTCGTCGCCTCCGACGAGCCCGCGGCCGATCGCGGCCAGCAGTCCATCGGCGATCGTTCGCTTGACCTCGCCGGCGGCCGCGACCTCCTGGCCGGACGGCTCCCCCGAGACGCCGAAGAACGACGTCATCAGCGAGTTGCGGTGATCGAAGGCCAGGATGAACGATGGCATCGCGCCGGATGCTACCGGTGGCCGCCCACTCCGCGAAGCGCAACCGCGCACGTCGCTGCTCGTTTGGCGGTCGACGCCCTCGGGCGAGCGCTGACAGACTGCCGGCATGGCGAAGATCGCGATCATCGGCGCGGGCAGCGTCGAGTTCACGCGGAACATCCTGACCGACCTCGGCAGCTACTCCGAGCTGCACGGCACCCTGCAGCTCGCATTGCACGACATCGATGAGGAGCGCCTCGCCTACGCCGAGCGCACCGCGAACCAGGTCGTCGAACGCCTGGGCGCCGGCTACACCGTGAGTGCCCACCTCGATCGCAAGCAGGCGTTCGACGGCGCCGACTACCTGATCAACGAGATCCAGGTCGGCGGCTATCGCGCGACGGTGACCGACTTCGAGATCCCCGCGCGCTATGGGCTTCGGCAGACGATCGCCGACACGATCGGGATCGGCGGCATCATGCGCGGGCTCCGCACGATCCCCGTGATGATCGAGATGGGCGACGAGATGGCCGAACTGTGTCCAGAAGGCCTCTTGCTGAACTACACGAACCCGATGGCGATGGTGCCCTGGGGTATCTGGGCGGGCTCGCGCTGGCCGGCCGCGCGCACGATCGGCGTGTGCCACAGCGTGCGCGACACGCACAGCTTCCTCGCGTCGCTGGTCGGCGTTCCCGAGGAGCGGGTCGAGTTCCGCACGGCCGGCTTCAACCACCAGTGTTTCGTCTACGTGTTCCGCGACCGGGCGAGCGGGGACGACCTGTATCCACGGCTTCGCGCCGCGATCGACGCCGATCCGGACGGCCTGGGGCGGCGCGTGCGTGTCGAGCTCTTCAAACGGTTCGGCTACTTCCCTACCGAGAGCTCCGAGCACTCGAGCGAGTACGTGCCCTGGTTCCTGCATCACCCCGACCAGG
>DATECH010000090.1:0-13282 GCA_035287005.1 Actinomycetota bacterium | reverse complement strand
TTCGCACAACCCGGGCGGCGGCCAGGCCGTCGGCCTTCGCGGCCTCCGCGCCGAGGTTGGTGCCGGGCCACCAGGCGTCGGGGCGGATCCAACCGTCGACCACGAGCACGCCCCCGGGAGCGAGGTGCGCCGCCATCCGGGCGATCGCCGCGTTGAGATCGTCCGTGCCCGGCATGTATCCCACCGACGAGAAGAGACACGTCACCGCGTCGAACGCGCGACCGAGGTCGAACGTGCGCATGTCCGCGAGCGTGAAGACCACGTCGGGAAGCTTGGCGCGGGCGATCTCGAGCATGGTGCGCTCGGCGTCGACTCCTTCGACCACGTCGAACGTCGGACGCAGGATCTTCAGGTGCTCCCCGGTACCGCACGCGACATCGAGCAGGGAGTGCGCCGTCGAGTTGCGTTCGTGGATCAGCGCGACGAGGTCCCTCGCCTCCGCCTCGTAGTCCTTGAAGGCATACACGAGGTCGTACAGGTGCGCCGATCGGTCGAACATGCGTCTCAACCTCGCGTGTGGCGGCCGACCGGCCGCCCTGGTCGTTGGGCTATCACCCGACGCCGCCGGGCGGCGGCTCCTCCTCAGCGGGCTTGGGGGCAGGCACCTGCGTCGGCGCGTCCTCCAGGACGGTCCGCGGCGCGCCGACGTCGACGCCGGTGACGAGCACGGTCGCTCCGCCACCGGCCGACGCGTCCACCGACAGGAGCTGCAGGCCCTCGTCGCATCCGCCCGCGGCAACGAGCAACGTCGATGCGTCGAGCCAACCCAGGGCCTCGGTGGGCTCCGTCGCATCGGGCATCGCGGGCCTGGCACCGTCCGCATCGACGATCATCGCCCGCAGGTCCGCACACCCCTGCCCTTGCGTCGCCGCCATCAGGGATCCCGCGGGCGCGAGGAGAAGGCCGCGCGCGGTGGGCGCCAGGCCCCGGGTCAGCACGGTCTCGAAGCCGGTGCGATCGGCCAGATCCATCGAGTGGATCTCCGAGATGCTGCCGGCGTGCTGCGCGATCCACCAGATCTCCCGTCCATCGGGACTGAACGCGAGCGATGAGAACACCGTGTCGGGTCGGGAGAACACGAGTCGCTGCGGATCCAGGCCTTCGTTCGTGGAGAGCCAGATGCCCTGCCGGTCGCCCTCGTCGACGATGAAGCCGAGCGCCAGGCCACTCGGGTGGTAGGCGATCGCCTGATAGGTACCCGCGGGCAACCTCGACAGTCTTTCGACACGCCCGTCGTCCATGAACAACTTCCGCGGTCTCCCCGATCCGGACGCGTAGACGATCGCGAGCCCGAGCGGATGCCCCCAGTCGAACACGGCAGGCGTGACGCCGGTGGGCGGCCATGCCGGTGCCTCGGGCGACGATCCCTGGACCTGCATGCCGGCCAGCAGGACACGATCGCCCTGCGGTCCCCATGCGAACGGGCCGGGTGCCACCGCCTCGAACAGGCAGGAGAGCCGTCCGTTCGTCGGGTCCATCGCCCACGTGACCGCATCCGCGACGAACGCCACCGTTTGCGCGGTCTTCGCCGAGCCGGTGCACCCGTTGGGAAGCGCGGACCCATCGGCCAGGGTGGCGCCGACGGGTGCCGCCGAGGACGAGGGGTCCGGCGTCGCGAGGGGCGACGGGACCGCGCTGTTCGTCGTCGAGGTGCATGACGCCACGAATGCCGTCAGCAGCAGCACGAGGGCACAGCGCGTGCGCATCGCTCGACGCTATACCCGGGATGCGCCGGAAGGAAGCAACGCCTGGCCTACAGCGCGGCCATGACCTCTTCGGGGATGTCGAAGTTCGCGTACACGTTCTGGACGTCGTCGAGGTCTTCCAGCGCCTCCATCAGGCGAAGCACCTGGTTGGCCTCGGAGCCGTCCACCGCGATCGTGGTCTGGGGAAGCATCGACAGCTCCGCGGAGTAGATCGGCACGCCGGCGGCCTCGAGGGCTGACCGCACTTTCTTGAAGTCCTGCGGCGCCGTGATGATGTCCCAGCTCGATTCGGAGTCGTTCAGATCTTCGGCGCCGCCCTCCAGAGCGAGCTCGAGCAGGCGCTCTTCGCCGGGGGCGACAGCCTTCTCGACGACGATCACGCCCTTGCGGGTGAACTGCCAGGCGACCGTGCCCGTCTCCCCGAGGTTGCCGCCGTGACGGCTGAAGGCGTGACGAACCTCTTGGGCGGTGCGGTTGCGGTTGTCGCTCAACGCCTCGATCAGCAGCGCGATGCCGCCCGGTGCGTACCCCTCGTAGGTCATCTCCTCGTACCGGGCACCGTCGGCGAGGTCCCCCGTGCCGCGTTTGATCGCGCGCTCGATGTTGTCGTTGGGCACGGAGAAGCTCTTGGCTTTCTCGACCGCGGATGCCAGGGTCATGTTGCCCTCGACGCTGCCTCCCCCTTCGCGCGCCGCGACCTCGACCGCCCGCAGAAGCTTCGCGTACATGTTCGAGCGCTTCGCGTCGGTCGCTTCCTTCTTGCGTTTGATCGTTGCCCATTTGGAGTGGCCGGACATCGCGTTACACCTTCCTCAGCAGGTAGTCGTGGAGACCGGTCTCGCCCACGAGCTCCGGATGGAAGGATGCCACAACCAGGCTCCCCTGCTCCAGGACGACCGGGCGCTCCTCGAACGTGGCCAGAACCTCGACGCCGGGCCCGACCCGCTCGATCCACGGCGCGCGGATGAACACCCCGCGCACTGGGTGCTCGACGCCGCGCACGTCGATATCCGCTTCGAAGGAGTCGATCTGGCGACCGTACGCGTTGCGACGTACGGAGATGTCCATCAGCGCGAACAGCGGGTCGCCACCGAGCACCTCGGTGGCGAGCACGATCATGCCGGCGCACGTGCCGAGGATCGGCATCCCGTCGGTCGCGCGCGCACGCAGCGGCTCGACCAGGTCGTAGGCGCGGACGAGCTTCCCGATCGTGGTTGACTCGCCGCCGGGGATCGCGAGACAGTCGACCTCGCCGAGTTGCTCGGCGGTGCGCACCTCGATCGGGGTCGCGCCGGCGGCGGCGAACACCTTCGCGTGCTCCCGGAAGTCGCCCTGCAAGGCGAGCACGCCGGCCTTCACGGGGCTACCAGCCGCGGTCCTGCAGGCGCGTTTCCAGCGTGGCGATCTCGAGCCCGGCCATCGGATCGCCGATACCGCGCGAGACCTTTGCCAGCACGTCGGGGTCCTGGAAATGCGTGGTCGCCTCGACGATCGCACGCGCCATCGTCGAGGGGTCCTGGGACTTGAAGATGCCGGAGCCGACGAACACCCCGTCGACGCCCAGCTGCATCATCAGCGCGGCGTCGGCCGGGGTCGCGATGCCGCCGGCGGAGAAGTTCACAACCGGCAGGCGGCCCTGCTCCGCGACAATACGCACGAGCTCGACGGGCGCGCCGAGCTCCTTCGCCTTCGTGACGTACTGCTCGGGGCGCAGCGTCGTGCACTCGGCGATGTCGGCGATCAGCTGGCGCTCGTGCCGCACGGCCTCGACGACATTGCCGGTGCCGGCCTCGCCCTTGGTGCGAATCATCGCGGCGCCCTCCGCGATCCGGCGCAGCGCCTCGCCGAGGTTGCGACAGCCACACACGAACGGCACGGTGAACGCCCACTTGTCGATGTGGAACGCCTCGTCGGCCGGCGTCAGCACCTCCGACTCGTCGATGTAGTCGACGCCGAGGGACTGCAGGATCTGCGCCTCGACGAAGTGGCCGATCCGCGCTTTCGCCATGACCGGGATCGACACGATGGCCTTGATCTCCTCGATCTTGGTCGGGTCGGCCATGCGGGCGACGCCGCCTTCCTTGCGGATGTCGGCGGGAACCCGCTCGAGCGCCATCACGGCGCACGCGCCGGCGTCCTCGGCGATCTTGGCCTGCTCCGCCGTGGTGACGTCCATGATGACGCCGCCCTTGAGCATCTCGGCCAAGCCGGATTTCACGGTGAACGTTCCGGTTTCGCGCTGCACGGTTGATGACCTCCTCGGAACTGGGCTGACGGTTACTACTTCAGTGTACCGCCGCCGACCTGCACGGAATCGATCGAGGTGTGCGGCTAGATCTCCTGCAGACGCTTGATCCGCTCTTGGATCGGGGGGTGCGTGGAGAACAGCTTCTCCATCTTGCTGGTGTCGTCGCCCTCGATCCGCGACGGCTGGTTCAGCCACAAGTGCCCGGTGGCGTTGTTCGCCGAGCGCATCGCCTGCGGCGCCGCCGCGATCTTCTGCAGCGCCGAGATCAGCCCCGGTGGGTACCGGGTGAGCAGCACACCCTGGGCGTCGGCGAGGTACTCGCGGTTGCGGCTGACCGAGAACTTGATCAGCTGACCGGCAAGCGGCGCGATGATCAACAGAACGATCCCGACGACGAACAGGATCAGCGCCAACGCGCCGGCCGTGTCGCCACCGCCGCCACCGGAATCGCGCCGCCCACGCCCGCCGCCCCAGAACCACGATCGCATGAAGATCTCCGACATCAGCACCGCGGCGCCGACGACCGTCGCCACCACGGTGCCCACGAGGATGTCGCGGTCCAGGACGTGGCTGAGCTCGTGGCCGATCACGCCCTCCAGCTCGACGCGGTTCATCGTCTGCAGCAGGCCCTCGGTCACGGCGATCGAGGAATGCTCGGGGTCGCGGCCGGTCGCGAAGGCGTTCGGCGCCATCTCCGGCACCACGTACACCTTCGGCTTGGGGATGCCCGCCGCGATCGCGAGGCCCTCGACGATGTTGTGCAGCCGCGGTTGCTCCTCGGGCGTCACCCGGCGAGCCCGCGTGGACGCGAGCACCATCTTGTCCCCGTACAGGTAGGAGCCGATCGACAGCACGACCGCGAGGATCACGGCGATCACGATCCCGGCGGGTCCCGAGAACCACAGGTAGCCGACGATGTAGCCGATCAGGCCGGTGAACGCGACCGCAAGCGCGAGCAGCAAGAACGTCTTGCGCTTGTTGCGCGCGATCTCCTCGTGCACCGGCTACGACCCCTCGAAGCCCACGTGCACAGGCCCGCGCTCGGCGTCGTCGATGTCGAAGAACTCGCGCGCGGTGAAGTGGAATACCCCGGCCAGCACGCTGGAGGGGAACGACTGGATCGCCGTGTTCAACAGTCGCACCTGGTCGTTGTAGTACTGGCGGGCGTAGGCGATCTTGGACTCGGTACCGGTGAGCTCCTCCTGCAGAGCGAGGAAGTTCTCGTTGGCCCGCAGGTCGGGGTAGTTCTCGGCGACGGCAAGGAGCTGACGCAACCCGGACGTCACCGCGTTCTCCGCATCGGCCTGTCCGGCCACCCCCGAGGCGGTCTCCGCCTGAGCCCGAGCCTTGGTGACCACCTCGAACACGGTGCGTTCGTGGGCCGCGTACCCCCGCACTGCGGCAACGAGATTCGGGATCAGGTCGTAGCGCCGGCGCAGCTGGACGTCGATCTGGGACCACCCCTCGTCGACGCGGTTGCGGTACTTCACGAGTCGGTTGAACGCCCAGATCGCCCACACGACGACCAGCACGACGACGGCCACGGCGATCCACGCTGCGAGGGACATGGCCCTATCGTAGCGGCGGCGGGCCGATGGTCAGGGCCTCGCGGTAGCAGTCCTCGATCCGCGCGCCGATCGTGGCCCAGTCGAACGCCCGGGCTCGCTCCCGGCCGGCCGCCGCGAGACGCCCCGCCAGCTCGGGGTCGTCCAGCACGCGCCCGGCGGCCGCCGCGAGCGCCCCGGGGTCACGAGGCACGGCCAGCAGGCCATCGACCTCGTCGGTCACGACCTCGTCGTAGCCGGGCGTGTCGCTCGCAACCACCGGCAACCCCGCCGCCATCGCCTCGACCAGCACGATCCCGAACGACTCCCCGCCCGTGGATGGGCCCAGGTAGAGGTCGCAGGCCGCGTGGATCGGCGGCAGCTCGGTGTTGGGCACGTGGCCGAGCATCGTGACGCGGGCTCGAAGCGCCGTCGGCAGGCTTTCGAGGGCTGTGCGGTCGGGGCCGTCTCCCACCACGACCAGGTGCAGGTCCGGGCGGTGCGCGGCCAGCTCCCCGAACGCCGCCACCGCGACCGGGAACCCCTTGCGCTCGTCCAACCGCCCGACGAATAGCACCTTGCGACCGGGCCCGAGATCGGCGGGCGCCGCGGCCGCGAACCGCCGCGTATCGACGCCGTTGGGCACGATGCGGTAGTCGCCGCCGATGCGCTCGCGCTCGAACGTGGCGGCGCGCTCGGACACCGCGATCCGGATCGCCAAGCGCCGCGCCGCCCGACGCAGCAGGGGCGCGGCCAGGTCGTAGAGGCGCGCGCGCGTGGCGCCCGAATGGAACGTGCCCACCACCGGCGCGCGCGCCTCGAGCGTGGCCCACAGCCCGGTGGACGGGGCCGTCGGCTGGTGGGCGTGGATCACGTCGGGCCCGAACGTCGCAAGCGCGTAGCGGACCGCGCGCCGCGACCAGGGACGAGGGTCGACGGGGGCGCTCGAGTCGTTGTAGCGGATGTCGACCGGGCGCCCGACCGAGGCCACCCACGCCTCGGCGGGTGGTCCCCGCGTGGGCGCGAGCACCAGGACCTCGTGCTCGTGGTTGCGCAGGTACGCGGCGAGCTCCCGGATGTGCACCTGCACCCCACCGGCGTCCTCCCATGCGTACGGACAGACCAGAGTGACGCGCATCACTCGTCGTCCGCGGGCCAGCCGGGCTGGAACAGGTGCCAGTCGGGCGGAGAGGCCGCGATGATCTGCTCGAACGCATCCGCCATCGCTCGCGTGATGGCGGTGGCGTCGGTGCGCCGGTCACCCGTGGGCGCCGGCAGCGCCAGCGGACGCATGATGCCCCGCCACCCGTCGGCGGTCTGATAGCTGGCCACCACGACGACCGGCGCGCCCGTGGACAGCGCCAGCATCGCCGGGCCGGCGGGGAGCCGCCGGGGTGCGCCGAACATGTCCACCGCGATGCCACGGCCGGTGAGATCGCGATCCGCGAGCAGCGCGAGCACGTTGCCCTCCGCGAGCGCCGTGGTCAGCGCCTTGCCGATACCGCCGTGACCTCCCAGGCCGATGATCCGCACGCCGAACGCCTCGCGCTGCCGCACGAACAGCCGGTAGAGCCGCTCGGGGCGCAGCTGCTCGGCCACGGCGACCATCGGCAGCCCGTGCGCGCGCATCGAGCGCCCGCACGCGTCCCAGTTCCCCATGTGGGGCAGCACCGCGATGACGCCGCGGCCCTGCGCGATGGGGTCGCGGAGGTGCTCCACCCCGTCCCACGCGAAGGCCTCGAGGATCTGCTCGTCGCTCCACGTGACGACCGCGAACGCGTCGTACCAGTAGCGCGCGTAGCGACGGAACGCCTCGCGGGTGCTCGCGCGAACCAGCGGGTCATCGACCGGCCGGCCGATCACGCGGGCCTGGTTGGCCGCGACCGTGGCCCGGACGCCGGGCGCCACGCGGTACGCGAGCGTACCGAGCAGCTGGAACAACGCGCGGCCGGTTCGCGTGGGGAGCGTCGCCCCCAGCCAGGCGACCCCCGCGTACGTGTGGTACGCGAGCCGCTCGCGCCACGTCTCGTGCTCGGGATCGTCGCGAGCCACGTCGGTCTCGGCGACGCTCATGCCCGTTCCTCGCGGGCCATCTGCCCGGTTCGAACCATCGCCGCCAGCACGGCGACGGCGGCCGCGGCCCACACGGTCCATGCCATCCAGCCGAACATCAGCCCCGCCGACACCAACGCGTAGCGCAACCCGCGGGTGACGTGACTCTCCTCGACCGAGTACCCGAGCGCCGCGCCGCGCGCCCGCACGTAGGAGGACAGGAAGCTCGCGCACAGGGCCACCAGGGCGCCGGCCGCGATCTCCGGATCCGTGAGGAAGGTCACCCACACGATGGGCGCGAGCACACACGCGTCCCACGCTCGATCGAACAACTCCGTCAGCATCCGGTCGACCGGACCCCCGAGGCCGTGGTTCGCGCGGTGACCGCCCAGCAGCAGGAGACTGCCGCTGAGCGCCGCAAGGACGCCGGCGCGCTCGAAGTCGCGATCGACGATCAGCAGGGCCGCGCCGACGGCCACGACCATCCCGATCAGCGAGCTGGCACGAGTGAGGGCGGTGCCTGGGGGTTGTCGCTGGAAGCGGACCATGAGGTGAGCGCGAGCCTAGCAAGTGGGTAGGATTCCCGGACCTGTTCCCCACCTCGGACGAAGGAGCCCGCGTTGAAGACCTACGGCGCGAACGACATCCGAAACGTCTTGCTGGTCGGCCACGCCGGAGCGGGAAAGACCACGCTCCTGGAGGCGATGCTGTTCACGGCCGGCGTGACCACCCGCATGGGCACGGTCGAGGACGGCAACACCGTGTCCGACCACGACCCCGACGAAGCGCGCCGTGGCCTGTCCGTATCGCTCGCGATGGCGCCGATCGAATGGAGCGGCACGAAGATCAATGTGCTCGATGCACCGGGCACCGCCGATTTCGTGGGGGATCTGCGCAACGCGATCCGCGCCGCCGACGCCGTGATCGTCGTGGTGTCCGCGCTCGACGGCGTCGAGGTACAGACCGAGTACGCGTGGGAGCTGGCGGTGGACGAAGGCCTGCCGAGAGCGATCTTCGTCAACAAGATGGATCGCGAGCGCGCCGACTTCGAGGCGACGCTCGCCCAGCTGGTCTCGAGCTTCGGCAATCAGGTGGCGCCCTTCGAGCTGCCGATCGGCGCCGAACACGACTTTCGCGGGATCGCCGACCTGCTCCATGAGAAGGCCGACCTCTACCCGAGCGGACCCAAGGCCGAGGAGTCGGAGTGGCCCGAGGATCTCCACGCGATGGCCGACCCCGCGCGCGAGAAGTTGATCGAGGCCGTCGCCGAATCCGACGACTCGCTCATCGAGGAGTACCTCGAGACCGGGTCGCTTCCCGAAGAGCACATCGTGGCCGGCGCCAAGGATGGGTTCTCTCGCGCGCGCCTGGCGCCGGTGTTCTGCGGTTCCGCCGCCCGAGCGATGGGGATCGACCGGCTGTTGGACTTCATCGTCGAGGAGTTCCCGTCGCCGGTGGATCGCGGCGCGATCCGAGTCGTGGGCAAGGGCGGCTCGGAGGAAGAACGCTCCCCCGACGCGAGCGGACCGCTGTGCGGGTTCGTGTTCAAGACGGTGTCCGACCCCTTCGTGGGTCACATCACGATGTTCCGGGTCTTCTCCGGAACGGTCCGCCCCGATTCGACGGTGCACGATGCGACGCAGGGCACCGAGGAGCGGATCAGCCAGCTGTTCACGCAGCGCGGCAAGGAGCACGAGTCGGTCGCGGAGATCCCCGCCGGCGACATCGGCGCCGTGGCCAAACTGCAGCACGCGCATACCGGCGACACGTGGTCGACCAAGGACAACCCGGTCACCCTGCCGGCGGTCGACCTGCCCGAGCCGCTGCTCGCCTACGCGATCGCACCCGCGTCCAAGGGTGACGAGGACAAGCTCGCGACCGGGCTCATGCGGCTGCGCGAGGAAGACCCCTCGTTCCGGATCGAGCGCAACGAGGAAACGCACGAGACGGTGATCTACGGCATGGGCGAGGCGCACCTGGACGTGCAGATGAGCCGGCTGCGCTCCAAGTTCGGCGTCGACGTGGTGCATCACCCCGCGAAGATCGCCTACCGCGAGACGATCCGCGGCTCGGCCAAGGGCCACGGGCGCCACGTCAAGCAGTCCGGTGGGCACGGGCAGTACGCGATCTGCGACATCGACATCTCCCCCACCCCGCACGGCGAGGGCTTCGTGTTCGAGTCCAAGATCGTGGGCGGCGCGATCCCGCAGCAGTTCATCCCGTCGGTGGAAAAGGGCATCGTCAAGACGATGGCCGACGGCGTGATCAGCGGGAACCCGATGGTCGACGTGCACGTCGCGCTCGTCGACGGCAAGTTCCACTCGGTGGACTCCTCCGATATGGCGTTCCAGGTGGCCGGCTCGCTCGCGCTGAAGGAGGCGGTGGAAGCCGGCGGCGTCGCGCTCCTCGAGCCCGTCGTGGCCCTGCAGGTCGTCGTGCCCGACACCTTCACGGGCGACATCATGGGCGACCTCAACAGCAAGCGGGGCAAGATCCAGGGGATGGAGCAGATCGGTGGCGGGAAACAGCGGATAAACGCGCTCGTGCCGCAGAGCGAGGTCGCGCGCTACGTGATCGACCTGCGCTCGATGACCGGGGGGCGCGGCGCCTTCACGATGACCTTCGACCACTACGAGGAGATGCCGTCACACCTGGCCTCGAAGGTGATCGCCGAGTACCAAGCGGCGAAAGAAGAGGCCCACAAGAAGTAGGGCTCAGTCGGTCAGCGCCGCCACCACCAGCAAGGCCCAGCCGACGAGAAGAAGCACGCCGCCGATCGGGGTGATCGCGCCGAGTTTCCGACGGTCGGTCACCGCCAGCGCATACAGGCTGCCGCTGAACACCAGCGTGCCGGCGACGAAGCACCATCCGGCCGCGGCCGCGGCGCCGCTGTCCCACCGGGCGGCAGCCAGGCCCGCCGCGATCGTCGCGAGCGCGTGCCAGAGCTGGTAGTCGGCCGCCGTCTTCCAGTTGTCGAGCCGTTCGGGTGGCAGCTTAGCGCGCATCGCGTGCGCGCCGAAGGCGCCGGCCGCGACGCCGAGGAAACCCAGCAACGCACCGGCGCCGAGCAGCGCGCGACCCATCAGGGACGCGACCGCTCGAGGAACGCCAGGACGGCCGCGTCGAAGGCTGCGGGCTGCCGCATGTTCACGACGTGATCCGCGTGCTCGATCAGCACCTTCCGAGCGCTCGGGATCCGGGTGGCGAGGACGTCCGCCACCCGCTCGATATCGCGCACGTCGGTGTCGCCAACGACGACCAGCGTCGGCACGTCGATCTCTTCGAGGTGCTCGTAGGTCGGGTACCGCTCCCAGACGTCGAGCGCCTCGTCGAGCTGGAACTGGGCGGTGTTCTCCAGGGCGATCTCGCGGATGCGCTGGCCGATCGGATCGTCGGTCCCGATCGCCGCCCACACGGCCAGCGCCGCATCGGTGGCCGCGGTGAGATCCCCGGCGTCGACGGCCCGTTCGATCGGCTCGAACAGGAGCGCCTCTTCCTCCTCGTCCCACGGGTAGCCGGGGCACCCGGAAGCAACCGGTACCAGTGCCCACGCGCGCTCCGGGTGCTCGATCACGAGCTGCGTCGCGGTCGCGCCCCCCATCGAACACCCGACGAGAGCGGCCGATGCGACCCCTCGTGTGTCCAGCAACGCGAGGGCGTCCGCCACGCTGGAGTAGGTCGCCTCGGGCCACGACGACTGGCCGAACCCGCGTTGGTCGTACCGGATCACGCGGTAGCCCGCGTCGACGAACGAGGCGACCTGGGGATCCCACGTGCGCATGTCCCAGAGGCCGGGGTGGAGGAACAGCACGACCGGGCCGTCGCCCACGTCTTCGAAGGCGAGGTGGCCGCCGTCCGCGAGCTCGACCGTGCCGTCCATCAGTCCGCGAAGTGCGGGGCGAGCTTCTCGAAGCTCTCGGCGAGCAACTCGGGCAGGACCCGCGTGGCGCCGACCACCGGCATGAAGTTGGTGTCACCGCCCCAGCGCGGCACGACGTGCCAGTGCAGGTGCTCGGGGATGCCGGCCCCGGCGACGTGGCCGAGGTTCAACCCGATGTTGAACCCGTGGGGATCGGCGGCCGCGCGCAGCGCCCGCACGCCGCGCTGCACCAGCGAGGCGATCGCCGCGTTCTCCTCGGCGGTGACGTCCTCCACGTCGCCGACGTGTCGGGTCGGCAGGATCAGCAGGTGCCCGGGGTTGTAGGGGTACTTCGCAAGCGTCACGAACGCGCGCTCGTCACGGCGAAGGATCCGCTCACCGTCGGCGTCGACCACACCGTCGAGAAGCGCGCAGAACACGCACGCGTGGTTCTGCGGCTCCGCCTTGTTCGCCTGGATGTACTCCATGCGCCACGGGCTCCACAGGCGATCCATCTAACCCGCCTGGAACTCGGTTGGCACGAGCGAGCGCGACTCGGCCTCTGCGACCAGCCCCGCCACGATCCGGTCGAAGGCCACCCCCGGCATCTCGACCCCGTCGCGGCCTCGCACGGTGAACGTACCGGCCTCAAGGTCGCGGTCGCCGATCACGAGCACGTAGGGCGACTTCATCAATTGGGCGTCGCGGATCTTCTTACCGACGGAGCGCTTCGAATCGTCGATCTCGACGCGCAGTCCCGCCGCGCGAGCCTGCGTCGCGAGCGCGCGCACCGCGTCCACGTTGCGGTCGGCCACCGGCAGCAGCCGCAGCTGCTCGGGTGCGAGCCACAGTGGGAAGGCGCCCGCGTAGTGCTCGGTCAACACGGCGAAGAACCGCTCGATCGACCCGAACAGCGCTCGGTGAATCATGATCGGTCGGTGCCGCTTGCTGTCGTCGCCTGCGTAATGCAGATCGAAGCGCTGCGGCGTCTGGAAGTCGAGCTGGATCGTCGACATCTGCCACGTGCGCCCGATCGCGTCGCGCGCCTGCACGCTGATCTTCGGGCCGTAGAATGCGCCGCCGCCGATGTCCATCACGACGTCGAGGTCCTTGGTGAGCGCAGCCTGGCGCAGCGCCTCCGTCGCCTCCTCCCACTCCTCGTCGGACCCGACCGCTTTCTCCTCGGGCTTCGTGGACAGCTCGAGGTAGAAGTCCTCCAGGCCGTAGTCGCGGAGAAGCGACAAGGTGAAGTCGAGCAGCGACTGCAACTCTTCGCTCATCTGCTCTCGGGTCGTAAAGATGTGCGCGTCGTCCTGGGTCATGCCGCGCACGCGCGTGAGCCCGTGGACCACGCCGGATTTCTCGTAGCGGTAGACGCCCCCGAACTCGAACAGCCGCATCGGCAGCTCGCGGTAGGAGCGTGTGCGCGCCTTGTAGATCAGGACGTGGAACGGGCAGTTCATCGGCTTCAGGTAGTACTCCGTGCCGCCGTCGAGCTCCATCGGCGGGAACATGCCGTCGGCGTACCACTGCAGGTGCCCGCTGGTGTCGAACAGCTGGCGCTTGGAGATGTGCGGCGAGTAGACGAACTGGTAGTCCCCCTCCTCGTGGCGGCCGCGCGAGTAGTCCTCCATGATCTTGCGCACGAGCCCGCCTCGCGGGTGGAACACGGCCAGGCCCGATCCGATCTCCTCGGGGAACGAGAACAGGTCGAGGTCCACGCCGAGCTTGCGGTGGTCACGGCGCTCGGCCTCCTCCAATCGCGCCAGGTACGCGTCCAGGTCCTCTTGTGTCGCCCACGCGGTGCCGTAGATGCGGGTGAGCTGCGGGTTCTTCTCGTCGCCGCGCCAGTACGCTCCGGACACCGCGGTGA
>DATECH010000089.1:0-5431 GCA_035287005.1 Actinomycetota bacterium | reverse complement strand
AGCTCCGGCGCGAAGGCCCCGACGGCGGGGCCGGGCACGCACGTCGCCGAGCGCTTCCTCAAGGAGCATCGCGAGTTCGCGCCGGAGCTGCAGCGCATCCGCAGCGTGGCGGATCGGATGGACGCACTCCCGCCCGAGGAGTTGCGCACCGAGCTCGAGGCGGTGCGGGTGTTCCTGTGCGACCGGTTGCCGCTGCACGAAGAAGAGGAGGAGGCGGCCGTATACCCGGTCGTCGCCAGCCTGCTGGGCGGTGAGGATCCGATGTCGAGCATGGCGCGCGCGCACGTAGAGATCTCGCACCTGGTTCGCGTGTATCAGCAGCTGCTGTCGGAGATGCTGCCGGAGGGTCCCGACAGCGACGACCTCGTGGATCTTCGCCGCGTGCTCTACGGGCTGCACGCCATCTTGCGCCTGCACTTCGCCCAGGAGGACGAGGCCTACGCCTGGTTGTCGGCCGAGGAGCCCGTCTCGGTCGGTTGATCGGCCTCGAGGGTCGTGAGGTCCACCCGGTCGTTCGGCTGCGCCGCGATCGTCACGTGGAAGGACGCGCCACCGCCGGGACGGTCTTCCACCCAGGCGCGGCCGTCGTGGATAGCCGCGAACCGTGCCACCAGCGCCAGCCCGACGCCCGAGCCGGGGGCAGCCTCGACGCCTTGGCGGAACGCCTCGAAGATCCGCTCCTTGTCGGCGTCCGCGACGCCCGGACCGTCGTCTTCGACCACGATCTCGATCCCGCCCTCGAGTCGATCGACCCGGATCCAGATCCGGGAGTCGCCGGGCGTGTGCTTCACAGTATTGCCGAGCAGGTTCTCAACGATGCGCTCGAGCATTGCGGCGTCGGCGCGAACGGTGATCGGTGCGACGTCGAGGGCCAGTCGACGCTCGGCCACCAGCTCGGAGTTGGCCACCAGCTCCCGCACGAGCGCGCCCACGTCCACCGTGTCGAAGTTGGGCTCCGCGACGCCGCGGTTCAGCCGCTCGAGATCGAGGAAGTCGCCGACCATCCGGTCCAGGCGGCGCGCGTTCTGGGCGATGCGATGCGCGAGGTCGCGCGATTCCTCGCCGGACAGCTCCAGGTCTTCGCGCTCCAGCGTGACGGCGAGTCCCAGGATCGCGGCCAACGGTGTGCGCAGGTCGTGGGAGACCGCGTGCAGGAACGTGGTCTTCATCTCGTCTTCCGCACGCAAGCGGTCCGCTTCGAGGCGCTCGCGCTCGAGGTCGCGCTCGAGCTCCTGGGTGCGGCGCTGCTCGGTGATGTCGAGCAAGAGTCCTTGCCAATACACGAGGCGCCCTTCGTCGTCGAGGACGGGCCGCGCCTGATCGTGGATCCACACGACGTCGCCACCCTTCGCGATCACGCGATACGTCGACGAGTAGGGCTCAGTGGCGCCAGGCGTCGCGAGCCGCTCGCGGTCTTCAGGGTGCACGATCGCCGACCACAGTCCGGGGTCGGCGTACCACTCCTCGGGGGTGTACCCGAGTATCGCTTCGGTCTGCGGGCTGATGTAGACGGTCCCGTGGCGGTCCACCGGATCGATGTAGGCGATCGCGGGCAGCTGCTCCACCAGGGCTCGGTAGCGCGCCTCCGCCTCGGCCAATCCGGACTCGGCCTCCTTGCGCGCCGTGATATCCATCATCACGCCCTGCCAGCACGCCGCCTCGCCCCGCTCGTCGCGCTGCAGCGCGGCCTCGTCGCGGAACCACACGACCCGACCGTCGCGGGCGATCATCCGGTACTCGATCACGAACGGCTCGCCGGTGTCTTCGGTGCGCCGGTTCTCGCGCTCGACGCGCTCGCGGTCGTCGGGATGGATCGATGCGAGCCACACGCTCGAGTCCTCCACCCACTCGGCCGGGGTGATGCCCAGCAGCTGCTCGACCCGGGAGTTGATGTACACGACCTGGAGGTCGTCGCCGATCAGGTCCTCGCGATACACGATCACGGGCACCTGTTCGACCAGCCCTCGGTAACGCTCCTCAGACTCGTCGGCGCGCTCGCGCGTCTGGTGCGCCTCGGTGATATCGAACATCACCCCTTGCCAGTAGAGAGGCGCGCCTTCGCCGTCGCGCACCACGATGGCTTCGTCACGGAACCATCGGATCGAGCCGTCGCGCGCGTACATCCGGTATTCGGCCTGGAACGGCTCGCCGGTCGCCTCGATGCGCTCGTACACGGCGCGGATCCGCTGCCGGTCCTGCGGATGGAGCTGGCTCGCCCAGGCGACCGGGTCCGCCATCCATTCCTCTGAGGTGAAGCCGAGCAGGTCCTCGACCTGGGGGCTCACGTAGAGCATCCGCCCCACCGAGGCGTCGTCTCCCGGCAGCTCCTCGATGTAGACGATCGCCGGCAGGTGCTCCACCACATCGCGGAATCGCCCATCGGTGAGGGTCGGCTCGACCCCGGTTCGCATCGGCTCGGCGGCCGCGACGATCAGGCCCCGGACCGACACGACGGCGCCGCCGGCGTCGGTGACGGCGTGGCCGATGTCGCGCACCCGCACCCACGTCCCGCCCTTGGCGAGCAGTTGGTAGGTATCGTCGAAGCGACCACCCGTTGCGACCAGCGTCGCGAACCGTTCACCCAGCCGTGGCCGATCCGCCGGATGCAGCCGGTCCACCCAGAACGCAGGATCGCCGACCCACTCCGCGGGCTCGTATCCGAGCAGTGGGCCTACCCCGTCGGACACGAAAGTGAACGCCGAGGTTGCAGGGTCGTATGCCCAGACGACGCCGTCCAGGTCAGCGATCAGACCCTGCATACGCAGAAGCTCCGATCCGGGGGGATCCATCGGGGGATGTGGCATGGGCGCTGCATCCCAGTCTCGCAGCCGTGCGCGGTCGGGCGCCAGCCCCGAAGGGCCTAGCCTTGGTCAGTTCGCCGCCGCCGATCCGTCCGCGCGGGGGTCCGAGCCGGCCTGGAAGCCGCTCGAGGTGCGTCGGATCAGATGCGCGTGGCCGAACGAGTCCTCTTCGACGGTCTCGAAGCCGCCGACGGCGCGAAGGGCACCCACCGCGACCGCGGGGACCCCGGGCTCCAGGCCGACCTGTGCCGGGTCGCGTCCCTCGTCGCGACCCAGAACCACCCAGCGGGGCGCCGCGACGGCGTCTGCAGGGTGCATCCCGGCGAGGAAGGTCCGCGTGATCGTGTGCAGGTTGATCTGTGGCTGCTGGTAGCCGCCCATCGTGCCCGCCACGCCCACCAGACTCCGGTCGTCGTGGACGAGAACCGGCATCAGGGTGTGCGCAGGTCGCACGCCCGGGGCGAAGCGGTTCGGGTGGCCGGGCTCGAGCGTGAAGCACGAGCCCCGATTCTGGGCAACGATCCCGGTATCCGGCTCGAGGATGCCCGACCCGAACCCCCAGAACAGGCTCTGGATCAGCGACACGGCGTTGCCCTCGCCGTCGGCGGTGACCAGCGCGATCGTGTCGCCGTCGGGGCGGGCGACCGCGACCTCGCCGTCGCGTGCCTCCCCGGCCAGGGCTGCGAGGTGACCGTCGTCCAGCAGGGTCGAGGGGTGGACCGACATACGATCGGGATCGGCCAGGTGGCGGTCCCGATCCGCGTTGGCGGCGGAGATCACGTGGGCGATACGACCGGCGTCGGCGCCATCGAGATCCGGTTCGATCCGCAGCCGCTCCAGCAGCGCCAGGATCTGCAGGAGCACGAAGCCCTGGGAGTTCGGCGGCACCGCGCTGACGTGCAGATCACGGAACGCCACGCGCATCGGGGCGAGGACGTGGGCCTCGTGGGTCGCGAGATCCTCGACCGAGATCGGCGACCCCGCGGCGCGCAGTCCCGCCGCGTAGCGTCGACCGAGATCGCCGCCGTAGAGCGCCGGGAGACCATCGGCGGCCAGCGTGCGGAGCGTCTGTCCGAGCGCTGGCTGCACGACGATGGCTCCGAGCGCGGCGGGCGATCCTTGCGGATAGAAACGCGCCGAGAGCCCGGGGTCCGAAGCGAAGGGCGCCTCCGGATCGGTCAGGGCACCCGCCAGCGACCCGCTGACCGCGACGCCGTCCTCCGCCAACCCGATCCCGGTATCGAATGCGTCGGGCCAGGGCAGTCGCGCTCCGGTCGCGTGCACCGCGTGCCACCCGGCGACCGCTCCGGGCACCGTGATGGGCACCGGGCCTCGGACCGGGACCGTGGCGGCGCCCGCGAGGGCGCTGGGGTCGGCGCCTGCCGGGGAGCGCCCGCTCGATGAGATCGCGAGCGTCTCCCCATCGGCTCGCTGGACCAGGGCGAACAGGTCGCCGCCGACGCCACACATGTGCGGATAGGCGACGGCCAGCGTGACGGCGGCGTGCAGCGCGGCGTCCATGGCGGTACCGCCTCGCTCGAACGCCGCGATGCCCGCGCCGGTCGCGGCGGTGTGCGGGGTGGAGATCGCCCAACTCGAGCCATCGGCGCGGAGTCCCATGCGGGCAGTGTGTCATCTACGGCGGGGCGAGACAGGCCGATAGGATGCCGTGCGTGATCCGTCGAGGAGCCCTCGCGCTCGGTGTCGGGCTGCTGGTTGCGTGGCCGGGGGCCGCGCTCGCACAGAGCACCGACGTGCCGACGGTCTCGGATCAGGTCGTGCTTTCGGGCGACGTGCACGTGCCGCGCGGCACCGTCGTGGGCGAGGTGGTGGTCTTCGCCGGCAGCGCCACGGTCGAGGGGGTGGTGCAGGGCGACGTCGTCGTGGTGGACGGGCCGGTCACGATCGGCGGCCAGGTCGGGGGCGATGTGGTCGCCCTGCACGGCCCGATCCGGTTGCTCGCCACTGCCCAGGTGACCGGCGACGTCCTCGCAGGCGGCAATCTCATCATGGTCGACGGCGCGCAGGTGACCGGCACGGTCCGGCGAGACGTGGGGTTCACGCTGGCCGGCCCGGCGGCGGCGCTCGGGGCGCTGCTCGTGAGCGCGGCGATGTCCGTGTCGATCCTGCTGGTCGGTCTGGTCATCCTCCTGCTCGCCCCTCGGGGCGCGGAACGATCGGCCGACGCCGCTCGATCCGCGCCCGCGTCGTCGGCCGGCTGGGGGCTGTTGCTCGCGTTCGGAGTGCCGATCGTCGCCGTGGCCGCCGCAGCCACGATCGTCGGGCTTCCGTTGGGCCTCGTGGTGGCTCTAGGCCTCGGACTGCTGGTGATGGTGGGCCAGGCGATGGTCACGTTCATCGTGGGGCGCCTGCTCGTGCACGCCCCGCGTTCGCGCATCGGCGCGCTGTTCGCGGGCTGGGGGATCGGAACCGCGGTCGGGCTCGTGCCGTTCCTCAACGTCGCGTGGTGGACGCTCGGCAGCGTGTTCGGGCTGGGCGCGATGCTGGTCGCCGCCTGGCGAGCGCGATCGGGTCCCTCGGCGGCGCTCGTGCCCGGCGGCCGGGGCGGCCGGCACAGGGCGCGGCGGGCACCGCGGCCGGCTCCCGTGCCGGCGGGTGCCACGCCGGGT
>DATECH010000088.1:0-26820 GCA_035287005.1 Actinomycetota bacterium | reverse complement strand
GCTGTCGCTCTAGCCCGCGACTCGGGTGGCCCGCGAGGTCCTGCAACCCAGCACTGGGGGTGCTGACGATGACGACAGAAGAACAGCTCCCAGGCGGGCATCTCGGCGGCGCGGTTCGCGTGGGCGACACGGTCCGCCGATCCGCCGGCTTCTGGACCCCCGCGGTCGCCGCGCTCCTGCGTCATCTCGAGGACAAGGGGTTCGAGTCTGCTCCGCGGTTCGTCGGGATCGACGATCGGGGGCGAGAGATCCTGACCTACATCGACGGCGAGACGGTTGGAGAACGTCGGCCATGGCCGTCGTGGACGCACGAGGACACAACGCTGGATCAGGTCGGGGATTGGCTGCGCGAGTTCCATGAGGCTGTCGCCGACTTCGAGCCTCCCGTCGACGCCTCGTGGCGCTTCGGCGGGCCGTGGTCCGCTGGTCTCATCGTGGGACATAACGACGCAGCGCCATACAACGCTGTGTGGCGGAACGGGAGCCTCGCAGGGTTCATCGATTGGGAGATGAGCGCGCCGGTGACTCGCGATTGGGACCTCGCGCACGTCGCGTTCAGCTGGGTGCCCTTGCATGCTAGGTCCGTCGTCGAGCCCGAGGGATTCACAGACTTCGACAGGAGATCGGCGCGACTGCGTCGATTGCTCGCACGGTATCGGTGGGACGGCGACGCCGCTGACTTCATCGGGACCGTGCAAGCGCGAGCTCTATCGATGGCCTCCGGGCTTCGCGAGCTCGCTCAAACGGGCGACCGAGACGCAGCGCGACTCGTCCGTGAAGGGCACGCAGATGATTGCGAGCGCGCCGCTGCCGAGCTGGATGATTTCAGCCTGTGACGAGGACCGATCGGAGTCGTCTCGTCGACGTGCCCGCCTGAGCCTGGAGCGTTCAACCCGCGGCGCCTTACGCCACGGCACCGTGGCACTTCTTGTACTTGAGGCCGCTGCCGCACGGGCACGGCGCGTTGCGGGGCGTCTTGTCGCTGACGGCCTGGTTTGGATTGCCCGCCTGGCTGCCGGCGCTCGGCGGCGCACCCGCACCACCCGCCCCCGCCGCGACCTCGTCTCGATTCTCCGACAGCCGCTGGACCCGCGGCGCCTGCTGCTGCTCCTCGCGACGCACCAGCTCCACGCGGTAGATGTACTTCACGAAGTCCTCCTGGATCGAGGCCGTTAGGGCCTCGAACATCGAGAAGGCCTCGCGCTGGTACTCGACCAGCGGGTCGCGCTGCGCGTAGGCCCGCAGGTGGATGCCCTCTTGGAGGTAGTCCATCTCGTAGAGGTGCTCGCGCCACTTCGTGTCGGTGATGTTCAGGAGCACGACCCGCTCGAGCTCGCGCATCACGTCGGGAGTGACGGTCGCCTCCTTCGCTTCGTAGGCCGCGAGCGCCTCCGAGACGAAGTGCTCGCCGAGTTCGTTGGGCTCCTTGATGTCGGCGACATCGTCTGGCGTGCTGGCGACCGGATAGAACTCGGCCAGGGCGGTCAGCAAGCCCGCGCGATCCCAATCGTCGGGGTACGCGTCGGCGGGCGCCCACTCCTCGACGGTGTCGAGCACGACCTGCCCGACGAACCCCAGCGCCTGTTCCTTCAGGCTCTGACCCTCGAGGATCTTGCGGCGCTCCGCGTAGATCACTTCGCGCTGGCCGTTCATCACCTCGTCGTACTTGAGAACGTTCTTGCGGCGCTCGTAGTTCAGCTCCTCGATCTGGCGCTGCGCGTTCTCGACCGCCTTGGACACCATCTTGGCCTCGATCGGCTCGCCCTCGGGCCACTTCAGGCGCTCCATGATCGAGGTGACCCGGTCGCTCGCGAACATGCGCATCAGGTCGTCCTCCAACGACAGGTAGAACAGCGACCTGCCGGGGTCCCCTTGACGGCCTGACCGACCGCGCAGCTGGTTGTCGATCCGGCGCGACTCATGGCGCTCGGTGCCCAGCACGTAGAGCCCCCCGAGATCGACGACCGTTCCGTGCTCGGCGTCGGTCTGCTGCTGGAACTTCGCGATGATCGGCTCGTACTCGGTCTCGTAGGCGGCGCGTTCCTCGTCGTCCATCTCGAACAGCAGGTACCGATCGTTGTCGAACTCCCGCGCCGCCATCTCTTGGCGGGCGAGGAACTCCGGGTTGCCGCCGAGCAGGATGTCGACGCCTCGTCCCGCCATGTTGGTTGCGACGGTGACCGCGCCCCTGCGGCCGGCTTGCGCCACGATCTGGGCTTCCTTCTCGTGGTTCTTGGCGTTCAGCACGTGGTGGGGGATGCCGCGACGATCCAGCACACCCGACAGCCGCTCCGACTTCTCGATCGAGACGGTGCCGACCAGCACCGGCTGACCGTCTTCGTTGCGTTGCCGGATGTCGTCGGCGACCGCGTCCCACTTCTCGTCCTCGGACTTGTACACGAGGTCCTGGAGGTCCATTCGGACGTTCGGACGGTTGGTCGGGATCTCGATGACGCCGATCTTGTAGGTCTCCTCGAACTCCGTCAGCTGCGTCTTGGCCGTGCCCGTCATGCCCGAGAGCTTGTCGTACATCTTGAAGTAGTTCTGGATCGTGATCGTGGCGAGCGTCTGGTTCTCCTCCTTGATCTTGACGCCCTCCTTCGCCTCGATCGCCTGGTGCAACCCCTCCGAGTACCGGCGACCCTCGAGTACGCGTCCGGTGAACTCGTCGACGATCTTCACCTCGCCCGAGGCCACGACGTAGGCGACGTCGCGCTTGTACAGCTCCTTGGCGCGCAGCGCGTTGTGCAGGTGGTGCACGAGCATCGTGTTGACGTTGTCGTAGAGGTTCTCGATCTGCAGGATCTCCTCGACCTTGGCCACGCCGGCCTCGGTCACCGCGACCTGGAACTTCGACTCCTCGACCTCGTAGTCCTCATCCCGGGCGAGTCGCGGCGCCACACGCGCGAACGTCTGGTACCACTTCGCCGAATCCGACACCATGCCGGAGATGATCAACGGCGTGCGTGCCTCGTCGATGAGGATCGAGTCCACTTCGTCCACGATGGCGAAGCGATACCCGCGCTGTACGCATTGGTCCAGGCGCATCGCCATGTTGTCGCGCAGGTAGTCGAACCCGAACTCGTTGTTCGTGCCGTAGGTGATGTCGGCGCCGTACGCGGGGCGACGCTGGGCCGGCGTCATGTCGGCCTGGATCAGCCCGACATCCAGGCCGAGGAACCGGTAGATCCCGCCCATCCACTCGGAGTCGCGCTTGGCCAGGTAGTCGTTCACCGTCACGATGTGGACGCCGTTGCCCTCGAGGGCGTTCAGATAGCCCGGCAGCGTCGACACCAGCGTCTTGCCCTCACCGGTCTTCATCTCCGCGATGTTGCCTTGATGCAGGGCCGCGCCGCCCATCACCTGGACGTCGAAGTGGCGCTGACCGATCGTGCGGCGGGCGCCCTCGCGCGTGACGGCGAACGCCTCGGACAACAGATCGTCGAGCGATCCTCCGTTGTCCACACGCTCGCGGAACTCCCTGGTCTTGCCTCGGAGCTCCTCGTCGGTCAGCTCCTCGACCTCCGGTTCGAAGGTGTTGACCAGGCGAGCGAGTTCCTGCAGGTGCTTGAGCTTTCGCCCTTCGCCCAGGTTGGAGAGCTTGTCGATGATCGGCACAGGGCTTCCTTCGTTCGATCCGCCTCGGGCTTCCTATCGTACCCGTGGTGACTCGATGCTCCGGGGAGGCGCCTCAGGCCAGTCGATCGCGTTGATGCCGCTCACAGCGAGCCCTCGAGCTCGCCCAGGCGCTCGACGAGCAGCGCGTTCTCTGCGTAGTCCACCGGGCAGGCGATCACGTGAACCCCGCCGTCGTCCAGGGCGGCCCGTAACGTGGGCAGCAGTTCCCCGGCGGCCCCGATCGACGACCCCTGCGCGCCGAAGCTCTCGGCGAGCTGCACGAAGTCCGGGTTGTCGAACGAGACCGAGGCGCGCCGCCCGAAGTGGATGTCCTGCTTCCAGCCGATCAACCCGTAGCCGCCGTCGACCCATACGAGCACCACGAGTGGCACGCCCTCCCGCACCGCGGTCTCCAGCTCGGCGACGCTCATCAGGAAGGCGCCGTCGCCCACGGTCGCCAGCACCCTGCGCTCGGGATGCACCATCTTGGCGGCGATGGCGCCGGGCAGGGCGAACGCCATCGTGGCCAGCCCGTTGGAGATCAGACACGTGTTGGGCTCGTAGGTGGGATAGAGCCTCGCCATCCACATCTTGGCCGCGCCGGTGTCGCATAGCACGATGTCGTCGCGCCCCATCGCCTCGCGGATGTCGTGCACGATCCGCGCCGGCGCCATCGGGAACGCGTCCTCGGCCGCCCCGCGCTCCCACTCGTCTCGAAGCAGGGCCTTGACCGGGGGGACCTCGGCGGCCACCGGGTGGACGCCGGAGGCGTCGGCGATCGCGTCGAGCGCCTCGCCGATCGAGCCCTGCAGGCCCACCTCCAGCGGATAGTTCGCGTCGACCTCCGCGACGGTCCGGTGGATATGGATGATCCGCTTGTCGCCACGTGGGTTCCAGCGCACCGGCGAGTACTCGACGATGTCGTAGCCCACCGCGACGACCAGATCCGCCTGGTCGAACCCGAAGTTCGCGTAGTCCTTGACCATGAACCCGATCGTGCCGAGCGCGTTGGGATGGTCGTCGGGCATCGCACCCTTGCCCTGGAAGGTCGTCGCCACCGGGATGTTCAGCCGCTCGGAGAACCGGCGGAGCGCGTCGACCGAGGCGTCGCGCGCGACACCGGCCCCCGCCAGCACGACCGGATGCGTCGCCTGCGTGAGCGCGTGCGCCGCCCGGTGCACCTGGTCCTCGGACGGTGACGGGTCACGCGGAACGTTCACCTTCAGCGGCTCGGCGTCGGTCAGGCGCTCCGCCACGTCTTCGGGCACGACGATGAACGTCGCACCGGGTCGCTCCGTCTCGGCCTGCTTGAAGGCCTTGCGCACCATCTCCGGCGCCGCATCGCGCAGCGTGATCATGTCCCCCCACTTCGTGATCGGGCGGTACAGCGACACGAGATCCACGACCTGGTGAGACTCCTTGTACAGGCGGTGCAGGCCCGCCTGCGCCATCAGCGCGACCAGCGGATGGGAGTCCAGCTGCGCGTTCGCGATGCCCAGGATCAGATTGAGCGCGCCGGGCCCTAGCGTCGCGAGACACACCCCGGCCCGCCCGGTCAGCGCTCCGTAGGTGTCGGCCATGAAAGCCGCTCCGCGCTCGTCGCGCGTGGTGACGAACCGGATCGATGAGTCGGCCAGCGCGTCGATCACGTGGAGGTTCTCCTCCCCCGGAAGGCCGAAGACGTACTCCACACCCTCGTTCTCCAGGCACGCGACGAGGAGCCGCGCGACGGTGCGGTCCGTTCCCGACGTCATGTGGCAAGCGTACCCATGTGGGCAGGACCGCGATCAGCCCGCTGGGCGAAGGAGCTCACGGGTCATGTGCAGGTGCCCGACGTGCTCGCCGAGATGTGCCAGCGCGTGCGCGGCTGCGTAGGCGGCCGTCCGCGGCTCACCCGCCAAGCGGGGGTTCCAGTTCGGTGTGCCCGTACGGGCCGGGTCCCACGCCGCGCCGTCGAGCACCGTGCGGCACCGCGCGATCATGTCCTGCGTCCACGACGCGAAACCATCGTCGGCAACGGTGCGGAATTCGGCCTCGCGGTCGCGCGGCGGCAGCGTCGCGCCCACCGCGAGACTGAGCCACGACAGCGTGGCGCCGAGCGCGTGCGTCACGATCACCGCGATCGGATTCGTCTCGCCGCCAGCCGGAACGGCATTCAACTCCTCCACGGTGAGACCATCGATCCCACGGCGGATCTCGTCGAGACTCTCCTCGAGCACCTCGCGGAGCGCGTCGAGTGTGGGGTCGCCGCCCACGCTCAGGTGATCTCGATCATCTTCTCGCGGACGGCGTAGACGACCGCCTCCATGCGAGAGTGCAGGTGCAGCTTCTCCAGGATGTTGCGGATGTGGTTCTTGACCGTGTTCTCCGAGATGAACAGCTGCTTGGCGATGTCGCGGTTGTTGAGCCCCTGCGCGACGAGGCGAAGCACCTCCATCTCGCGGTCGGTGAGCCGCGGCGACGGCATCTGCGGTCGCTCCTCGGACGCCTTCGACATCGCCGCGAATTCTGTCAGCAGCTTGGAGGCCATGGACGGCGAGATCCGGGATTGCCCCGCCCAGACACTCCGGATCGCGTCCGCGACCTCCTCGATGGGGATCTCCTTCAGCAGGTAGCCGGAGGCACCCGCCTTGATCGCGTCGTACAGGTCGGCTTCGTCATCGCTGATCGTCAGCATCAGGATCTTGGCGTGCGGAATCAGGTCGCGGATCTGCGTCGTGGCTTCGATCCCGGAACGGCGCGGCATGCGCACGTCCATGAGCACGACATCGGGCATGAGGGCCTGGGCCTTCTCGACGGCTTCCTGCCCGTCGGACGCCTCGCCGACGAGCTCGAGGTCCTCTTCGTCGCCGAGCACCATCTCGAGACCCCGGCGGAACAACGCATGGTCGTCCACGACCATGACTCGGAGCCGTTCCTTGTCGCCGCTCTTGGTCACCGAGGCTCCTTCCGCCTTCTACTCCGCGTCGATCTCCGCCGTTGCGGCTTCCGCGTATCCTAGTGCACCCTTGGTCTGGGCCGTCTTCTTCTTGCCGTGATGATCGCGGAGCTGCCGCTCGAGCTTGTCGCGCACCCGATCGATCGCCGTCGGCACATCGTCAGCTTCGGCATGTGCACGGAACGTCTTGCGCGGGATGCGCAAAGTCGCCTCCACTCGTTTGAGACCGTCGGGCTTGGGGTGATGCTCGTTGATCAGCTCGAGGTCGAGATTGGTCGCCCGTGGCTCCATCCGCGAGATCGGCGCGAGCTTCTGCTCGGCCACGCCTCGGATCTCATCGGTGACCTGCACCCCCCGGCCCGTAAAGGTCATGTCCATCCTGGTGATCCTTCCCGTTGCTGTTGAAGGGCTCTGCGTTCGGCTGACCTGGTCTTTGTCCCCACACTCGCCTGCCGGAGCGCTCGCCCGGCCGCCTGGACGTCCACGGCAGCCGCACTCCCGCCCTCTCCCGGTTGCCCGAGGCAGGACTTACATCTAAACCGCGCCATGCTCAGCCACCAACGGTGGCCTTACGTGGGTCGCTTCGCCCGCGGCTGGCATCGACTACCGGGGTGCATCCCCGGGCAACCACAGACCCGAACGAGAGCCCACCCGAGGATAGGCGGACCGTGACGCTCGGTGCAACGCCGGTCGATCCGGCAATGAGCGAGCCGCCGCGGCTGCATGGACCTCCTGAGCGCCGGCCTCGCGCAGCGTGGTCGCGCAGGCGGCCAGGGTCGAGCCGGTCGTGAGCACGTCGTCGACCAGCAGAACGCGAGCTGGCGATGCGCGGGACGCGCGGAACGCCCCCTCCACAGCGGTGCGACGCTCGATTCTCGACCGCTTCGCCTGCGGAGCGGTCGCGACCGGTCGGCGAAGCAGCCGGACCACCGGAAGCTCCAGTCGATGCGCCAGGGCGATCGCCAGCGCCCGAGCCTGGTCGTAGCCCCGTTCGGCTCGCCGGCCGCGAGCGAGCGGCACCCACGTCACGACGTCGACGACCGGTACCGGCCCGGCCGCAGCGATCGCATCGGCCATCGCCGCCGCGACGTCGCGCCACCCGGAGAACTTCAGCCGGTGCACGGCACGGCGGGCCGGACCCTCGTACAGGAACGCTGACCGCGCCGAGGTGAGCGGCGCAGGCGGGCAGTCCCGGCACCGCGGCACCGGCAGCAGCGACGGGCTGCCACACCGCGCACACCACGGCGGCTGTAGCGGTCGCAATGCGCCGGCGCACGCTGTGCAGAAGGGCCACGGGCCCGTGCCGCACCCCGCGCAGGCGCGCGGATAGACGGCATCGAGCGCGCGACCGATCATTGGGCGGACCCTAGCGGGCCCCACCGACACGACTACGGCAGCGCCACCTCGATCGGCGATGCGCCGCGAAGCGCGATCGAGAGACGTTGATCGGCTCGCATGACCGGGTAGCCGATCACCCGACCGCGACCGGCTTCGGGATCGAACTCGACCGCCAACACGGGGTGGGGACGACCGTCGACCATCAAGGAGATGGCCGGCTCGGCGTCGGCGGCGAAGGACATCCGCGTCGTCTCACCGAGGCACTCGAGGGTCTCCAGCGCGATCGCCGAGACCTTCTTGCCGATCGTGACGCTGCCCTTGCGCACCGCGGCACGCGGCCAGGGCATCACGAACCGGTCCCCCGGGCGCACCACGGAAGGTTCGCCGTCCACGACCACGTCGCACTCCAGTTGATACCAACCGGCCGCCATCTCCATCGTGGAGATCTCGAACGGCACGAACGTGTCCATGGTCGGCGCGACCTCGAGCACGACCGGTTCGATCGGCACCGGGCAGGGCGCACCGCCACCGAGCTCCGCAGCCCGGGCGGTCTCCAATCGCACCTGGTGTGGCATGCCGTCCGCACCCCGCAGCAGGAATGCGCCCTTGACGGCCGCGGGGAACCGCTCGAACCTCGCCCGGATCGCGACCGCGTCGCTCATCTGCGCCCGGCCCCGTCCCACGTTATGTCCCCTGTTGCCATGAATGGAGGTACGCGTCCTGCTCAGTCGTCAGGGTGTCGATGTCAACGCCCATCGCACGCAGCTTCAGGCGGGCGACCTCTTTGTCGATTTCGACCGGCACCGGATACACGCGGTTCTCCAGGTCCGCGTGGTTCTTCACCATCCACTCGACCGACAGCGCCTGGTTGGCGAACGACATGTCCATCACTGCGGCTGGATGCCCCTCCGCGGCGGCCAGGTTCACCAACCGGCCCTCACCGAGCAGGCAGATCCGGCGCCCGTCGGCGAACGTGTACTCGTCCACGAACTCGCGGAGGTGCCGGACCCCGCCCGCGGCCAACTCGCGCAGGCTCTCCTTGTCGATCTCCACGTCGAAATGGCCGCTGTTGCACACGATGGCGCCGTCCTTCATCACCTCCAGGTGCTCACGACGGATCACGCTCGTGTTGCCGGTGACGGTGATGAACAGATCGCCGATCCGGGCGGCCTCGCGCATCGGCAGCACGCGGTAGCCCTCCATCAGCGCCTCCAGTGCGGCCGTGGGATCGATCTCGGTCACGATCACGTGCCCCCCCATGCCGCGTGCCCGCGACGCGACTCCCCGACCGCACATGCCGTAGCCGACCACGACGATCGTGCGACCCGCGAGCAACCGGTTGGTCGCGCGCATGATCGCGTCCAGGGTCGACTGGCCGGTCCCGAACCTGTTGTCGAACAGGTGCTTGGTGTCGGCGTCGTTTACGGACACGATCGGATACGCGAGTGCGCCCTCGGCGGCCATCGCGCGCAGGCGGATCACGCCGGTGGTCGTCTCCTCGGTGCCACCGATCACGTCGGTGAGCTGGTCGGCGCGCGAGGTGTGCAACACGTGCACCAGATCGGCTCCGTCGTCCATCGAGATCTGGGGGCGCATGTCGAGCACCGCGTTCAGGTGCTTGTAGTAGGTGTCGTTGTCCTCGCCCTTGATCGCGAAGGTCTCGATCCCGCTTTGCTCCGTGAGCGCGGCCGCGACGTCGTCCTGGGTCGACAGCGGGTTGGAGGCGGCAAGCAGCACCTCCGCGCCGCCGGCGCCCAGCGCCTCCATCAGGTTCGCCGTCTCGGTCGTGACATGCAGGCAGGCGGCGATCCGGATGCCGGCCAGGGGCTTCTCCTTCTCGAAACGCTCCTTGATCTGCGCGAGCACCGGCATCTCGCCGCCCGCCCATTCGATCCGCTCGCGGCCGCCCGGCGCGAGCGCCGGATCCTTGATGTCTGCCATCTCAAGCTCCTTCCAGGGGGAGGCGGGGGAACAGATCCACGAGGAGCCTCCCGATGGCCGCCGCGCTCGAGTCTGACGCGCGAAGGACCTCCTCGTGGCTGACATGTGCTCCGAACGCGTTCGTCAGGCTACAGATACCGAGCACCCTCATGCCGAGGGCATGCGCTGGAAGGGATTCGGGAACGATGGACATGCCCACGACGGTCGCGCCCAGCCGCGCAAGCATCGAGACTTCCGCCGGGGTCTCGAACGCGGGCCCGCGCATCGCCGCATAGACGCCCTCGGCGGCCGCGATGCGCAGCTCGCCGGCGCGCTCGAGCGCGAGCCCCCTCAGCTCGGGGTCGTACACGGCCTGCGCGTTGATGAAGGCCGGCATCCCGTCGGGGAAGCGCCAGCCGCGAAGCGGCACCGAGCCCATCAGGTTGATGTGGTCGCGCAGCACGACGGCAGTGCCCGATGCGAGCGCAGGATCGAGCCCCCCGACCGCCGCGGTCAGCACCATCGTGCGAGCGCCGAGCGCGAACGCAAGGCGCGGCAGCAATGCGGGCACATCCGGCTCATGACCCTCATAGAGGTGGAACCGTCCGTTGAACGCGACGACGGGTACGCCCGCGAGCCTGCCGAGCTGCAAGAACCCGGCATGTCCGGGCACGGCGGTCTCGGGGAAACCGGGAACGTCCCCGTACGGCAGGGCGACCTCGACCTGCAGGTCGGCGGCGAGCGCAGGCCCGAGACCCGAGCCCAGCACCACGCCCACGGCCGGGACCAGGGTGGACACCTCACGGACCCGCGCCGCGGCGGTCTCCGCCAGCCGGTCGGGCGGGCCGGGGCGCCCCGTGGTCATCCCGGGTCCATCGTTGCGAGCGCGGCCTTCAGACCGGCGATGGCCGATACCGGCGTCGGGTCCTGCCCGCTCCGCAGCCCCACGTAGCAGCTTGCGAAGTCGCCGATCACGACCAGCGACAGCAGCGACGCGAGCGGTGCGCGACCGGTGACCGCGACCTCCCGGACCTCGCCACCGGCCGCACGGGCGATGTCGGCCGACAGCGGGAATCGCGCGGCGAGCTCCGGGTGCTCGTGGTCGGTGCGAAGCGCGATCACGGATTGCAGCGCGCCCGAAGGCCGAACCCAGCCCACGACCTCGTTGTGGTCGAGTTCCGACATCGCCGCGTTCCAGGCCGGCACTTTGCCGTTCTCGTTCAGCTGCGTCTTCCACCGCATCGCCGCAACGGCGCCGATCCCCTCGGCGCCCCACACGACCGCAGTGCGATCGCCCAGCCACGCAGCGAGATCCTTCGCCGGATTGTCGGACACCGGGACCTCGGGACCGAGCCCGCGGATCAGGTGCGCGAGCGACGCAACCGTCTCGTCGACGTCGGTGGCGATCGGCGGCAGCAGCCCCGCCGACTCCAAGGCGCCGAGCATCGCGAAGGTGAGGTGCCCGAGCGCCGCGCGCGGCTGGAAACCGCTCGGCACCGGGGCGACGGCGATGCCGTTGTCGGCGCACAACGCGCCGAGCTGCCCCCCGGATGAGATCGCGATCATGCGGCAGCCACGGCGGACGGCCTCCCGCGCCGCCGATAGCGTCTCGGATGTCTCGCCGGAGAACGACGACACCAGCACGAGGGTGTGCGGTCCCGCGTAGGCAGGCAGGATCGGCGACCGGTTCACATCGACGGGCAACGGGAGCCGGTCGCGGAAGGTCTGACGCAAAACGTCGCCCGCCACGGCCGAGCCGCCCATCCCACAGAACACGACGGCGGTGACGTCGTCCAGCGAAGGCAAGCCGGCCGTCGACAGGCCCGCGGCGTACCCCGCCGTGACGTGCTCGCCGAGCGCGGCGACGGTGCCGAGCATGTCCGCGGCGTCCAGCTCCCGCAGGGCCGCGACGTCGTCGAGGTCGACCATGGCGTCGGGCCCGCTCAGGGCTTGATCGCCTCGTCGATCAGCATCACCGGGATATCGTCACGCACCGGGTAGCGGTAGCCGCATGTGCGACACACGATGACCTGCTGATCTTCCAGGTAGTCGATCTCGCCGCGGTCGTTCGGGCACACCAGGATGTTCACGAGGTCGGGGTCCAGTGTCATGCGCTGCCTCCTTGGTCTCGGATCACATCGAGCAGCATGGCTGTTCGCTCGTCCAACAGCTCCTTCGTGCGCGCTTCCACGTTGAGGCGAAGCAGGGGCTCCGTGTTGGAGGGTCGGACGTTGCACCACCAGTCGTCATACTCGACCGTGAGCCCGTCGAGGCGGTCCTGCCGACCATCTGCAAGCAGCCGCGAGAGCTCCTCGATCTTGGCCGCCTGATCGCTCACCACCGAGTTGATCTCGCCGGAGTCCTCGTAGCGTCGGTACGGCGCCAACAACGTGGACAGCGAGCCACCGCTGGCCGACAGCTCTCCCAGCACGACGACCGCCGCGATGAGGCCCGAGTCGGCCCGGTAGTTGTCGCGGAAGTAGTAGTGCCCCGAGTGCTCGCCACCGAAGACGGCCCCGGTGTCGGCCATCACCTGCTTGATGAAGGAATGTCCCACGCGCGTACGGACCGGCTCCCCCCCGTGAGCCCGGACCGTCTCGGGCACGATCCAGGAACAGATCAGGTTGTGCACGATCTTGGCGCCGGGCTCCGCCCGCAGCATCGAGGTCGCCACCACCGCCGTCAGCAAGGACCCGCTGACGTCGTCCGCGTGCTCGTCGATCAAGAAGACGCGGTCGGCGTCGCCGTCGAACGCCAGTCCGATATCGGCGCCGTGCTGGAGCACGGCGGCCTTCAGATCGCGCTGGTTCTCCGGGTTCAGCGGGTCCGCAGGGTGGTTCGGGAACGTGCCGTCGAGCTCGGGGAACAGATAGTGCATCGTCACCGGCAACCGTTGCATCACCGCAGGCACGACGAGCCCTCCCATGCCGTTGGCGGTGTCGGCCACGACCGTCAAGGGGCGCATCGACCCCACATCGGCGAAGCCCAGGACGTGCTCGACGTAGGCGTCCAGCAGGTCGCGTTGCTCGATGCGCCCACGCGGGCCGTCCCCCGGCTCGACCCCGGCTTCCACGATCGCCCGAACGTCGCGCAATCCGGTGTCCTCCCCGACCGGCCGTGCTCCCGGCTGGCAGAACTTCAGGCCGTTGTATTGCTTCGGGTTGTGGCTCGCGGTCAGCATCACGCCGGGCAGGTCCATCGCGCCGCTCGCGAAGTACAGCAGGTCGGTCGACGCGAGTCCGAGGTCCACCACGTCGGATCCCTGGGAGACGACGCCTTCGGCGAGGGCCGCGGCCAGCTCGGGCGAGGACAATCGACAGTCACGGCCGATCAGGATGGCGCGGCCGTCCGTGATCCGCGCGAAGGCGGCACCGATCTCGCGCGCGAGGCCCGCGTCCCAGTCGTCGGGCACCACGCCACGGACGTCGTAAGCCTTGAAGATACGGCTCAGGTCGCGATCGGTCACGGTGACGCATCCTACCGAGCGAGGACACGGCGCGACCCGAGGACGCGGGCTACTTGCGGACGACCAGGTCGATCACCGAGGTGAGCGGCACGAGCTCGCCGTCGCGGAACCACCACTTCGACTCGCACATGTGGCACGTTGTGAAGTTGAGGTCGCGATCACTCAGGCTCATCGAGATGGTGATCAGATCGCCCTGCTTGCATTCGGGGCAGGTCCCGGCGGTGTCAGGCATCGTGCGTCCAGTCTGGTGCGAGGCAGTGGCGGAGACCATAGCACCGCCCTGTCATATCTTGAGTCTGCCGCGTGTCGGTCCCTGCGTCCCCCGGCGTCGCCGCGGTGGACCGACCCGGGGGACGGTGGAGGTGACCGCCGGACCGAGGACCTTCGGACGGCTAGACAGCGATCGGGGCTGGCGCACGCTCATCGCGCACGACCCAGCCCACCGGGGCCGTCATCCGCTCCACGTGCTCATCGCACAGATCCAGCAGGTTCGGGTCACGCTCCACGAGGAGATCCGTCACCACCACCTGCCGCTCCGCGTAGACCAGGGCCACGGTCGCCATCGGTTCGTTCCCGCATCGCATCTTCGCGCACGTTCGCATGGCGGGCAGCCTAAATCACAGCGGTGTGATTTCCAAGCAGCCCGGCGTGATCGGCCGGTCAGATATCCGAGGCCGGCGGGGTGCTCCAGTACGCCGCGCCTGCCGGCCGGGATCCGACCACGATCACGTGCTGCCCCTGCGGGATCATCGGGAACAGCCGCTCGATCTCGCTGTTGTGCATCCGGATGCAACCGTGGGAGGCATAGCGACCGATCGAGGAATCGTCGGTGGTGCCATGGATGCGGATCAGGCCGGGCGCGTCGATGTAGATCGCCCGGGTGCCCATGGGGTTGCCCGGACCGCCGGGGATCACCGCGGGCAGCCCCGCCCCCCAATCGTCGAGCGCGGGGTTGTACCAGGTCGGGTTGACTCGTTTGTCGGAGATATTCCACACGCCGGTGGGTGTCGTGTAGCCGGGTTTCGCCGTTGCCACCGCGAACGTGCGGATCGCCTCGAAACCGTCGTACAGCACGAGCCGGTTCTGGTCCACCCGCACGACGATCGTGCGGCCCATCGTGGCCTGGGTCACCTTCGGATGCACGACGCGCGTCGAAAGTCGCAACCTGGCACGCCCGTCGGCGATCGCAGCCGTGATCGCCGCCTCGGCCGCGGGCAGGTCGAGCTTCGCCCCCGCGCGAGCGCGCACGAACGAGATGTCGGTGTGATCCGGGGTGATGTCGATCGCGGCGTTGCGCGCCGGGACGTAAGTCCGCCGTGCGATCATCGCCGCCAGATCCTCGACACCCGATCCTTCCGTGGTGAACTCCAGGGGCACCGCGGCGCTGATCGCCTCGCCGCGCATGCGGTGCCATGCGCGATCGAGGGTCGAAAGCTGGTCGCCGGCGGCCATCGCCTGTCGCACCGCGACCGCGACCGCCGCATGGCGCCCCAGTGCGTCGGGAGTGACCGTCCAGTGCTCGTTACCCACCGTGACGGTCAAGGGAGCCGACAGCGTCTCGTCGACGGCGGCGCGCACCGCGTCCAGCGCCTCGGCCCGCGTCATCCCGCTGACGTCCACGCCTCCGACCGTGACGCCGGGCATGATGCGGTCCGCCTGCGATCGCTCGTAACGGTATGCGGCGAACGCGACCCCGCCGAACGCCAGCAGCGCCACGCCCATGGCCGCGGCAACGATGACCAGGACGAGGTGTCGCCGGCGCTTGTGGATGTGTCTGCCTTTAGCCATCGAGGACCCACCAGACCCGTGCGAAAGATGTCCACGGATGATACAGCCAGGCTACGGCGGGGCCGGCAGGCCCGTCACGCCGAGCGGCACGGGCACCCCGAGGGCCATGGCGTACCAGCCGTCGCCCCCGGGCCCCGACGTGCCCGCCCCCAATGCGACGAGGTCGCCGGCGGCGACCACCAGCACCGCGGCGGTGGGGTCGCCCTGCAGGAAGGGACGCGGCACCCCGGCTGCGCCGTGCGCCTCGACGGTCACCGTGATCGTGTCGCCGAGCGAGCCTCCCCCCTCGGGCAGGAGCTGCAGGGTCGCGGCAACCGCTTCGTCCCCGTCGTTGACCAGCACGACCGCGGGCTTCTTGGCGCCGCCGAGAGCCGTCGGCAGGACCACCCAGGCCCGGCCCGGGGTCGCCGTGCCGCCGGTCGCCGCATCGTCGGGGCCGGGCCCCCCCTCGCGCAGACCGGCGCTGACGACACCGGCGCCGTCGACCTGCACGACGACGGCAGACGGTCCGAACGTCCGCACCGGGGCGGACACCGTCGATGCGCCGCCCTGTCGGATCACCGTCAGATTCCCCGCCGTTTGCGGCGGGCTCGTCGACAGCAAGGTGCCGCCGAAGCGGATACCGGCATCGCCGGGCACCTGCAACGAGACCGTCCCACCCCCCGTGCCACCGGCCACCGGCAGGATCCACCGTGGCGCATCGGCCGTGGCGCCCAGCACCGATCGGATGCCTCCGCGGTTGCGCACGACGAGCGACGCCACGGCGATACGACCCCGGGTCGCGATCACCTGCGCGCCGACGATCGACTCGCCCAGCGCGCGCGGCCCCAGATCAAGCGCGATGCTCCGCTCGGCTCGAACAGGAAGATCGGTCCAATCCGCTTCGCGCACCGGCGGGCGGTCCGGCAGGTACAGCGCGACGTCGATGACCGCATCCGACGCGAACGGGTTCATGACGATCAGGTAGGAGTGCACGCCCTGGGAGGTGTCTCCATCGACGACCGACCACGTCCCCGCGGGGCTCGACGTGCAAGGTTCCGCGCCCATGCCACCGTCCTTCCCGCCGGCGCGAACCACCCAGGCGACCGCCGCCCATCCACCGAAGATCTCGACGGCGGTTGATGCGCCACGCGCGGACGCCGGCACCTCCCGCACCGTCTCGCCGTGCGGCGGGACCTCCACGACCCCGACCGCCGAAGGGCCGCCGCCGCTGAGCGTGTGCAGCCGAGCCTCCACCGGCACATCGCCCGGGTTCGCGATCTCGATCGTGCCCTCCCAGCCCTCACCGCCCCCGTGCGGGCACAGCCAAACCGACGACACCGCGCCGCTCGCCTCGGCCTCGGGCAGGGGCGCAGGGCCGAGGCGCTCGGCCGCACCGGCCCCGATGACGGCGAGCGTCGCGAGCACCAGGGCGAGCCAACCACGTCCCGTGTTCATCGCCGGACCGGCTTCCTCGTGATCCACGATGCGGCTATCCATACGATCGCTAGCAACCACATCTCGATCGTGCGGGACAGCTGATCGCCGTAGCGGATGGCAACGTCGGATCCAACGTCGGCGAAGGAGGTTCCCCAGCCGAACGCGGGCTGGGGTCGGCTCGTCGAGCTCGAGAGCTCCCAGGCATCGTCGAACTCGGTCGCGACGATCGCGAGGTTGCCGCCCTCCGCGCTTCCCGTCCACCCGGCGTCGTCGGCGGACAGCGCGGCGCTCGGCACAGGCTCCCATCGCTGGATGACGTCCGGGTTGTCCGAGGCCACGATCGCGCTCGCCTCGTCGTCGGCCGCCACCACCCCGGCGGGGGGAAGGGCGGCGACGTTGCGCCAGATCGTCAGGCCGGCGGCCGGCACCAACTCGAGATCGACCTGCGACGCGAAGGCGCTCAGCGCCGCCGCGGGTACCGAAGCTTCATCGAACACGACGAAGCGCACTCCGAGCCCGGCGAGCAACGCGCCCCCGTGCACGGTCGTGCCCGACAGCACGTCGACGAGCGCCTGCTGCAGCGCCGTCGTGCCCGAGCCCGTCAGCGGCCTGCCCATGTCGAGCGCGAGCATGCCGGATCGGCCGGTGAGCCCGTAGGCGACCGACGCATCGCCCGCCGGCACGACCCCGGACGGATCCCCGCCCGGCACCGGGAGCGGTTGCCCATCGGTCCCCGCCAGCCACACCACGTTGTACGACCCACGCGCCGCCGCGTCGACGACCGTCCACGCGGCCGGGATCCGGTCGGCGCCGATCGACCAGTTGCCCACCATCGCGGCCAGGGCCTGCAACGAGAGCCCCAGCGCCAAGACCGCCGCCAGCAGGACACCGCCGACCTGGCGGAAGCCGAACGACGCGCGCTCCATGCCCCCCATCGCCGAGGACAAACCGTCGCCGATCAAGAAGGAAGCGCACGTCGCGGCGAGCACGGCGTAGGCCGGCGCGTTGGAGGCCCACTCGGGCAGGTAGCCGGCAACCGACAGCCACGCAAGGGCCAGTGCGATGAGGCAGGTCACGCCTGCCCGACCCGCCTGCGCGCGTCGCTTCCCGCGAGCCAGCGCCAAACCGAGCACGCCGGCGACCGGGAAGAACAGCGCGGGGGTCCAGCCCCCCGGCGCCTCGCCCAGCGACAGGCGCATCAGCTTCCAGGCGTCGAGCTGCCCGATCCCCGACCACAGGCCGTGCCCGCCGCCAGCCGCGATCGTGGGGACGAACGGAAACACCAGGATCGCGGCGCCGACCGTGGCACCTGCTACCAGCGTGATCCCCCGACGTCGCGACGGCCCGAGCAGCGCGCCGAGCATCGCCACGAGTCCGACCGCCAGAACGGCTCCGGGAACGAACGCGACGCCGACCGCGATCGTCACCGCAAGGCCGACGGTGAAACGCCACCGGCCGTCGTTCAGCTCCCCCCGGGCGAACGCGAGGTCGATGCGCTCCACGAGCGGGGGCATGACACTCATCAGGAAGAGCTGCGCGAGCCTGCCCTCGGACACCGCCCACAGCATCAACGCCGACAGTCCATACGCCGCGGCTGCCACCACGGAAGCTCCCGGACGGCCCGTTCGGCGAACCACGGCGCGGTAGCACAGCACCGTGGCCACGGCGGGTCCGGCGATGACGATCGCCTTCTGTGCCCATGCAGTGGCTCCGAGCGTCGCGTAGGAGATACCCCCGAGCACGGCCAGCGCCGGGCTCGCCGAAAGCGAGCCGCCAAGACCCGTTGCACGGAACCCCGACACGAGCTGCTGGAAGAAGCCGTTGGGCGTTGCCGGGAACGCGGGGATCGCGCCGCCGACCAGCACCGAAGGGCCTAGCAGAGAACGCACGGCGAAGGCGATGACGATGACGGCGAGGAAGGACCCGACCAGCACGGGGTGGACCGAGACGAACGACGCCGTCCGGTGGCGAAGACGCTGGGAAGCCGGCGCGTCGGCCTCCTGCGTGTCGAGCTCGCGCTGCTCCTCGATGATCCGTTCCGCCGTCTGAAACCACCGAGGGATGTGGAGCCCGGCCGAGGCGGTGAAATGGCGCAACGCGTGATCCGGCACGCCGCGCCCGCGCTGCGCTATCCGGCGCAGGCGTACGGTCGTTCCGAGGTGCCCCATGTTCCACCACACGGCGGCCACCAGCTCGTATGCCTCCTCGAAGTGACGGCCGAGCGCAAGGAAGAGCAACCGCACGATGATGAGCAACAGGTCGAGCGGGAGCACCCACAGCAGCGTGACCCAGCCGTAGTTCTTCAACACCGACGCCAGCGCGACCCGATCCTGTTCGTAACGCGGGCTGCGCGGCCCCTCGCCGTCCGTGTCCGCGTGCCGAAGCCCGTGCCGCACCCGCGCGCGCGGCGTCATCAGGACATGCCATCCGGCGACCCTGGCACGCCAACACAGATCGACATCGTCCGCGCCGAGCCGTTCGTCGTACAAACCGACCGTTTGCCACACCTCGCGAGCGATGAGCATCGAGCACCCGTCCACCGCCAGGACCTCCAGCACTCGATCGAACTGCCCCTGATCGATCTCGCCGATCTGCAGGGGGGACATCCCGTGCCCGAAACGGTCGACGGAGCGCCCGACATCGCGCAGTGCCCGATGATGGTCGAGATCGACCACCTTGGCCCCGACGACGCCGACCCGCTCGACGCCGGCGAGCTCGGTGGCCTCCACCAGGCAGCTCACCGCGTCGGGATCGAGCACCACATCGCCGTGCAACAGCAGCACGTGATCCGCGGCGGCGGCGACCGGAAGCGCCGTCGCGGCGGCGAAGGAACGCGCGTACCCAAGAGGTGTCTCGTGCCGGATCACCCGGTCCTCGCCGAGCGCTCGCACCAGCAGCTCGTGGGCTCCGTCGCTCGTCGCGTCGTCGATCGCGAGGACGCCGAGCGCTCCGTATGTCTGGCTCGCGAGGGAGTGCAGGCACTCGCGCAACGCGGGCTCCGTCGAACGCACGACGAGGATCGCAAGCACCGACGGATCGCGTGTCGGTGCGCCAGGCGCTCGTGAGGAAGGAGTGGATGCGGTCATGCCGGGCGCGACTGCCGCGCGGCGGCGAGACTAGCACGGTGTGGCCCAGGCACAGCGGAAGGGGGCCCGAAGGCCCCCCTCGCGTCGCCGAACAGGCGGTGGATCAGCGCCTCTTGGCTGCCTTCCGCTTCGCCGGCTTGCGCTTGGCTGCCGACTTCTTGGCGGCCGGCTTGCGCTTTGCCGCTGACTTCTTCCGCGCGGCCGGCTTGCGCTTTGCCGCTGACTTCTTGGCGGCTGGCTTGCGCCTGGCTGCCGTCTTCTTCCGGGCCGTCGACTTCTTCGCCGCTGGCCGTTTGCGCGCTGCCGACTTCTTCTTGGCTGCGCTCTTCCTCTTGGCTGCTGCCATGCTGCCCCCTTCCCTTCTGTATGTGGGCTCTTCGCTGTGGGCCCTAAGACGCCATGCGCTTGAGGCGCCGGCGTTCCCGTTCGCTCATGCCGCCCCAAACGCCGTAGCGCTCATCGCGGCGGAGCGCGTAGTTGAGGCATTCGATGCGAACGGAACACTCGCTGCAGATCCTCTTAGCCTCCCTCGATGAACCTCCCTTCTCGGGGAAGAAGACCTCTGGGTCGTAATCGCGACACCGCGCTCGCTCTTGCCAAGGGATGTAGTGATGCACTCTTCGCTCCCCCTAGAATCACACGCGTGTGATTCTGAAGGAAGATGTGCCCCGATGACAAGGGGTTCGTGGAAGGAATCTTTCGCCTCATCCCTCATGTCTGCACCAATCGTGGCCTCTCAACACGAAGGTGGCAAGCGTTTTCGGCACGTTTGTGCACCGTAAACCTGGTTGACCGATACGGTCAGCGTGGTTGACCGATACGCGTGTCGGCGCCGTTTTCGACGCGTTCGACGCGCTCATACGTCGTTGTTCGCACCGCCGGCACACGGCCGATCGCGCGGATCGCGTCGTTGAACCCGTCGGGCGTCATCTCGATCCCCCACTGCGCGCCCGCCATGCGGCTGATGGTTTCCTCCATCAACGTGCCACCGAAATCGTTCGCACCGGCCTGCAAGATCCGCTGGCACGCATCGACTCCGAGTTTCACCCACGACACTTGGATGTTGTGGATAACTCCGTCGAGCAAGATCCGCGCAACCGCGTGCATCCGCAAGTTGTCGTCGAACGAAGGCCCCGGACGCGCGACGCCGGCGAGATAGATCGGCGCGTTGCGGTGAACGAACGGGAGCGGAACGAATTCCGTGAACCCGCCCGTTTCCGCCTGGATCCGCGCCAAACGGCGGATGTGGAAAACCCAGTGCGGGGGTGCATCGACGTGTCCGAACATGATCGTGGAGGAGCTGCGGATGCCGAGCTCGTGCGCGGTTCGCACGATGTCCTCCCACGTATCGGCGGGCAATTTCCCCTTGGTGAGCAGCCATCGAACGTCGTCGTCCAGTATCTCGGCCGCCGTGCCGGGGATCGTATCCAGGCCGGCATCGCGCAGTTCCAGGAGGAATTCCCCGTGGGAGATGCCCAGTTTCGCGGCGCCGCTCATGATCTCCATCGGGCTGAACGCGTGCACGTGCATCCCGGGCACCCGTGCCTTCACGGCGCGCACGAGGTCCATATAGAAGGAGCCCGGCAGATCCGGATGGATGCCGCCTTGCATGCAGACCTCCGTGGCCCCTGCGAGCCAGGCCTCCTCCGCTCGATCCGCCACCTCGTGCAGGGACAGGGTGTAGGACTCGTCATCGACCTCACGCTGCGCGAACGCGCAGAACCGGCACCCCACGTAGCAGACGTTCGTGAAGTTGATGTTGCGGTTGATCACGTAGGTGACCTCCGGACCGACCGCTTCCGCGCGCACGTCGTCCGCGACGCGGCACAGCGCCTCCAGCGCGGGGCCTTCGGCGCGGAACAGGGCCAGCGCCTGATCGTCAGTGATCGACCGGTGGGAGGACGCCGCACGCAGGGCGTCGCGGATGTCGGCGTCGAGCCGGGCCGGCTCGACGCGCTGCGCCGCCCACGCCGCCGTCACGAGGTTGTCGTTCGAGAAGGTGCCGTAGATCGGATCGGCGTCCTCGCGCAGCCCCGCGTCACCGGCCTTCTCGAACGTGAGCGCGATCGTGCGCGGCTTATACGCGAGCTCGGGGTCCTGCCAGCCGATCGGGGCCGGGTGCTGGCCGGCCACGGCCAGGTCGTCGGGGCCGAGCAGGGCCGCGACCGGCGCTCGCATCTTGCCCGCGAGCCATGGATCCGGCTCGGCCGCGTACCGCGGGTAGATCGCGAGACGCTCGCGCAGGACCTTGCCTCGAACCGCGGTCGTCGCCGCGAGCGCTTCGATCTGGGGCCAGGGTCGCTCGGGGTTGACGTGATCGGGTGTGAGCGGTGACACCCCGCCCCAGTCGTTGATCCCGGCATCGAGCAGGCGGAGGCGCAGCGCGTCGTCGGACAGGTTCGGTGGCGCCTGGACGCTCACGTGGGGGCCGAGCACGAGCCGTGCAACGGCAACGGCCGCGAGGAACGTGGCGTCGCTCGGCTCGGGCGCCCGGTGCATCGCGGTGCCCGCTTTGGCGCGGAAGTTCTGCACGATCACCTCTTGGACGTGGTGGTAACGCAGATGCAGGTCGCGGATCGCCAGGAACGACGCCCCGCGCTCGCGCGCCGTCTCGCCGATGCCCACGAGGACCCCGGTCGTGAACGGGATCGCGAGCCGCCCGGCGTCTGCGATCGTGCGCAGCCGCGCGGCGGGGATCTTGTCGGGAGAGCCGAAGTGCGGGCCGCCCTTGGCCGACAGCCGGTCGCTGGACGTCTCGAGCATGAGCCCCATCGATGCGCTCACGTGCTTCAGCCGGGCGAGCTCCTCGTAGGACATGACGCCGGGGTTGAGATGCGGCAACAGGCCCGTGTCCTCGATCACGCGGATCGCGACCGACCGCAGGTAGTCGAGCGTCGTCGGGTGCCCGCGCGCTTCCAGCCATGCACGCGCCTCGGGATACCGATCCTCCGGCCGGTCCCCGAGCGTGAACAGGGCTTCCTTGCAGCCCGCACGCGCCCCCGCGGCCGCGATCGCGACGACCTCGTCGGGCGTGAGGAACGGCGCGTCGAGCCTGGCGGGCGGCTTGGCGAAGGTGCAGTAATGACAATGGTCCCGGCACAGCATCGTGAGCGGCACGAAGACCTTGCGCGAGTAGGTGACGGTGCCACCCCAGCCGAGATCGCGGAACCGGCCGGCGATCTGCAGCAAGGGGACGAGGTCGTCGCCCCGTGTCTCGAGCAGCGCGGTGATCTCGTCCAGGGACAGCGACTTGCCGGCTTCCGCCCGCGCCAGCGCACGACGCCGCACTGCGGCGATCGCGGTGGCGGCGGTCCCGTCGGCCATCGCGGGCGAGCCTACTACCCTTAGCCCGATATGAAGGTGACGGCGCTGGCGGGAGGGATCGGTGCGGGCAAGTTCCTGCGTGGGCTGCGTCGGGTGGTACCGGACGGAGACCTGACGGTCATCGTGAACGTCGCCGACGACATCGTGATCCATGGTCTGCGCATCTGTCCCGATCCCGACTCCGTCACCTACTGGCTGGGTGACGCCTTCGACCGCGCGCGCGGCTGGGGTCGACGAGACGAGACGTTCCGCGCGACCGAGGAGGTCGCCGCGTTCGATCCCGACCGGGCGTGGTTCGGGCTCGGCGACCGCGATCTCGGCACCCACCTGTACCGCACCGCGCTGCTGGCCGAGGGGGTGCCGCTGTCCGAGGTGATGCGTCGGGTGGGCGAGCGCTTCTCGGTGGGCGCCCGGCTGCTGCCCGCGAGCGACGATCGCATCGAAACCCGGATCGACTGCCTCGCCGCCGAGACCGGAGAGCCGCTCGATCTTCATTTCCAGGAGTACTGGGTGCGACGCCGAGGGACGGACGCGGTCACCGGCGTTCGATACGACGGTGCTTCGACGGCCCGGCCGGCCCCGGGAGTGCTCGCCGCGATCGCCAACGCCGACGCCGTCGTGTTCTGCCCGTCCAACCCGGTCGTGTCGATCGGTCCGATCCTCGCGGTACCCGGCATCCGCGATGCGGTCGAGGCGGTCCGTTCGCGCGCAGCGGGCGTCAGCGGGATCGTCGGCGACGGGCCGGTCGCCGGCATGGCCGACCGGTTGATGCCGGCGGTCGGGATCGAGGTCAGTGCGGCTGGCGTGGCGACGCACTACCGAGAGCTGCTGTCGGGATGGCTGATCGACCGGGTCGACGCCGCGTCGGTGAGCGCCGTCGAGGCGCTCGGTCTTCACTGCGCGGCGATGGACACCATCATGGTCGACGACGAGCGCGCGGCGGCCGTCGCGCGCGGTGTGCTGGAGCTGGTGGCGTGACCCTCGACATCCGACCGGTGTACGGCGTGCCGGAGATCGCACCAGGGGACGACCTGGCGGTGGTCCTCGCAGATGCCCTGCAACCGATGGCCGTCGGTGAAGGCGACATCGTCGTGGTCACCCAGAAGGTGGTGTCGAAGGCGGAGGGACGGCTCGCCGCGCAGACCGACCGGGACACCGTGATCGCCGAAGAGACCGCCCGCATCGTCGCCCGGCGAGGGGATCTGGTGATCGCCGAGACACGACACGGGTTCGTGTGTGCGAACGCCGGCGTCGATGCGTCGAACCTCGCCGACGGACTGCTGGCGCTCCTGCCGCTGGACCCCGACGCGTCTGCGCGGCGGCTGCGCGGCGCGTTGGCCGCACGCCTCGGTGTCGCGCGCCTCGGCGTGGTGATCACCGACACCTTCGGACGGCCGTGGCGCGAAGGCCTCGTGGATGTCGCGATCGGCCTCGCCGGTATGCCGGCGGTCGTCGACCTCCGTGGCACGCCCGATCACACGGGCCGCGAGCTCGAGGTCACGGAGATGGCGCTGGCCGATCAGGTGGCGGCCGCCGCCGGGATCGTGATGGGCAAAGCCGAGCGCGTGCCCGTCGTCGTGGTGCGAGGGGTCGCGTGGCGCGGCGACGACGGCGAGGCGACCGACCTGGTGCGACCGGGCGAGGACGACCTCTTCCGGGAATCGCCGATGCAGTCCCTGCACGCGCGCCGCACGATCCGCTCGTTCGGACCCGGCTCCGTCCCACGCGACGTGATCGTCGACGCGGTCGGGGCGGCGTGCACCGCGCCGGCCCCGCATCACACGCGACCTTGGCGATTCGTGGCGCTGGATACCGAGCCGGCGAAACGCAGGCTGCTCGCGGCGATCGCGGATGCGTGGGGGGCGGACCTTCGCGCCGATGGGACGGCGGCGGAAGTGATCGAGCGCCGGATCGGTCGAAGCGATGCGGTCCTCGGCTCCGCGCCCACCCTGATCGTGCCGTTCCTTCACTTCGACGGGGCCCACCCGTACCCGGATGCCGAGCGCGCGAGGGCGGAGCGGGAGATGTTCCTGCTGAGCGGCGGGGCAGCGATCCAGACGCTGCTGCTGGCGCTGCACGATCGGGGGTACGCGAGCAGCTGGATCAGCTCCACCTTGTTCTGTCAGGAGGAGACGCGGGCGGTGCTCGGGATGGGTGAGGAGTGGTACGCCCTCGGCACGGTTGCGTGCGGCCCGATGCCGGAGGGTGGAGCCTCGCGGCCCCGCCCCCCGATCGACCCGGCGGATCTCCTCGACTGGACGCAAGCCCTAGGCGAGCAGGCCCCGCACGAAGTAGCCGATGAATAGCAGCGACACGAGATAGGTGAGCAGGTGCACCTCACGGCCCTTGCCCTGCATCAGCTTGATGAGCGAGTACGACACGAACCCCGCCGCGACGCCGTTCGTGATCGAGTAGGTGAACGGCATCAGGGTGATCGTCAGCAACGCGGGGATCCCGATCGCCGCGTCCCGCCAATCGATGTCGCCGACGCTCTTCATCATGAAGTAGGCGACGATGATCAGCGCTGGCGCGGTGGCCTCGGGCGGCACGATCCCCGCGATCGGTGAGAAGAACATCGCCAGCAGGAACAGCACACCGACCACCACCGCGGTCAGTCCCGTCCTGCCGCCGTCGCCGATGCCGGCCCCCGACTCGATGTACGTCGTGTTCGACGACGACGACACGGCGCCTCCCACGGCGGCGGCGATCCCGTCGACGAACAGGACCCGCTTCATGCCGGGCAGACGGCCTTCCTCGTCCAGCAGCTCGGCTTCCTTGCCCAGGCCGACCGCCGTGCCCATCGTGTCGAAGAAGTCCGACAGCATCACGGACACGATCGCCGCGATCGCGGTCCAGAAGCTCAAGACCTTGAAGACGTCGAAGTCGAAGTTGCCAACGAGCGCGAAATCTGGCGTCGCCGTGATGCTGGAGGGGAGCTGCGCGATCCCCTCACCGGCGGCGTCCCAGATGTGCTTGTCGCCCCAGCCGATGTTGATGACCATCGCCACGAGGGTTCCGAACGCGATGCCGATCAGGATCGCGCCGCGAACGTTGCGCGCGACCAGGGCGCCGGTCAGCGCCAGGGTCACGAGGAACACCAGGATGCGCAGCGTCGTGAGATCCGGATTGATGGTGACGACCGTGCCCGTGCCGGCCACGACGATCCCACCGTTGACGAACCCGATGATGGCCAGGAACAGGCCGATACCGATCCCGATGGCCAGCTTCAGGTCCATCGGGATCGCATCCATGATCGCCTGACGCAATCCGGTGAGCACGAGGATCGAGATCACGACGCCCTCGATCACGATGACGCCCATCGCGGTCGGCCAGGTCAACCCGAGCGAACCGACGAGCGTGAAGGCGACGAAGGCGTTCAGGCCGAGTCCCGCCGCGATCGCGAACGGGTACTTACCGGCGATGCCCATCGCCAGCGTCATGACGCCGGCCGCGAGAGCGGTCACCGTCAATACCTGCGGGAACGCCAGGCTCGTGCCCGTGTTGTCCGGGATCGCGCCGAGGATCGCCGGGTTCAGGAACAAGATGTAGGCCATCGTCAGCCACGTCGTGATCCCGGCGAGGATCTCCGTGCGCACGGTGGAGCCGCGCTCGGTGATCTTGAAGTACCCGTCCAGGCCGCCCGGCCCCGGTGCGTCCGGAACGCGGACCGTCTGGCCCTGCGAGGTTTGTGCCACTGCACCACCCCCCCTGTCGGTGGGCCGGATACGAGGGAACCGGGCCCGCTGGGGAAGGCAGGGCGAGCATAGGAAGGTGCGGGGTGACGCGCAACCAGCCCAACCGGGAGGTTTCGGTACCCTGGGACGTCTGTCGGTGTGTGAAGGAGCGGAACGGGTGTCGAGGCAGGACCACGATGCGGACCACCGGGCAACGAAGGCCGAGCGCAAGGAACAAGCGCGGCTCGA
>DATECH010000087.1:0-12446 GCA_035287005.1 Actinomycetota bacterium | reverse complement strand
GACGAAGGGGTCGTCGCGGCGGCCGGGCAACACCCGGAGCTGATCCTGCTCGATCTGGGGCTTCCCGACATGGACGGCACGGAGGTGATCCGCCGGGTGCGGGCGTTCTCCGAGGTGCCGATCATCGTCTTGTCCGTCCGCGAGAGTCAGTCCGACAAGGTGGCGGCGCTCGATGCTGGGGCCGACGACTACGTCACCAAACCCTTCGGGATGGCGGAGCTCCTCGCTCGATCGCGCGCGGCGGTGCGACGCCGCGGGGGGGATGAGCCCTCGGCGCCGGTGCTGACGTTCGGCGCGCTGCAGATCGATCTCCCCCGTCGCCTCGTCACCAACGAGGATGAGGCACTTCACCTCACGCCCACGGAGTACGGCCTGCTGGAGGCTCTGGTCACCAACCCGGGGAAGCTGCTGACCCACCAGTGGCTGCTTCGCCGCGTGTGGGGGCAGGGATACGGGACGGAGACGACCTACCTGCGCACCTATATCCGCACGCTCCGCAAGAAGTTGGGCGACGACGCGTCGGCGCCCGCGTTGATCGTGACGGAACCCGGCGTCGGATACCGCTGGATCGCGGAGCCGGGCGGCTGACCTCGAGTGGAATCGGATCCGCGACGCCGTAGCATCTGGGCCCGATGAGCGCCTCGTCCAAGACCTCGAGCGGCTCGGTCGCCAAGCGTGTCCTGGTCGGTCGGGCGTTCTCCAGCGGCAAACTCGAACACACGCTGCTGCCCAAGGTGCTCGCGCTGCCGGTGTTCGCCTCCGACGCGCTGTCGTCGGTCGCGTATGCCTCGGGCGAGATCCTGTTCGCGCTGACGATCGCGACGACGGCTCCCTCGAAGTACGTCATGCCGATCTCGTTCGCGATCGCCGCCCTGATGGCGATCGTCGTGAGCTCCTACCGCCAGACCGTGCGTGCCTACCCCGGCGGCGGCGGCGCGTACATCGTCAGCAGGGAGAACCTCGGCGCGTTCGCCGGGCTGGTGGCCGCCGCGGCCCTGCTGTTCGACTACATGATGACCGTCGTCGTGTCGATCGCGGCGGGGGTGCTCGCCATCGGTTCCGCCTTCCCGTGGGCGCTCGAGCACAAGGTGCTGCTGTCGATCCTGTTCGTGGTGTTCATCACGGTCATGAACCTGCGGGGGACCAAGGAGTCGGGCACCCTGTTCGCGATCCCGACGTACGGCTTCGTGGTCTCGATCCTGCTACTGGTCGGCGCCGGCCTCGTGAAGTGCCTCGGCGAGTGCCCGTCGGTCGTGCCCGCTCCGCCCGAGATCGAGACCGCGACCGCGGTCGCCGGCATCACGCTGTTCGTGATCCTCAAAGCGTTCTCCCAGGGCGCCACGGCGCTGACCGGTGTCGAGGCGATCTCCAACGGGGTGCCGGCGTTCAAGCGGCCACAGGCCAGGAACGCGGCGGCGACCCTGGCGATCATGGGCACGATCGCCGTGACGATGTTCCTGGGCATCTCCTACCTGGTCACGCACGTGCACGGTGTGGTGGCCAGCGAGGAGCAGTCGGCGGTCGCACAGATCGCGGTCGCGGTGTTCGGCAACGGCTCGCTCGGGTTCTACGTGGTGCAGGCGTTCACGGCGGCGATCCTGATCTTGGCGGCGAACACGGCCTATCAGGACTTCCCGCGGCTCGCCTCGATCCTAGGTCGCGACCGCTATATGCCGAGTCAGTTCGTCAACCGCGGCGACCGCCTCGTGTTCTCCAACGGCGTGATCGTGCTGGGTCTGCTGTCCTGCGTGATGCTCTACGTCTACCATGCCGACCTCAATCAGCTGATCCACTTCTACGTCGTCGGGGTGTTCACCTCGTTCACGCTGTCGCAGAGCGGCATGATCCGTCACTGGATCCAGGAGGGTCGCAAGGGCGAAGCCGCCATGAAGGGGTGGCGTCGCTCGATCGTCATCAACATCATCGGGGCAGTCACGACGTTCGTCGTGCTGATCGTCGTCGTCGTGTCGAAGTTCAAAGAGGGCGCCCGGTTGTCGATCCTGATCATGGGGTTGCTCGTCGTGCTGTTCTACGCGATCCAGCGCCACTACACGTGGGTCCGCTCGGTCATGCATCGCGGGGTCGAGCGTGTCGGGATCGTCGGGGAGAACCACGTCGTACTGCTCGTTCGCGATGTCGACGCCGCTGCGGCCGAGGCGCTGGGGTACGTGCGGTCCTACCGGCCGCAGTCGGTCCACGCGGTGACGCCCGGCTCGTCCGTGCCGCTCGAGCTGGCGGAGCGCTGGGGGATGTTCGGCGGCACGGGCGCGCCGCCTCTCACGGCGCTCGGGTCGGGCAGCCTGACCTCCACCGTTCGTCGGTTCATCGCGACGCTGGAGCTCGCGCCGCACGACGTCGTGACGGTTGTCGTGCCCGAGATGGTTGGGGAGCACCTGTCGAGTCACGTGGTTCGTACGAAGGACCTCGTACGGCTGAAGGCGTCCCTGCTTCGGATCCCGCACGTCGTCGTCACCGACGTGCCGGTCGTCGCGACGCACGAGGGGCACGGCGGCGTCGACGCCAAGCCGCTGATCCCGCGCAGGACGGTGTCCCTCGTGTTCCTGTCCGGCGTGAACGACCTCACGATCCGGGCCGTCAACTACGCGAAGGCCCTGGAATCCAGCGTGACGCGTGCGATCTACTTCGATCTCGATCCGGAGGCCGCCCACCGACTGGAGACCGAGTGGTTCGACGCCGGTCTCGAGATCCCACTCGACATCGTCGAGGCCCCGTTCCGCGATCTGACCGGCCCGATGCTCGACGAGGTTCGGCGCTTCTCCTCGGACCCGGGCACCGTGGTGAACGTGATCGTGCCCGAGGTGGTCGTCTCGCACTGGTGGCAGCTGCCGCTGCACAACCAGAACGCACTGTTCATCAAGCGTTTGTTCCTGTTCGAGGATCGGGTGGCGCTGACGAGCGTCCCCATGTTGGTGAAGGGCACCCCCACGAGCGAAACCGAGACGGTCTGACCCGGCCGTTGCGGTGCGCTAGATTCTCCGTATGCATATACGCCCCGCCACCAAGGACGATCTGCCGTTCCTGCGCAAGATGCTGTACGAGGCGGCGCGCTGGAACCCCGACTGGCCGCGGGAGCCCATCGAAGAGGTCCTCGCCGAACCCATGCTGCTGCGCTACTCCCTGGACTGGGGCCGGCCGGGTGACGGCGGCGTGATCGCAGAGATGGACGGCGAGCCGGTCGGCGCCGCCTGGTATCGCCTGTTCACCCACGAGCAGCCGGGCTACGGCTTCGTCGACGACAAGACCCCCGAGCTCTCGATCGCCGTCGCCCCCCTCCACCGCCGTAAAGGCATCGGCGAGGCCGTCCTGCGCACCTGCATGGTCCAAGCGAGAGAAGAGGGGTTCCAGGCGCTGTCCCTATCCGTGGCCGCCCACAACCGCTCCCGCATGATGTACCAGCGAGCCGGTTTCGAGAAGGTCGACGAGTCCGGCGACTCCTGGACGATGGTCGCCAACCTCTAACCGCTCGGGCGTTCGTCTCGGGAACGCTCCCTCCCTCGCTCCGCTCGCTCAGTCCAGATGTTCCCTCGATCGAACGCCTGCCGTTGAGGGGTCGGCTTAGTCGGTCGGGTTGGCGGCGACGGCTGCGCGGCGGGAGCGGATCCACCACACGGCTGCGATGACGGCTGCGATGGCGACGGCGATCGAGACAGGGAGGAAGTACTTCTCGAGGGTTTGCCACTGGTCGCCGAGCGCTTTGCCGGCGTAGGCGAGGCCGACGCACCAAGGGATGACGCCGAACAGGGTGAACAGGCTGAAGCGGCCGAGGTCCATCCGAGCGACGCCGGCGGGCAGGCTGACGAACGCCCGGATCAGGGGAACCAGGCGGCCGAGGAATACGACGGCCTCGCCTCGGCGTTCGAACCATGCGTGCGCCCGGTCCACCTCATGGGGGCGCAACAGCAGGTATCGGCCCCAGCGATCGATCGCCGGGCGACCGCCCCAGGCGCCGAGGCCGTAGGCCAGCCACGAGCCGACCATGCTGCCGGCGATGCCCCAGGCGATCACCAAGCCGATGGACAGGGCCGCCTCGGGGCTGCCGAGGACGCTGGTTGCGAACGCCGGCGCGCACAGGGCGCCTGCGAAGGCCATGACGACCTCCGAGGGGATCGGGATGCACATCGAGCCGAGCATCATCAGCACGAAGACGGCGACGTAGCCGTTGTCGGCGATGATGGTCTGGACGGTGTCGGTGAACACGGCAAGCACGGGGGGAGCCTTCCTGTCGACCTGCGGAAACGGTCCGAGCGTACCAACCCCGTGTGGCGGTTCCGTCACACGGGTTTCCGGGGTATCCGGGCACTCGATGGTACCGTCCGGCCCCGAGGCGCCGATTTGACGGCCGCCCGTCGTATCCCGTAAAGGAACCAACCCGTATGGCCAAGACACTGGTTGTGGTCGAGTCGCCGGCCAAGGCGAAGACCATCGAGAAGTACCTGGGTGCGGACTTCGTGGTCCGCGCCTCCTACGGGCATGTCCGGGATCTGCCGAAGTCCAAGCTCGGCGTGGATCCCGAGCACGACTTCCTCGTCGAGTACGTGGTGCCGGACAAGTCCAAGGATCACGTCGCCGGCCTGAAGAAGGCCATGAAGGGCGCCGACGGGCTGGTGCTTGCGACCGACTACGACCGCGAGGGCGAGGCGATCGCCCACCACGTTGCGGCACTGCTGGGTGAGGACCCCACCCAGGCGCGGAGGGTGACGTTCACCGAGATCACCCGTGACGCGATCCTGGAGGCCTTCACTCATCCCCGCCAGATCGATCGCAACCTGTTCGACGCGCAGGAAGCCAGGAGGGTCCTGGACCGGCTCGTCGGTTACAAGATCTCGCCCCTGCTGTGGAAGCGGGTGCAGCCGGGACTGTCCGCCGGTCGCGTGCAGTCCGTGGTGGTGCGGTTGATCGTCGAACGGGAACGCGAGATCGACGCGTTCAACCCGGTGGAGTACTGGAGCATCGACGTCCGGCTCACCCCCGAGGACCCCGAGCAGCCGTTCGTCGCGCGCCTGGTCGAGACGCCGGAGGGCAAGCTCGCCGCCAACCCCGACAAGAAGGGGCTCGTGCTCGGCGCCGAGGGCGATGCGGCCGGCCACGCGGTGCGCCTTGGCCGTGCCACGTATCGGGTCACGGGGGTCGAGAAGAAGCAGCGCAAGCGCTCGCCCGCTCCGCCGTTCACCACCTCGACGCTGCAGCAAGAGGCGGCTCGCAAGCTCGGCTTCACGGCACGGCGCACGATGCAGAACGCCCAGCGCCTCTACGAAGGCATCGATCTGCCCGGCGAGGGATCGGTCGGACTGATCACCTATATGCGAACCGACTCGGTGACGATCGCGGACTCTGCGCTGCGCGAGGTCGCCGAGCTGGTCAAGGGCGAGTACGGCGAGGCCTACACCCTCGCGGAAGCCCGCCGCTACAAGACGCGGAACCGAAACGCCCAGGAGGCGCACGAGGCCGTGCGTCCGACCAGCGTGATGCGCACGCCCCAGCGGGTCGCCACCGCGCTGGACCGAGACCAACTGCGCCTCTACACCCTGATCTGGCAGCGCACCGTCGCCACGCAGATGGCGGACGCCCGCTTCGACCAGGTGGGTGTCGACATCGAAGCGGTCGATGCGGATGCCCGCTACGCCCTGCGCGCCACGGGCCAGACCCTGGTGTTCGACGGGTTCTTGAAGCTGTACCGGGAAGGCCGCGACGACGGACCCGACGAGGACGCCGAGGCGAACCTGCCCGAGCTGACCGCCGAGCAGGCCCTGCGGATGCTGGAGGTTCTGCCCGAACAGCACTTCACGCAACCGCCGCCTCGTTTCTCCGAGGCGTCGCTGGTGAAGAAACTCGAGGAAGAAGGGATCGGCCGCCCGTCCACCTACGCATCGATCATCTCGACGGTTCAGGACCGCGGGTACGTGCGGCTGGAGGACAAACGGTTCCGGCCCGAGGACGTCGGTTACGTCGTGACCGACAAGCTGATCGAGCACTTCCCGGATGTCGTGGACATCAACTTCACCCGCTACATGGAAAAGGAGCTCGATGACATCGCCGAGGGCCAGCTTGGCAAGGTTCAGATGTTGCACGAGTTCAACGGGCCGTTCGAGCGCGCGCTGGAGAAGGCCGAGGACTCGTTCGAGCGCTATCAAGAGGACCTCGACGAATCGTGCCCGTTGTGTCCGACCGAGGGCCGTGAGCCAGGCAAGCTGCAGGTCAAACTCGGTCGCTACGGAAAGTTCATCGGGTGCCCGAACTACCCGGAGTGCCGCTACATCCGCAACATGGACGGCACCGAGCGCGCCGAGCCCGAGTTGCTCGATGAGTTGTGCCCTGAGTGCGGCAAGCAGCTGCAGCGCCGCGTCGGCCGGTTCGGGCCCTTCGTCGGCTGCTCCGGGTACCCGGACTGTCGCTACATCAAGAAGGACCCGCCGCGTTCCTTGGAGATCGCATGTCCGCAGTGCAAGGAAGGTGGGATCGTCGAGAAGCGCACGCGGTTCGGCGTGTTCTACGGATGCGACCGCTATCCCGAGTGCGACTTCGCTGTGAACAACGAGCCGTTGCAGAAGCCCGTATGCCCCGAGGACGGCTCGCTGCTCGTGCGGCGGCCGAAGTCGATCCGCTGCTGGGGTTGCGGCGCGGAGTTCGACCAGGACATGGCGTTGACCAAACCCGGCGACCCCGAGGCCGAGGCGGCGGCGCGCGCGGCGAAATCGGCGGCGCGCGCCGAGCGCGCCGCGGCCAAGGCGGCCTCCAAGAAGAAGCCCGCAGCCAAGAAGAAGAAGGCCACCGCGAAGCGGAAGTCGACCGCGAAGAAGAAGGCTCCCGCGACCAAGCCGATCGCCAAGCAGGAAACCTAGGGGAGCCGGCAGCGGTGTCGTCGATCACCGACGAGGTCGCCCAGCTCCGCGGCACTCGCCCGGCAACGCTGAAGGACCTGCTCACCCACCGGACCTTCGCTCGCCTGCTCGCGGCGATGTCCGTGTCGTCGTTCGGCGACTGGGTGGGCTTCGTCGCGGTGACCGCGATCGTCTACCGGCTCGGCGGCGGCGCGCCGTCGCTGGCGATCTCCGGCGTGATGCTCGCACGGACGCTGCCCGCGTTCCTGTTCGGGCCGATCGCAGGCACGTTCATCGATCGGCTCGATCGCAAGCGGATCATGATCGTGGCCGACATCGGTCGGGCCGTGCTGTATCTGTCGATGGCGTTCATCGGCACGTTGTGGGCGATCTACCTGCTGTCCTTCGTGATCGAGTGCCTGTCCCTGCTGTGGGGTCCCGCGCGCGACGCGTCGTTGCCGAACATGGTGCCGAGACGGCAGCTCGCGAACGCGAACTCGCTCGTGCTGGTGAGCGCTTACGCGACCTTACCGCTGGGGGGCGCGGCGTTCGCCGTGCTGTACGGGATCGCGGAGGGGATGAGCGCCCGGATCCCGATCTTCGCCTCGAATCCTGAGTCGCTCGCGCTCGTGTTCGATGCCGCGACGTTCATGTTCTCGGCCGCCATGGTGGCGGGGATCGCGATCCGAGCCACGAGCAGCCCCGAGCGGGAGCGGATGGATCTGTCCCGCGTGTGGCACGACGCGCGCGACGGCGTGCGGTTCCTCAGGGAGGACTCGATCGCGGCCGCGATGACCGGCGGCATCGTGATCGCATTCGGCGCGGTCGGCGCCGTGCTCGCGACCGGCTCGGTGTACGTCACGGAGACCGTGGACGGCGGGCCCTCGGGGTGGGGCCTCGTCGTGACGGCTTTCGGTGTGGGGATGGCTCTCGGCATGGCCGCGGCCAACGCGGCCGCCCGGGTGGTGGAACGAGAGCGCGTCTTCGTGTGGTCGTTGCTGGCCGCGGCCGGGGCGCTCGCCCTCATGGCCGGGATGCCCAACCTGGCGTGGACCGTCGTGTTCACGGTCTGGCTCGGTGCGTTCTGCGGTCTCGCGTGGGTGAGCGGTTACACGCTGCTGCAGGAGAACGTCGTCGATGAGTTCCGTGGACGCACCTTCGCGGCCTTGACCACCTTGTCGCGCATGGTGCTGTTCATCTCGCTCGCGCTGTTCCCGACGCTCGCGCAGTTGTTCGAATGGCTCTCGTCTACGTTGCGCGGCGGCCAGTTCTTCGTGGGCGGGGCGCGGATCGACCTGTCGGGGACACGGCTCGCCCTGTGGACCGCGGCGCTGATGATCGTGTTCGCCGCGCTGCATACGCGCCGGATGCTGACGCGGTACCGTCTGTCACGACCCGTCGCCCTGACTCTCGTGCCCAAACTCAAACGCCCACCCGCCACCGGATCATTCATCGCCTTCGAAGGGGTCGAAGGCGCTGGCAAGGGCACCCAGATCGCGATGGTGGAGCAGTACCTGCGCGACGCAGGGGTTCCCGTCCTGGTCACGCGCGAGCCAGGCGGCACGCGGGCGGGAGAGCTGATCCGCACGATGCTGCTGGACCCCGAGACGGGCGTGCTCGATGCGCGCGCCGAGGCGATGTTGTTCGCCGCTGCGCGCGCTCAGACCGTGGCCAGCGTGATCCGCCCCGCACTCGCTGAAGGCAAGGTCGTGATCTGCGATCGCTACGTCGACTCATCGCTCGCCTACCAGGGCGCCGGGCGGGGATTGGGCGAGGTCGATGTGCTCTCGCTGAACGTGTGGGGCACGCAGGGGTTGTTCCCGGACCTCGTGATCCTGTTGCACGTGGAACCCGAGCTCGGGCTGTCCCGGTCGAGCGACGAGCCGGATCGGATGGAGCTGGAGGGTCAGGCGTTCCTTGCGAAGGTGGCCGACGGCTACCTGCGGATCGCCGAGGAGCATCCCGAACGCTTCGTCGTGATCGACGCGTCGCGAGAGCCAGGCGAGGTCTTCGACGACGTCCGCGCGGCGGTGGACAGGGCTCTGCGCGACCGCCAGGACCACCACCACCAACCGTAGCGGAGCCCGGCGTCGGCCCCGGCCGCTAGGGTGATCGGAATGAGCGCCGTGCTGGAGCAGGTCGCCGGACAGGTCATCGCGATGGCGTTCCTGCAGGCCGCCGCCGAGCGCCCGCATCACGCCTACGTGCTCGCGGGTCCCGAGGGCTCCGGCAAATCGATCGCGGCGCGGGCGTTCGTGGCGGCGCTGCTGTGCCACGACGGCGGGTGCGGCACGTGCCGCGACTGTTCCCTCGCCCTGCGTGACCAGCACCCCAACGAGTTCGTGGTCGAGCCGGAGGGTCGTGACATCCACATCGACACGATCCGCGAAGAGGTGTGGCAGCCGGCCTACCGAACCGCGCCGGAGCCCGGCCGCAAAGTGTTCGTGATCCGCGAGGCCGATCGGCTGTCGCCGCCCGCGGCCGACACGCTGCTGAAGGTGCTCGAGGAGCCGCCCCACGACACGGTGTTCGTGTTGTTGTCGGCGCGCGCGCACGAGCTGCCCGACACGATCTCGAGCAGATGTCACCTGGTGACGTTCTCCGCGCTGAGCGAGGAGTTCGTCGTGGGACAGTTGGTGGGCGAGGGCATCGACGCCGAGCGTGCGCTGCTCGTGGCGCGGCTGTCGGGCGGCAACCTCGGCCGGGCCCGTCGCATGGCGACCGATATCGACGGGCTGGCCTTCCGTGACGTCGCCGAGGCGTCGTTGGCGCGCGCGACGGACGTGGCAGGGGCGCTCACGGCAGCGGCGGACATCCAGGCCGCCGCAGCCGATTACAAGAAGGGGCTGAAGGGCCGGCTCGCCGAGGAGCTCGCTCCCTTCCTGGACGACAGAGGTCATCCCGAGGACGTCTATCGGGGCGCGATCCGGCGTATCGAGACGCGATCGGTGCGGCGCGAACGCAGAGCCGAGCGCGACTTCATCGATCGCGTCCTGCTGGCTGCATCCTCCCTCGTTCGTGACCGCATCGCCGACGGCGTGGCGGGGGAGCCGTCGCTGCGCCTCAACGTCGATCGGACGCCCGATGCGACCGCCGCCGCCAGCGTGCTGGTTGCGGCCGCCGCGCTGGGCGCGCTCGAGGGGGCTCGCGCCGCGCTGGCCGAAGACATGAATCGCAACGCCCGCCTCGTCCTCGAGCACGCGTTCCTCGTCGTGGCGGGGGCATCCGCCACGGGTTAGGTCTTTCGACCCCCCCCGTTCGGCCGTTCGCAGGGCGCACCTGCTCGGGGTATCGTGTGTCATTCCGGCGCGGCATGGGAGGGCGCAGGTGCGAATCATCGACCGCTTCACGCGGGATGAGGTCAGTGCGAAGATCTGGTGGCCCCTGACGTTGCTGTGCCTCGTGGCGCTCGTGTTGACGATCCCCGGTTCCAACCGCGCCGTCGAGCGGGTACGCACCGACACCGCAGCCGAAGCGGCGGCCTTCAGCGCCGATGTGCTCCAGCCGCTGATCGCCGGCGGAGCCGCGGTGGACGAGCTCACGGTGGTCGCACAGCAGCGGGTCGCGTCCGACCCGCGCCTGTCGGCGGTGCGCATCTGGGGCACGGATCATCGTCTCGTCGTCTCATCGTCTCGTACCGAGCAGGTTGGTTCGGGCGAGGCGCTCAACGACGGCGACATCGACGCCGCCGTCGAGCAGGGCTCCCTGTGGGTCGTGACCGACCGGTCGGCGACGGGCGACCAAGGACCGACGACCTACTACGCGTACACCTCGATCCCCGTAACCGGCGGCACGTTGGTGACGCAGTTCGAGGCGGTCGACGCGACGTTGCTTGCCGACGTGCACCGCGACTGGATGTGGTACCGGATCACGCTGGCCGCAACGCTGCTGCTGTTCCTCGCGTTGGCGGCATTGTCGATGCGCGAGCCCATCGCGCCGATCGGCGCCAAGGTGCCCTTCTATCCGACATCGGTTCCGCGGTGGCTCGAGGTCATGGACGTGGATCGAGCGGTCGCGCTCGAGCAGGCGGGCGACCGGGCGAAGGACCGTGTTGCGGGATTGCAGCAGAGACTCGAGGAGAGCGAGCGACTCCGTCTGAAGGCGGAGGGGCAGTTGCAGCAGGCGCTGACGTCGCTCAGCGCGGCCGGCCGGCCGGCGCCCGGGCCGGTTGCCATGCCGTCTCCGATCGCACCGGCAGTCGGTCGCCACGCGAAGCGGCCGACCCCCGAGGCTGCGACCGCGGCCGTGGCGGCGGTCGAAGAGACGAAGAAGCGGAAGCCCGCGAAACCGGCGGCCGCCGCCAAGCGCGCGCCCGCGATCGAGGAACCGCCCGTGGTCGAGCCCATCACCGCCGACGTGTCGATCTCGATGGAGGCGACGCCACTGCCCGAGCCGCCGGCCGAGCCGGCACCGCTGATCGAACCCGTGGCCATCATCGACGAGGACATCGAGATCGTCGCAACGTCCGAGCTCGAGCATGACGTCGGCGGCTGGCCGGAGGTCGTCGTGCATCCCGATCCCGAGCTGGCTCGTGTCCCGGCCTCGGCGCACGGGTCCACGTTCGTGGAGTCCGACCAGGGCAGCGCGCGCGATGTGCTCAACCGATTGGTCCCACCCGTGCCCGCGGCCGACCCTGCCGCCGACCCCAGCGAGATGCGCGCCCGGCTAGCCCGGACCGCGGCGCTGAAGAAACCCGGCTCCAAGGAACGTCAGGAAGAGCGGGAAGGCCTGCAGGACTAGGGATCTGCGAAGTGGTGCTGGCACCACTGTCACTTCCGTGACTCTCTGCCAGCCTGGATGTGGAGGTTCATGCCATGTCCGTGCGCGTGTTGATCGTCGATGACCAAGAGCCGTTCCGTTTGGCGGCGCGCATGGTCGTCGAGCTGACCGACGGCTTCGACGTGGTCGGCGAGGCCGAGACGGGCGAAGACTCCGTCGCGATGGCGGGCGATCTGCGGCCCGCCCTCGTGCTGATGGACGTCAACCTTCCGGGCATCGACGGCCTCGAGGCGACCCGCCGCATCCTCGCCGCGCCGGGGCCGCCCATCGTGTTCCTCCTGTCGACCTACGAGGAGGCGGAGTACGCGCCCCGGGCCGCCGAGTGCGGCGCCGCGACGTACATCCCGAAGGCGGCGTTCGGACCCGATCGACTCGAGGAAGCGTGGGCAGCGGCGTCGGCCTGAGCTACGGCACCGGTACGCGGCCGGTGACGATCGTGCCGGACCCGGGCGTGCTCGTCACCGTGAGGCCACCGCCCACCGCATCCAACCGGTCGGCCATCCCCTGCAGGCCGGTGCCGTAGGACGTCGCTGCGAGATCGAAGCCGGCTCCGTCGTCGGTGACGCGGAACGTCACGTGCCCGTCGGTATGGTCGAGCGCGACCGTGACCTGGGAAGCGCGGGCGTACTTCGCAACGTTGTTCAACGCCTCCAACGTGCAGAAGTAGACGGCCGCTTCGATCGCTTGGTCGTAGCGGTCGATCGTGTGGGCCTCGACGGTCGTCGGCACGGCGGCCTTCCTGGCCTGCGCCTCGAGGGCCGTGGCCAACCCCTTGTCGGCGAGCAATGGCGGGTAGATGCCCCGAGCGAGATCGCGGAGATCGTCGAG
>DATECH010000086.1:0-2374 GCA_035287005.1 Actinomycetota bacterium | reverse complement strand
GCGCGGTCTGTACCCGAAGATGCGGGTGCTCGAGCAGCTCGTCTACCTTGCGCGCTTGCGCGGCGTCGCGAGGGATACAGCGCGAACGCGCGCGACCGAGCTGCTCGACACCCTCGAGGTGCTCGGCAGCCCGTCGGACCGGATCGAGTCGCTGTCGCTCGGCAACCAGCAGCGCGTGCAGCTCGCTGCCGCATTGGTGCACGCGCCGGAGCTGCTGGTCCTCGACGAACCGTTCTCGGGGTTGGACCCGGTCGGCGTCGATGTGCTGACGGCGGTGCTGCGGCGCGAGGCTCGCGACGAGGGGGCGGCCGTGGTGTTCTCGAGCCACCAGCTCGAGCTCGTCGAGCGTCTGTGCGACGAGGTCGTGCTGATCGACCACGGACGCCTGGCTGCGCGCGGCTCGATCGACGAGCTCCGCGCGTCACGGCAGCGCAACCTGTATCGCATTGACGTGCGCGCAGGGAACGAAACCTGGTGGGATGCCGTCGTGGGGGCGAGGGCCGTGACGCACACCGACGGCGTCGTCGTGCTCGAGCTCGGGCCCGAGATCGATCCACAGCGCGTACTCGACCTGGCTCGAAGCGTGGGCGACGTCGTGTCGTTCGGGCCCGTGCATCCGACGCTCGCCGAGTTGTTCCGCGAGGTCGTGGCGTGAGGGTCGTGCGATGAGCGGCGCCGATCGCGGCACCTGGCGGCTGGTCGCCGCGCGCGACTTCTGGGTCCGGCTGCGCGAGCGCAGCTTCCTCATCTCGACCCTGCTCAACGTGATCGTGATCTCCGTGCTGGTGCTGGCCGGCGCGAGCCGCGCCGGGGCCGCTCCCGGCTTTGAGCTCGGCTACGTCGGGGGACCGCAGGTGGCCGCGATCGCCGAGGGCGCAGCGACGCTCGGCGCCGCGGGGGGCGTGCAGATCCGTGTCGTCGATCTCGAAGAGGCCGGCGCGGCCGATGTGGCTCTGCGAGCGGGGTCGGTCGATGCGGTGCTGTCGACCGGGCAGCTCGTCGGTCTCGAGACCGTCGATGCCACCTTGCGAGCCCTCGTGCAGACGAGCGCGCACGATCGGGCGGTGCTCGCCGCGCTCGAGCGCCGCGGCGCGTCGCCCACGGAGTTGGCCGCCGCCAACGACCGGGAGCCGCTGGACGAGGCGGTGCTGCGGCGCGCCCCGGCGCCCGTCGGCGACGTGGGCGTCGCCTTCATCGGCGTGCTGCTGCTCTACGGGCAGCTGTTCGGCTACGGGATCTGGGTAGCGACCGGCGTGATCGAGGAGAAGGCGTCGCGCGTCGTGGAGATGCTGCTGTCGGCGATCCGACCGCGCCAGCTGCTGGCGGGCAAAATCATCGGCATCGGCACGCTCGGGCTGTGTCAGCTCGCCGTGATCGCCGGGTTCGCGATCGCCCTGGCGTCCATCACGCGTCCGCAGGGGCTGCCGGATGGAGCCGTGACCGCCGCGATGCTCGATGTCGGGTGGTTCATCCTCGGCTTCGCGTTCTACGCGTCGCTGTTCGCCGCCGCGGGGTCGCTGGTGAGCCGGATGGAGGAGCTGCAGAACGTGATCGTGCCGATCAACCTGACCATCCTGGTGTCGTTCTTCATCTCGATCGGGGCGTTGCAGGCTCCGAACTCGACGATCGCGATCGTCGCGTCGATCCTTCCGATCAGCTCGGCCCTTGCGATGCCGGTGCGCATCGTGCTTGGGGCCGCCACCGCGTGGCAGATCGCCCTGTCGCTTTCCCTGCTCATCGGCTCCACGATCGTGCTCGTGCCGATCGGCGCGAGGCTGTATGCGGGGGCGGTGCTGCGCACCGGCGCGCGCGTCAAGCTGCGCGACGCGTGGGGGGCGGCGCCCTGATGGCGCGGATCACCGTCCATCACCTCCGTCACGCGGCTGGCATGCTCCGGTTCGGACGGCGCCCGGCGGCGACCGTCTACGACTCGATCGGGCCGGACTTCTTCCTGGCGCTGGACGAGGGGTGGTTGAACCTCGGGCTGTGGGAGGGCGACGGCTCGGATCCGGCGGAGGCCGCCGTCGCGGTTCGTCGGCTGGTCACGCAGCTGGCGGCGGACCTGCCCACGGGCGGCGACATCCTCGATGTCGGCAACGGGCTCGGCGCGCAGGACGGCGTGATCGCCGAGGTGGCGGGGGCGCGCAGCCTGACCGCGCTGAACATCACGTGGTCGCAGCTGCGAGCGGGACGAGATCGCCTGGCGGGGGCGGGCGCCGTGGGCGTGAACGGCGACGCCTGTCGGATGCCCTTCGCCCGCGGGACCTTCGACGGCGTGATCAGCGTCGAGGCGGCGTTCCATTTCCCCTCGCGCGCGGCGTTCTTCGACGAGGCCTTCCGCGTGCTGCGGCCCGGCGGGACGTTGACGATCAGC
>DATECH010000085.1:0-5552 GCA_035287005.1 Actinomycetota bacterium | reverse complement strand
TCGCCGCCCGACAGCTGGCGATCGCGGTCGCGGGAGCCGAGGCCACGCGCCCCGATGGACGGCTCGTCTACGCGGTGTGCACCTTCCCGCGCGCCGAGACCGATGCGGTGTGCGATGCCTTGCTGCGGTCGCGACCGGATCTTGAGCCGATCGCAACCGAGGGCCCGGAGGGTCCGGCCGAGCGGCACCGGCTCTGGCCGCATCGAAACGAGTGCGATGGGATGTTCGTCGCCGCGTTCCGACGCACGACATAGGCGTCCGAACCGCTGGGTTCGCGGGGGCGCGCCGGGTACCATTGCCGCAACATGGGTACGGTCGCCGCCTCGATCCTGGCCGCGGACTTCGCCAATCTCGGGGCGCAGGTCGCTGCGGTGGAGCCGCACGTGGGGGTCTTCCACGTCGACATCATGGACGGCCACTTCGTGCCGCCGATCGCCCTCGGCACGGTCATCGTGCAGAGCCTCCGGCCGGTCACGAGCCGGGTGCTGCACGGGCATCTGATGGTGGACGCCCCCGAGAGCTTCTTCGACGAGCTGCGGGACGCGGGTCTGGACATCGTCAGCTTCCACATGGAGGCGGTCCCCGATCCTGGGCCGGCCATCGCGAAGGCTCGTGCCGCCGGCCTCGGGGTGGGGCTCACCTTGAATCTGGAAACCCCCGTGGACGCGGTCGTTCCGTTCCTCGAGTCGATCGATGACGTGATGCTGATGAGCATCCGACCGGGATGGTCCCACCAGCAGCTCAATCCGGAGGTCTACGAGCGACTGACCGCCGCTCGGCGCGAGATCGATCGGCTCGGCGTCGAGGTGGCCCTCGAGATCGACGGCGGCGTCAAGATCGACAACGCGCAGCATGCGGTCGATGCGGGCGCCACGGTGCTTATCTCCGCATCGGGTATCTTCGCTCAGCCCGATCCGGCCGACGCCGCTCGACGCCTGGCCGCAATCGCAGAAGGAGCAGGGTAGGTGCCAGAGACGATCCTGGTGGTCGACGATGATCCGGATATCGCCCGGTTCGTCGAGGTCAACCTCCGCTCCGCCGGCTACGACGTCGCCGTGGCCGGCGATGGGGAAGAGGCGTTGACCCGCGCGGCCACCCTGCGTCCCGATCTCGTCCTGCTCGACGTCATGATGCCGCGCATCGACGGGTTCGAGGTGGCGCAGCGCCTTCGGCGGAACCCGCTGACGGCGAACACGAGCATCATCATGCTGACCGCCAAGGCCCTGTCCGCGGACAAGGTCACCGGTCTGCAGTCTGGCGCCGACGACTACATCATCAAGCCCTTCGATCCGATCGAGTTGCTTGCTCGCGTCAAGGGAACGCTGCGGCGCGCCAAGGAGATGCGGAACCTGTCCCCGCTTACGGGGCTTCCCGGAAACATCCGCATCCAGGAAGAGATCGAGCGCCAGGTGCGGGAGGAGCGCGAGTTCGCGGTGTTGTACTGCGACCTGGACAACTTCAAGGCGTACAACGACCAGAAGGGGTTCGTGCGCGGGGATCGGTTGATCCAGGCGACGGCTCGCATCATCCAGGACTCGGTGATCGAGGGTTCGGGCTCCGAGGGGTTCGTCGGCCACGTGGGTGGGGACGATTTCGTCGCCGTCGTGGACCCCGCCGGTTCCGAAGATGTCGCCAAGCGGATCTGCGAACGGTTCGATGAGGCGCGTTCGGAGTTCTACGACCCCGACGACCTCGAGCGCGGCTTCGTCCGGATGGAGGACCGCAAGGGCGTGCTCCAAGACATCCCCCTGGTAGCCGTGTCCGTCGGGATCGCGAGCACGTCCAGGCGCCACTTCGCCCACTACGGCGAGGCGGTGGCGGTCGCCACGGAGATGAAGTCCTTCGCCAAACGCGAGGCTGGCTCGAGCTACGCGGTCGACCGTCGTACCGAAGCGTAGCCCCGCACCCGGTTCCCCGCCCGCCTATACTTACGGGAGCCTGTTTCCGGGGCGGGGCGGAACTCCCCACCGGCGGTTACAGTCCGCGACCCCGCCGCAGCCAGCGTTGGGTGGACCCGGCGCGATTCCGGGACCGACCGTCAGAGTCGGGATGAGAGGGAACAGGGCGCGTCGAGCTGCCGCGGATCGCGGTCGCCCTCGTCGTGTCGTCCATGCCCCGGACCAAGGGGGAAGATGGACGAGCGCGACACACACACCGAGCACATGCGGCGGGCGCTGTCGATCGCCGCGCGTGGCTGGGGCCAGGTCTCTCCCAACCCGATGGTCGGGGTCGTCATCGTGGACGCCGCCGGCGCCACGATCGGCGAGGGATGGTACGAGGGTCCCCGCGGGGCGCCGCACGCCGAGATCCGCGCGCTCCGCGAGGCGGGGGAGCACGCGCGCGGCGCCACCGCATACTGCTCGCTCGAGCCGTGCGACCACCATGCCGCCACGCCGCCGTGCACGCAGGCGCTGATCGACGCCGGGGTCTCGCGCGTCGTCGTTGCCGCCCTTGACCTCAATCCACTGGTCGATGGCCGAGGAATCGCCCGGCTGCGAGGGGCAGGGATCGAGGTGATCGACGGACCCCTCGCCGAGGAAGCACACCGGTTGAACGCGGCCTTCGAGCGTCACGTGACGACGGGGATGCCGTTCGTCGTCTTCAAGTCCGCAGCGTCGCTGGACGGCAAGACCGCCGCAGCGGACGGCACATCGCGCTGGATCACCTCGCAACAAGCACGGGAGGACGCGCACCGACTTCGAGCCTGGGCCGACGCCGTCGTGGTCGGCGCCGGCACCGTGGTCGCCGACGATCCGCGTTTGACCGCGCGCGTGCCGGATCTGCCGGACGCCTGGCAACCGTTGCGTGTGGTCGTGGACGCCGGCGGCCGCGTGCCGGCAACCGCTGCGGTCTTCGATGGTGAAGCGCCGACCCTGGTGGCGACCACGGAGCGCGCACCCGAGGATCGCATCCGCACGTGGCAGGCGGCGGGCGCCGAGGTCACGGTGTTGGAGACCGACGCGGCCGAACGCGTTTCGGCGCCCGCGCTGGCGCGGGCGCTGGGCAAGCGTGACGTCCAGGGGGCTCTGCTCGAAGGAGGCGCCACCCTCGCGTGGAGTTTCCTGCGCGACGGGCTCGTCGACCGCATCGTGCAGTACCTCGCGCCGGTCGTGATCGGCGGCGCGAGCGCACAGGGGGTCGTCGCAGGGGTGGGGTTCGCACCGATCGATCACGCCCTGCGGCTTTCGTTCGAGCGGGTCGAGCGCATCGGCCCTGACCTGAGGGTGGAGGCGGATGTTCACCGGGATCATTGAGGAACGCGGGGTCGTCGCGGGCATCGAGGGCGGACGGCTGTCGATCGAGTGTCACGTCGTCACCGTCGAGAGCCCGACCGGCGCATCGGTCGCCGTGAACGGCACGTGCTTGACCGTGGTGGAGCGCGACGACGCGCATCTCGCGTTCGACCTGAGCGACGAAACCGTCGCGCGAACGAGTTTGCGACGTCTCGAGCCCGGCCATCCGGTGAACCTGGAGCGCCCGGTATCGCTGGCCGCGCGGCTCGGCGGTCACATCGTGCAGGGTCACGTCGACGGCGTCGGCGAGATCGTCGCGATAGCACCCGGCAGTGACGGGGGCGCGCTGCTGCGTGTTCGGGTTCCCGAGGACCTGCGCCGCTACGTGGTGCACAAGGGCTCCATCACGGTGGACGGCATCAGCCTGACCGTGGCGGCCCTGCATCCCGACGGGGTCACGATCGCGCTGATCCCGCACACCCTGGCGGCCACGACCCTGGGCGCCGCCCGCGTCGCCGACCCAGTGAACCTGGAAGTGGATGTGCTCGCCCGCTATGTCGAGCGCTTGATGGAAAGGCCATGACCATGAACGAACAGTTGCACGACGTCGAGCTCGATCGCTCCCTCTTCTCGACGATCGAGGAGGCCCTGGAGGATCTGCGCGCAGGTAGGATCATCCTGGTCGTCGACGATGCGGATCGCGAGAACGAGGGCGACTTCATCATCGCGGCGGAGAAGTGCACACCCGAGGCCGTGAATTTCATGGTCACCCACGGGCGGGGGATCGTGTGCCTGCCCGTCGCCGGCTGGCGCCTCGACGAGCTACAGATACCGCAGATGGTCTCGAGCAACGGGGGAGACGACACGGCCTTCACCGTGTCGATCGACTACCGGCCAGCGATCACGACTGGCACGAGCGCGCACGATCGGGCGCTGACGGCCACCGCCATCGCGGACCCCGATGTCGAGCCGAATGACTTCCAGCGTCCCGGGCACGTGTTCCCCCTGCGAGCGAAGGACGGCGGCGTGCTGCGGCGCGCCGGACACACCGAGGCGGCCGTTGACCTGGCATCGCTCGCGGGGATGTTCCCCGCCGGCGTCATCTGCGAGGTGATGAACGAGGACGGAACCATGGCGCGCCTGCCCGAGCTCATGCGCGTCGCCCGCGAGTTCGACCTACGTCTGATCTCGATCGCGGATCTGATCATTTACCGACGCCGAAGCGAGGTGCTCGTGGAGCGGGTCGCCGAAGCCACGATCCCGACCGAATGGGGCGAGTTCCGCGTCTACGCATACGACAACACCGTCGACGGACGCACGCACGTCGCCTTGGTGCAGGGCGATGTCGGCGACGGTGAGAAGGTGCTCACGCGCGTCCACTCCGAGTGCCTGACGGGCGACGTGTTCGGGTCGCTGCGCTGCGACTGCGGGCGCCAGCTGGACACGGCGCTCGAGCAGGTCGCGCGCGAGGGACGCGGCATCGTCCTGTACATGCGCGGACACGAGGGCCGGGCCATCGGCCTGACCCACAAGCTGCGGGCTTATGAGCTGCAGGACCAAGGCCGCGACACCGTCGAGGCGAACCTGGAGTTGGGATTCGCCGCGGATCAACGCGACTACGGCATCGGCGCGCAGATCCTCGTCGATCTCGGCGTCAAGTCGATGCGTCTGCTCACGAACAACCCCGACAAACGAGCGGGGCTCGAGGGCTACGGGTTGTCGATCGACGAGCGGGTGCCGCTGCAGACCGTACCCACCGATGAGAATCGGGCCTACCTGCGCACCAAGGTCGAGAAGCTCGGGCACATCCTGGATGTGGAGCCGGAGGTCACCGGGTGAGGGTCCTGCGAGGCGTGCCGGACGGAACCAACGCTTCGGTGGGGATCGTCGCGGCGCGCTTCAACGAGGTGGTTACCACGAGCCTGGTCGACGGTGCGTTGGAAGGGCTGCGTCATGCGGGGGTCGACGACGACGACATCACGCTCGTGTGGGTACCGGGGGCGTTCGAGATTCCCGCGATGGCCCAACGGTTGGCTCGAGGGGGTCGGGTCGACGCCGTGCTGTGCCTGGGAGCGGTGATCCGGGGGGAGACCGCCCATTTCGAGTTGGTGGCCGCTGAGACGGCTCGGGGCATCGCCGAGGTTGCGCGGTCGACCGGCGTGCCGTGCATATTCGAGGTCCTGGCAACGGAAGATCTCGCGCAGGCACAGTCGCGGGCCGGCGGCGCGCACGGGAACAAGGGGTGGGAGGCCGCCACGGCCGCACTGGAGATGGTGGCGCTCCTGCGTCAGCTGCCCGAGGAGGACGAGACGACATGAT
>DATECH010000084.1:0-7282 GCA_035287005.1 Actinomycetota bacterium | reverse complement strand
GGATCCGGGCGCGGTCCTTGTCGGTGATGTCCACGCCGTCGGCCGCGATATCCATCAGGATCCGCTGGGTGCGTGCGGCGGGCCCGAGCATCGCGATGTAGCCGGCATCCGATCGCAGCAGGCCTCGCAGGTAATCGCGATCGCGCAGGTAGTTGTGCGTCATCACGACGGCGTGCGTGCGCTCGTCCAGAGGTGCGGAGGCCGCGACCTGTCGAGGTTCCTCGACCTCGACGAACGCACCGGCCTGCGGGAAGCGCTCCTGCGTCAGGAACGCCGGGCGGTCGTCGACCACCACGGTGCGCCAGCCGATGCCCGCCGCCGCGCGCACCAGCGGGATCGCGTCGTGACCGGCGCCGCAGATCACCAGCCGAAGCGGCGGCTCGAGCACCTCGACGAATGAGCGGACGCCGTGCACGAACGTGCGGATCTCCGACCGGCCGGCAGCCAGCTGCTCCCGCGCGCTCAGGATCGCCTCCGCATCGACGTCCGCGTGACCCAGCGAGCCGTCGACGGGGCCGTCGGGGCGCACGACGATCCTGGCTCCCGGGGCCACGAGCTCCGGCGCCTCGGACTCCAGCGCGGTCACGACGCAGATCGGTCGCTCCTCCTCGAGCGCCACCTGCAGCGCCTGGGTGACGGCGGCGGCGCGCTCCGCCGGTTCGATGAAGACCTCGATCGCCCCGTTGCAGCCGAGGCCGAGGCCCCACACCGCATCGTCGTCAGCCGTGAGATCCCAGCCCGCGAGGCGGGGAGTGCCCTCCTGCATCACAACGCGAGCCATGTCGGCCACGTCGCCTTCGAGGCAGCCGCCGCTGATGTTGCCGATCGGCGCTCCCTCTTCGGGAACGAGGAGACGGGCGCCCGGCCGGCGGTAGGTGGAACCGCGAACGGCCACGATCGTCGCGAGAGCCATCCTGCGGCCCTGGGCCGACAGGCTCTCGATCGCCTCCAGGACATCGGTGATCTCGCTCACGACCCGATGGTATCCCGGCGTGCGTCCTCGCGGAGCCGTCGACGGCCCCGCTCAGGCAAGGCCCTTCGCCGACCGATACCTGCAGGATATGGACGATTCCTTCACGTTCGGCGAGCCTGCGAAGACGCGGACGCGCACGCGATCGGCGCCTCAGCCGCCGCCCAAGCACGCACCCGCGGGCAAGGTGCGCGGCGCCGGGTCCAACGACCGCAGCAGGCTCCTGCTCGGCGGGGCCGCGCTCGCGATCCTGGCCGTCCTGGTCTGGGGGTTCCTCCACTTCATGGGGGGTGCGGGCGAGGAGATCGCGTCCGACCAGCAGCGTGTGGTCGATCAGGTGGGCGCCGCCCAGGACGTGCAGGCCCAACTCACCGGCACCCAGGCGGTGCAGGCGGTGCAGATGCTCTACGCGCAGAGCGGCTCGTTCGGCGCGGTGAGCGCGCAGTCACTGAAGGCGTTCGAGCCAACCTTCTCCTACGTGACGGACGCCTCGACCGGGGCCGACGTCGTGAGCGTGGATGCCTCGGCCGACGGCGTCGGTCTGGCGGTGCGCTCGGCCTCGGGGACGTGCCTGTACGCGCACGTGACCCCATCGGGCACCACGTACGGGACCGGCTCGACGTGCACGGGACAGGCGGCCCTCGGGGCGTCGAGCCCGACATGGCCTGCCGCGACTTGATCCAGGCCCCGCTACACCCCACCCGATGATCGTCCGATACCTCCCGCGGGATGGATGACGCCTTCAGCCTCGTTGCTTCGCGCATGCCGCGGACCCGACGTTTCACGCCGTTCGGCGTCCGCCTGGCCGCGATGCTCGTGACGGTTCTCGCGTTGATCGTCGGGTTCGGCGTCTTTGTCGCGTCCCAGCAGCGCGCGGCCGACGAACGCCGCACGGCGGCCGTCGCACGTCAACAGGCGAGCGACGCGGCCGAGGCGCAGGCGGCGGCCGAGCGAACCACCGCCCTCGGGACGGTCGAGGGTGCCGCGCGGCCGCCGACCGCGCTGACGACGAGGTTGCTCGACGATCAGGCGCGCGAGAACGCGCAAGCGGCGCTCGCGGCCGCGGGCTCGATCGCGGCGGACTCCTCCTTCGGTGAGGCCCGGACCGCCGCGCTGGCGGCGATCCGCCCCGATCTGATGTTCGTCGACGGCGAGTCGACTGCGCCCTCGATCGTGAGCGTCTACACCGGCGCTGCCGGCTGGGCTGCCGCCGTGCACGGAGCGAACGACGCGTGTTTCTGGGTCGCGGTCACGCCCGCAGGCCAGTCGCGCTACGGGACCGGGGGGGCCTGCACCGGCATGGCGGCGCTCGCCGCGGACTCGCCGGGCTGGTAGCCCCCGCCCCGATTCGCCCCGAACTCGACTCGGTACTACGCTGCGGTGTCACCGCAGGGCCGTCTCTCGCCGAAGGAGGGTTCCTCAGTGACCCAGATCTCCGTCACCGTGAACGGCACGACGCACACCGCTGACGTCGAGCCCCGCACGCTGCTCGTCTACTTCCTCCGGGAACACCTCGATCTCACCGGCACCAACGTCGGGTGCGACACGTCCTCGTGCGGCACCTGCACCGTGCACGTGGACGGGGAGGCGGTGAAGTCCTGCACCATGCTTGCCGTGCAGGCCGACGGTCGGGAGGTCACGACGATCGAGGCCATGGCGGCGGCCGACGGGACGATGCATCCCCTCCAGGATGCCTTCCATCGCAACCACGGCCTGCAGTGCGGGTACTGCACCCCCGGCATGATCATGGCTGCCGCCAGCTACCTGCGGGAGAACCCGAGCCCCACCGAAGAGGAGATCCGCGGATCCCTGGAGGGGAACCTGTGCCGTTGCACCGGCTACCAGAACATCGTGGCGTCGATCATCGACGCCGCCGGAGTGATGGCCGGGAAGGGCTAGGGGGCGACGATGGCGACGACCGAGCAATACATCGGACAGCGGCTGCTTCGCAAGGAAGACGCGAAGCTCCTGGCCGGCGAGGGCAGCTACATCGACAACCAGTCGATGGCGGGCATGGTGTGGATGGCGCTCGTGCGACCGCCCTTCGTGCACGCCACGATCGAAGCGGTCGACACGGCCGCCGCGGCCGCGATGCCGGGCGTAGTCGCGGCCTACTCCGCCGCCGATCTTCAGGGTGAGTGGGCCGCGGGCCTGCCGATGGTGTGGCCCAACACCGAGGACATCAAGGTCCCGACCCACTACCCGTTGGCCGCCGACAAGGTGCGGTTCGCCGGCGACGCGGTCGCGGTGGTCGTTGCCGCGACGCGGGAGCAGGCCGAGGACGCGGCGGAGGCCGTGTCGGTGCGCGCGAGCGCGCTCCCGGCGGTGATCGACCTCGAGGACGCCGCGAGCGATCGCGTCGTCATCCACGAGGACCTCGGTACGAACAAGGTGACCCACTGGAGCCACGGCGGCGCCGGAGATCAGAACGTGTTCGACACGGCCCCGGTGATCGTGCAGGAGCGCTACACCCAGCCTCGCCTGATCCCCAACGCGATCGAGGCGCGCGGGTGCCTCGCCTACGGGAGCCCTGCCGCCGGGGAGTTCACGCTGGTGTCGGCCACGCAGATCCCGCATATCGCGCGCGTGGGGCACTCGATCGCCACGGGGATCCCGCAGAACAAGCTGCGGATCATCGCGCCCGACGTCGGCGGAGGCTTCGGGTCGAAGCTCAACGTCTACGCTGAGGAGGCCTTGGCGCTGGCGCTCGCACGCAAGCTGAACCGCCCCGTGAAGTGGATCGAGACCCGTTCGGAGAACTACGTGGCCACGATCCACGGCCGCGGCACGCTGCACGACTGCACGCTGGCCGGCACCGAGGACGGCAAGATCCTCGGCATGAAGTTCGTCGAGCTCGCCGACATGGGCGCGTACTTCCAGCTGCTCACGCCGGGGATACCCGAGCTGGGCGGGTGGGTCTATATGGGGCCCTACGACATCCAGGCGTACTGGTACGAGTACACGGGCGTCATGACGAACGCCACGCCGACGGACGCGTATCGCGGCGCCGGCAGGCCGGAGGCCACCTTCGTCGTCGAACGGCTGGTCGACGCGTTCGCGCGCCGTATCGGGATGGATCCCGTCGAGCTGCGACGCAAGAACCTGCATCCGCCGTTCACCGAGGCGACCGCGAGCATCTGCGGGCTGAGCGTCGATTCGGGCAACTACGAGCCGGCGCTCGACCGTGCGATCGAGCTGGCCGACTATGCGCAGTTCCGCAAGGAACAGACCGCACGGCGCGCCAACGGCGACGGGAAGCAGATCGGGATCGGGGTGTCGAGCTACATCGAGATGTGCGGGCTCGCTCCCTCGAACATCCTGGGCGCGCTGCGCTACGTGGCCGGCGGGTGGGACGGCGCCGAGATCGAGTGCCGACCCTTCGGCAAGGTGGTCGTGCGCACCGGCACGTCGCCGCACGGCCAGGGGCACGAGACCGCGTGGGCGCAGATCGTGGCCGACGGTCTCGGCGTCACGCCCGACGACGTCGAGGTGCTGCACGGCGACACGTCGGTCTCGCGGATCGGCATGGACACGTACGGTTCCCGCTCGGTGTCGGTGGGCGGCGAGGCATTGCGACGCGCGGTCGAGAAGGTTCGGGAGAAGGCTCGGAAGATCGCCGCTCACGAGCTCGAGGTTTCCGAGGACGACCTCGAGTGGACCGACGGCGCGTTCCGCGTGAAGGGTGCGCCGGACAAGGCGCGCACGATCCCGGACATCGCGACGTCGGCGTGGCACGCGCACGCGCTTCCCGCCGACGTCGAGCCGGTGCTGGAGGGCACGGCGGTGTTCGACCCGCCCAACTTCACGTGGCCGGGGGGCACCCACATCTGCGTGGTCGAGGTCGACACGGACACCGGCAAGACCGACATCGTGCGCTACGTCGCCGTCGACGATTGCGGCAATGTGATCAACCCGATGATCGTGGACGGGCAGGTGCACGGCGGCGTCGCACAGGGTATTGCCGAGGCGCTGTACGAAGAGGCGATCTACGACGAGTCGGGGAACCTGGCCTCCGGGAACATGACGCAGTACCTGGTGCCGTCCGCGACGGAGATCCCGGCGATGCTCCTGGACCGAACGGTCACGCCGTCGACGACCAACGGCCTCGGGGTCAAGGGCATCGGCGAGGCAGGCACGATCGCCGCTCCGCCTGCCGTCGTGAACGCGGTGATCGACGCGGTGTCGCACCTCGGCGTGACCCATGTCGCGAAACCGGCGACGCCCGAACGCGTGTGGCGGGCGATCCAGGACGCGAAAGCCAAGGGGTCGCCGGAGGCGACCCCGGGGAGTCAGGGAGGTGCGGCATGATCCCGGCGCCGTTCGACTACGTACGGGTGGGCTCGATCGACGAGGCGATCGCGGCCCTGTCGGCCGACGCGGACGCCAAGGTGCTCGCGGGCGGTCACTCGCTGTTACCCGCGATGCGGCTGCGGCTCGCCCGACCCTCGACCCTGGTCGACATCGGCCGGCTTTCGGATCTGTCCTACACCCGCGAGGACGGCGACGCGATCGCGATCGGCGCCCTCACCAGGCACCACGACGTGGCGAACAGCGAAGCGCTGCAGGCTGGGTGTCCGATCGTTCCGTTCGCCGCGGCGCAGATCGGCGACCCAGCGGTTCGGCACGTCGGCACGATCGGCGGGTCGGTTGCGCACGGCGACCCGGCCGGCGACCTGCCGACGGTCTTGCTGGCGCTCGATGCGTCGTTCGTGCTCACGGGGGCCGGCGGTGCGACGCGAACCGTCGACGCGGGCTCGTTTTTCACCGGGCTGTTCGAAACGGCGCTCGCGCCCAACGAGATCCTGACCGAGATCCGCGTTCCCAAGACGTCCGGGGGCTGGAGCTTCCTGAAGTTCAACCGTCGGGCGCAGGACTGGGCGATGGTTGGGGTGGCTGCGGTGCAGATGAACGGTGGCGTGCACGTGGGGCTGACCAACATGGGCCTGACCCCGTTGCGGGCGACCGGCGTCGAGGAAGCGGTCGGCGGCGGCGCAGACCCCGCCACGGCCGCCGCCCGTGCCGCGGACGGCACGGCCCCGCCCGACGACGCGTTCGGCTCGGCGGAGTACCGTCGCGCGTTGGTGCAGGTGCTCGTACGTCGATCGCTGCAGGAGGCGATGGGCTGAGGGGGGGGATCGCGCCAGAACGGGACGCGTTCGGGCGGGCGCTGCTCGACCGCTGGCACGGTGATCCGACGGCGAACGACGTCGTCGAGCGGGACGACGGGTTCGTCGATGTCGAGGACACGCATCGGTACCTTGATCCGATCCGGAAGTGGCCGGCGATCGACCGGCAGGCTTTCCGCCGCCTCCGCGGCCGCGTGTTGGATGTCGGCTGCGGCGCGGGGAGGGTGGCGCTCGAGCTCCAAGCCCGTGGGCACGACGTCACGGCGATCGATGTTTCACCCGGCGCAGTCGAGGTCTGCACGAAACGCGGCGTGCGCGACGTGCAGCTTGGCTCCATCATGCAGATCGATTCGGCGATGGGGACCTTTGATCGGATCGCGCTATTCGGCAACAATCTCGGCCTCGTGGCGAACCCGTCGCAGGCTGTACGGTTGCTCCGACGGTTCACCAGGGTTCTCGCGCCGGGTGGCGCCGTGGTCGCCGTCAACCTCGATCCGTACGGCACGACCGAACCGATCCACCTCGCATATCAGGAACGTAACCGGGAGCGAGGGCGGGCCAGCGGTCAGATCCGTCTGCGGATCCGATATCAGGCGCTGGCGACGCCATGGTTCGACTATTTGTTTCTGTCAGTGAAGGAAGTTGGCGCGATCGCGCAGGCCGCGGGTTGGACGGTCGCAGACGTACTTCGTGACGATGGTCCCGTGTACGCCGTGGAACTGCGGCCCAGCGTCTGACCTGCTGCTAGGGTCCTCACCGTGATGGTGGGTCAGGCGCTGACGCCGTTGTCCGGCGACTGGTTCGTGGAATACGGCTGGGAGCTGGGGGTCACCCTGGTGGTCGCGATCGTGTTCACGGTCGTGTCACGCCGGTGGGTGCGGCGCTACCGGCGCCGGGCGCGGGCGGGCGGCGACGATGCCGAGGGCCGTCGCCGTCGCCGTGTCGCCACCGTCGTCGGTCTCTTCTCCGGCATCTTCGTCGTGGTGGTGTGGTTCGTCTTCGTCCTCACACTGCTCAAGGACCTGGGTGTCGACGTCACGCCGATCATCGCCTCGGCGGGGATCGCGGGGATCGCGCTGGGGTTCGGCGCGCAGGCGCTCGTGCGCGACACGATCAGCGGACTGTTCATCTTCCTGGAGGGGCAGTTCGACGTGGGCGACATCGTCGATCTCACGACCTCCGCGGG
>DATECH010000083.1:0-9217 GCA_035287005.1 Actinomycetota bacterium | reverse complement strand
ACCGCCGCGCCCGCCGATCGGCCGAGCGAGCCGACCGAGATCGTGGTGTCGTTCGACCGTGGCGTGCCCATTGCGCTCGACGGCGAGCCGACGGCGCTGCCGGAGGTGATCCAGGGGCTGGATGCACGCGCCGGACGCTACGGGTTCGGACGCATCGACATGATCGAGAACCGGCGTGTCGGCATCAAGAGTCGCGAGCTGTACGAGGTGCCGGGTGCCCTGTCGATCATCGCTGCCCACCGGGCGCTCGAGGACCTGACGCTTGAGCGCGACCTCGCGCACCACAAGCCGGGCATGGAGGCGCGATGGGCCGACCTCGTCTACGACGGCCAATGGTTCTCGCCGCTGCGCCGGGCGATCGACGCCTACGTCGACCAGACGCAGAGCCACGTGACCGGTGACGTGCGGCTGCGCTACGAAGCGGGCTCGTGCACGGTGGTCGGCCGCCGCAGCGAGCACTCGTTGTACGACCTGTCCCTCGCGACCTACGGCGCCGAGGATGCATTCGATCAGTCCGACTCGCGCGGGTACGTGACCCTGTACGGCTTGCCGCTGAAGGTGTGGTCCGCGAAGCAGCGTCGGGGCGCATGAGCCAGGACGCCGGGCCACTGTGGGGCGGCCGGTTCTCGAAGCCGCCGGCACCGGAGGCTGAGGCGCTGGGCCGCTCGCTCGAGGTGGACGAGCGGCTCGCCTTCCAGGACGTGCAGGCGGGGATCGCGCACGTGGCGGCGCTTCGCGACGCCGGGCTGGTGACCGCTGAAGAACAGGACCGACTCTGCGCCGCGTTGGTGGAGGTGCGTGAAGCAATCCTGCGCGAGACGTACCCGTTCGATCCTCACGACGAGGACATCCACTCGGCGATCGAGCGAAGCGTGACGGACCTGCTCGGCGACCTCGGCGCGAAGCTGCATGCAGGCCGCTCCCGCAACGATCTCGTCGCGACGGATATGCGGCTGTACCTGCTCGCGGTCGCGAGCACGATCACGGCGGATCTTCGCGCCCTTGCCCGAGCCCTCGTCGCGCGCGCCCGGGAGTACGCCACGGACCCGATGCCCGGCTCGACGCACGCACGCGCGGCACAGCCCGTGACGGTCGGTCACCACTTGTGCGCGCACGCATGGCCGCTGTCGCGGGATCTCGATCGGTTCGCCGACTGGAGAGACCGGGCGGCGGTATCGCCGCTCGGCGCCGGGGCGTTGGCCACGTCCACACTCGGACTCGATGCGGCCGCGACGGCCGAGCGACTCGGGTTCGACCGTCCGTTCGAGAACTCGCTCGATGCGGTGAGCGACCGCGACGTCCTGCAGGAATACATCGCCGTCTCGTCGATCTGCGCCACGCATCTGTCCCGGTTGGCCGCCGATGTCGCGCGGTGGACCGATCCCGCACTGGGATGGGCGGAGCTCGACGAGGCGTTCTCGACGGGGTCGAGCATGATGCCCCAGAAGCGGAACCCGGACACCGCCGAACTCTCCCGTGCGAAGGCCGCTCGGATCGCCGGGGACTTCCTCACGTTGTCGGCCGTGCTCCAGGGCCTGCCGCTCGGATACCAACGGGATCTGCAGGAGGACAAGGAGCCGGTCTTCGACGCGGTCGACACCCTCCCATCCGTGCTCCAGGCGCTCACCGGGGCGGTGTCGACGCTGCGGATCGACGTGGCCGCGATGCGTGCCGCCTGCGGCGACCCCGAGTTGTACGCCACCGACGTCGCCGAGGCGATGGTGCGCGCGGGGGTGCCGTTCCGTGAGGGGCATCGCCGCACGGGCGCTCTCTTGAAACGACTCGACGTCCAGGGCCGGACGCTGCGTGATCTCACCGCCGAAGAGTGGGCCGCCGAGGGCGTGCCCGATGGGGCGTCGATGCTCGATCCCGACCGTTCCATCGCGGCACGGCCGGGTCCGGGCGGCCCGTCGCCGGCGAGCGTGCTGGCGCAGTGCGATGCGCTGACGAGGCTGCTAGGCGCGTAGGCGACGAAGCGCCGCGACGCCGAACCCCATCATCGCGAGCGCGAACACGGCGAGCGCGGCGAGCTCGCCCGCGATCGCGGAGAGCCCGACCCCGGCGAGCATCACCTCGCGCAACGCCCTTACCGCATAGGTCATCGGAAAGAGTTTGGCGAGCCATTGCAGCGGCGGCCAGAGCGTGCGCACCGGCCAGAACAGTCCCGACAGGAACACCTGCGGTAGCAGGACGAGCGGGATGAACTGGATCACCTGCAACTCGTTGCGCGCCTCGAACGACAGCGCGACGCCGAGGTTCACGACCCCGAGCACCAGCAGGATCAGCACCGCGAAGACCAGCGACACGGGACCCGAGACCTGCGCGTGCAGCACGAGCGTCGCGTAGCCGAGCACGATCAGGGCCTGGATCATCGCGAACGGCAGGAACCCGAGCATGTAACCACCGAGGATCTCCTGCGTGCGGATCGGGGAGGCCAGCAGCCGTTCGAGCGTGCCCGATTGGCGTTCCCGCAGGAAGGACACGCTGGTCAGCATGAAGGTGAACAGGAACGCGAAGACCGTGATCATCGCGGGGGCCGCGTAGGAGATCGTCGTGGGTCGGACGTTCTCGCGCAGGGTGACGCGCTCGACGACGAGGCCCGGGACATCGCCGTTCACTGGCGTCCCCTGTGCGATCGCCGAGGCCAGCGAGGCCGCCCGCACGATCGGGCTCTCGACCTGCACGTCGACCCCGGGGACCACCACCGTGACGGGCGGAAGCGCGGAGGACGACCCCGGCGGGCCCGCCTCCGTGACGATCAGGCCGTCGAGCTCGCCGCCCTCGACCTGTGCGCGACCCGCGTCCGCGTCCGACACGTCGGCAACCGACAGGCCCGCCTGTTGTCGCAGCGCCTGCGCGAACACGAGCGCGGGAGCTGCCCCGCCGCCGGGGCTGGGTGGCGGCGTCACGACGCCGACCCGCAACGGTTCCTTGCCGCTGTCGCCCACCATGTAGCCGATCAGGATCATCACGACGAGCGGCGTGATCACGAGCAGGCCGAGGGTGCGCCGGTCGTGCCGGAAGGTGCGCGCGATCCGAACCGCGAGCGCGCGCACCCTGTTCATGCGCCGCCCTCTCCGCGAAGGCGTAAGAACGCGCCCTCGACGGTGTCGACGCCCGCACGCGCGCGGAGCTCGTCGGCGGCACCGACGTCGAGTACGCGCCCGTCGGCGACGAACGCGATCCGATCGCAGCGGTCGGCCTCGTCCATCACGTGGGTGGTGACCAGGATCGTCGTGCCGGCGTCGCGCAGCGTGGCGAACTCCCGCCACAGGTGTTGCCGCAGCTCTGGATCGATCCCAACGGTCGGCTCGTCGAGTAGCAGCACGGGTGGAGCGTGCACCATCGCGCAGGCGAGGTTCGCGAGCTGCTGTTGCCCGCCCGACAACTCGTGTACCGGCCGATCGATCTTGTCCGTCAGGTGCAGGAGCGCGAGCAGCTCTTCGCCACGCTGCCGCGCATCGGTGCTCGACACGCCGTAGACGCGCCCGAAGAACGCGATGTTCTCGCGGACCGACAGGTCGTCGTACAGCGCGGCCGACTGCGTCATGTACCCGAGGCTGGCGGCGACGGCGCGCCCCGGCCGCTGCCCGAGCACCGAGATGTCGCCGGCGTCGGGCGCAACCAGCCCGGCGATCGCGCGGATGAAGGTGGACTTGCCGGCGCCGTTGGGCCCGATCAGACCGAGGATCTCGCCGGTGCGGACCTCGAGGGTCAATCCGTCGAGCGCGTGCGTACGCCCGAACGACTTCGTCAACGCTTCGGCGTGGATTGCGACCCCGTTCATCGCCTCCAGCCTAGAACCGAAAGAGCCGCCGCCGGATATCCGGCGGCGGCTCCTGTCGGTGCTACGTCGTTGCGATTGGGTTTAACCAACCAACTTGACGTTTGCGGCCTGCGGGCCCTTTTGCCCGTCGGTCACGTCGAACTCCACCTGCTGCCCCTCTTCGAGGTTGCGGTAGCCCTCACCGGTGATCGCAGAAAAGTGCACGAACACATCCGGACCACCGTCCTGCAGGATGAAGCCGAAGCCCTTTTCGGGGCTGAACCACTTCACGGTTCCTGTCGCCACTGGCGATTCCCTCCTTCCTCGGCCCGGCCGGGCGTGTTGCTGATGCGGTGCCCGCCGGCCTCCAGCGCCGAAGCGCTGGTGAGGGAACTGCTTCCAGCTTGGTACTGCGATGCGGAACCCTCGCCTAGAACCATACCTGACCAGCACCGAACGTTCCATCCCCACCGCCGCTACCCTGTCCGGCGATGGACCGTTCGTTCAACTCCGCGATGGTGCTGTTCGCCCACCCGGACGACGCCGAATTCATGTGCGGTGGCACTGTGGCCGCGTGGACGGCGGCGGGCACGACCGTCCACTACGTGGTCATCACCGACGGCTCGGCGGGCTCGAACGAGCCGGGGCTCACCCGCGGCGAGATCGCGGTGTTCCGCGAGCGCGAGCAGCGGGCGGCAGCCGAGGTGCTCGGGGTGCGCTCGGTCACCTTCCTGGGGGAGCCCGACGGGATGTTGGAGGTCACGCTCGAGACTCGGCGCAAGGTCTGCCGAGAGGTCCGGCGGTTGCGGCCCGAGGTGCTCGTAGCGCCCGACCCCGCCCGCCTGTGGTACGGCGACGGCTACATCAACCACTGGGACCACAAGCAGGCGGGGTTGCTGGCGCTCACGGCGGTGATGCCCGACGCCCCCACGCGACCGATGTTTCCTGAGCTGCTCGACGAGGGGTTCCAGCCCTACGAGGTGCCCAATCTGTGGCTCGTCACCAAGGAGCCGGACACCTTCGTGGACATCACGGCGTCGATGGATGCGAAGGTGGCGGCGCTTGCCGCGCACGCGTCGCAGGGTGCGGCCGAGGCCGGGCCACGGGTTCGCGAACGTGCCGAACAGGTTGCGGCGGAGTCGGGGGCCGGATATGGCTACGCCGAAGGGTTCAAGGCATTCCGGTTCGTGGACGACGAGGAAGAGGAACCCGGATAGCCGGGGAGCGAACGATGGACGAAGAGACCCCGATCCCGGACGAGCCCTACGAGCTCACCGACGACGAACGCGCCGACATCGAGGCCGATCTTGCCGACCTCGGGCAGATGCATGCGATCTTCGCGCCGCAGAACGTCAAGGGGGTCGTGATCGCATGCCAGGAGTGCCGCCAGAACCACTTCTACGAGTGGGCGTTGCTCACGGACAACCTGCGGCACATGCTCGACACCGGCGAGCCGAGGATGCACGAGCCGGCGTGGGACATCGACGAGTCCGAGTACATCCAGTGGGACTACGGCAAGGGGTTCGTCGATGCGTTGGTGGACAACGGGATCGAGCCGGGTCGGCAGGTCGGGCTCACGGCGTGCCCCTACTGCGAGACGCCGTTCGACGCCGCCTTCCGCTACTGCCCGTCGTGCGGGCGCCAGCTGGCCGCGATCCGATTGTTCGGCGAGCTGCTCGACCGCGGGATCGAGGAGCGCGAGGCGCGCGCGATGCTGGTGCGCGCCGGGTTCGAGCCCTTCTAGCTTCCCTACGGGCGTCGGCCCCGCTATCCTCCGCGCGATGTCCCACAGCTGGCTGAAGTTCCTGCACATCGTGTCGGTGCTCGCGTTGCTCGGCACGCACGGCGTGTCGATGACGGTGCTCTACGCGATCCGCCGTGAGCGTGACCGGACGCGGATCCTCACCCTGATCTCCGTCTCGGGCCAGTCGATCCTGCCGATGTACCTCTCCACCGCGGCGGTGGTCGTGTTCGGCGTGTTGCTGTGGGTCAAGGTCTACGGGCTGGGCACCACGTGGCTGTGGATCTCGATCGTGCTGCTGGTCGCGATGATCGGTCTGATGACCGCGACGGCCAAGCCCTACTTCGCCAGGGTGAAGGAGGCGTGTCAGCTGCGACCTTCCGGCGTGCCTCGGGTGTCCGACGAAGAGCTCGGTGAAGTCCTGGCATCGCCGAAGGCGCACCTCATCACCGCGATCGGCGTGGTCGGGACCTTGGCGATCACCTACCTGATGGTGTTCAAGCCGAGGTTCTAGCTCCCGCTCAGGCGGGTGGCAGCGGCCGCGAGGCCGGGCCGTTGACGACCTCGCCCATCTCGGAGAACCGCGAGCCGTGGCACGGACAATCGAACGTCTTCTCCCCGGGGTTCCACCCGATCGTGCACCCGAGGTGCGTGCACCGCGCCGAGAACAGGTGCTGTTCGCCCTTCTTGTCGACGAAGACCGCGAGCTTCTCGCCGCGGCGCTCGATCACGCCGCCCTCGCCGGGGGCGAGCTCCGAGGCGATCTGCACGACGGTGCGGCACAGCAGCACGTCGCGATCCGCGCCCTCGAGTACGGCCTCGGGGACCGAGCCGAGCAGGAGGCCCTTCGCGCCCTGCAGCCCCTTGTTCCCGACGATGATCAGGTCGGCGCCGACCTCGTCGGCCGTGCGCAGGATCAGGTCCGCGGGATCGCCCTGGAGGAGCCGCACGTCGGTGTCGATGCCCTGTCCGTACACCGCGATCGTGTCCTGCATCACGAGGTCGCCGGTGGCGGGATGTCCGACGAACACGAGGGTGACCGACGCGAGCACTTCACGAGCGAGGTCGAAGCCCTTGCGGGCGGCGCGGTCGGCGGTGGCCGAGCCGTCGCTCGCGATCACGATCCGGCCGTACGGCGCATGCGGATCGCGGGCGCCGGCGGACACCAGCAGGAGGTCGCACGGGCAGTGCTTGGCGAGCCATCGGCCGAGATCCGACAGCGGCTGTGCGTCGCCGCGCGCGATCGCGATCAGTCCGGCGTCGAGGTCGTCGGCCGCCGCGACCAGCACGTCGCCGGCTCGACCCGCCACGGCCTCGGCCGACAGCCTCGACGCGCGCATCCCCGCGGCTTCGGCCGCCTCCAGCGCGCCGGACAGGATCTCCTGCGCGGCGTCGGGCACGGGCGATCCCGTGATCGCGGTGAGCTTCGCCGAGACCGCGCGCGCGATCGTCGCGACGGTCTCGCCGGCACGCGTCGCAGCGGGTGACCCATCCGTCCCGAGCACGATCCGCCCCCACATGGTGGCGAAGCCTACCCAGCGGCCGGGCGTTCCAGCACGCAATCCTCGGGGAGCTTGTCGTCGCGCATCCGCTTGAAGACCGGCGCCCGCATCTTGCCCGTGCCCTTCGTCATCTCGAGGTACTCGACCTCGCAGACGAGTCGAGGCTCGACGAACACGGCCCCCTTGACGCCGCGCAGGTCCTCGACCGCGGGCTCGGGGGTCGTGAGGCCCCGGAGCCGTTCGAGCATCGCCGTGAGCTGCGTGTCGCTGAGGCCGCTGCCGACCTGCCCGACCCAGCGCAAGGCGCCTCCGTCGTAGGCGCCGACCAGCAACGCGCCGAAGGTCTTCCCGCGCCCGCCCTGCCCGGGTGTGAAGCCCAGGATCACGGTGTCCTGCGTCTGGCGCAGCTTGATCTTGCGCCACGCATCGGTGCGCCTGCCCGGCACGTACGGGGATCCCAGGCGCTTCGCCACGACCCCCTCGAGCTGTTGCGCTTCGGCGGCGCCCACCATCGCGATCCCCTCGCCGGCGATGTGGGCGGTGACGCGGAGCCGGTCGTCTTCCTCGACGATCAAGGTCAGCAACTCGCGGCGTTGCTCGAGCGGCAGGCCCGTCACGTCGTGGCCGTCGAGCCACAGCAGATCGAACGCCACGAGCGTCACGGGCAGGCGCTTGCGCGCACGCTCGATCTCGCGGGTGTTCGACAGGTTCATCCGTTGCTGGAGGGCCTCGAACGAGTTCTTGCCCTCCGCGTCGAACGCGACGATCTCGCCATCGATCACCGCGTTCACCTGATCGACCAGCTCGTGGATCATGTGCAGTTCGGGGTACTGCGCCGTCGCGTCGCGGCCGGTACGGGTGCGCAGCACCGTCTCGCCGGTGGACAACTCGGCGAGGCAACGGATGCCGTCGAGCTTCGGCTCGAACCACCACCCCGGATCGTCGAAGCCCTGGTGACCGCCCTCGGCCAGCATCGGCGAGAATCGCGGCGGGGGCGCGATCGGCGGTCGGGTCTGCGAGCTCGCGAGGAACGCCAGCCAGTCGCGGTTCGTCTTGACGAAGTGGAACTCCAGGTCGGGGTAGCGCCGTCCGTGCAGGCGGAACGAGACCTTCGTGTCGGTCCACTCGATCGATTCGTACCAACCGTCGTCGAAGATGCGGACCTCGCCGGCACCGTAGTGCCCCTCGGGGATCGTGCCCTCGAACGTGCCGTATTCGAGGGGGTGGTCTTCGGTGCGCACCGCCATCCGTTTGTCGCCCTTGGCGATCGGAAGGCCCTTGGGCACCGCCCATGAGGGGAGCGCGCCGTCGCGCTCGAGGCGCACGTCGTAATGCAGCCGCGTAGCGCGGTGCTTGTGGATGACGAACGAGTTGCCGGCGCCGGCCTCATCGCCCGGCGCCGGTTCGGTCGTGCCCTCGGGGCCGAACGAGCGGCGCCGGACGTACTCGAACAGCCCCGGATCCTTGGAGGCGAGCGCGATCTCGTCCGAGATCCTGGCCTCGAGCCCCTTCGCCGACGTTCGCGGCAGTGGCCCGCTCGGGTCGTCCTCGATCTGCACGCCGAGCGATTCCATCGCCTCGGTCAGGTCCATGGACGGCCCCTCGCGGACGTTCGCCCACAGATCCCCCACGCGCGCGAATCGCTCCCAGACGTTGTCGATCCGGAAGTCCTGGGGCTCGAGCCCGCCGGCCTCGACCTCGTCCCAGGTGAGCGGCGTCGACACCGGCGCGCGCGACTCGGGGCGCAGCGAATACGCGGCCGCGATGTTCGCGCCCTGGCGGTTCATGTTGTGGTCGATGAAGGTCTTGCCCGTGCGATCGGCGATCCGCCACGCCATCGTCACCCGATCGGGATCGGCACGCCCGATCATCCGCCCGCACGTGCCCACGAACGCGCGCACCTCCGCGTAGGTCCAGCGGCCCGCCTGCAGCGGCATGAAGATCTGCAGGCCCGTGGCGCCGCTCGTCTTCGGGTAGGCCTGCAGCCCGAGTTGGTCGAGCAACACCTTGATATGCCGTGCGACCGTCAGCACGTCCTCGTAGGTGTACGGCGGGAAGGGGTCGAGGTCGAAGAACAGGTAGTCGGGGTGGCTCGTGTCGTTGCAGCGCGAGTGCAGCGGATGCATCTCGATCGCGCCGAGGTTCGCAACGAACAGCAGCGTCGCGAGGTCGTCCACGGTCAGGTAGTCGATCCGGCCCTCCTTCGCG
>DATECH010000082.1:0-7526 GCA_035287005.1 Actinomycetota bacterium | reverse complement strand
CGCCGTTCGTGAACCCGCCACGACCCAGTTGTTGGAGCCAACGCCACCGCCTGCCGTCGCCACCGGCAGCAGTGCGTCGGATAGCGCCCGGCCGCATCGGTCGTCGAGCTCCGAGCGCAGCAGCTCGGCCTCCCAGTTGTTGGAAAGGTTCCATGCGAGGAAGGCGAACGCGGCCGCGTAGGGCGCCGGGTCATCCGGCAGGTCGGGATCGAGATCGAGCAGCTGGTACTCGACCGGCTTCGCGGGCATCGCGTCGATCCACGCACGAACGCCCGCCCGGAAACGTGCATGCATCGCGTGATCCGCATCCGTCCACGTCTCGTCGGCGTGTCGCACCCCGGCGCGGTTGAGCCCGATCGTTCGTGTGAACGCGTCGTCGTCGTAGGTCAGTTCACCGAAGAGCTCGGATAGCCGACCGGTGGCGACCTTGAGGAGCAGCTCGAGCTGGAAGAGCCGCTCCCCGGCGGTCACGAGGCCCTGCGCGAACCACAGGTCGTCGGTGGTCGCCGCCGTGATCCGCGGCACCCCCCACGCGTCTCGCTCGACGGTGACCGGCGCGCCGAGACCGGGCGCCCGCAGTTCGCCCTCGAGCGGGAACAGCGACGGCTCCGCCATGGATCGGATCGGGTCGGTCATGGTCCGCGGAGCCTAGCGCTCGCCCGCGGGCTCGCGCACGTTGCCGAGCCAGCTGCTGTACAGGGCCGCGTAACGACCTCCGCCGTGGGCGAGCTCGTCGTGCGTGCCCTCCTCCACGAGCCGGCCGGCGTCGAAGACGAAGACGCGATCGGCTCCCTCGGCGGTGGACAGGCGGTGGGCGATCGTGATCACGGTGCGCCCGGCCGACAGGCGCCGCAATGCCTCCGTGATCCGCTGCTCGGTCGCGGGATCGACCGCCGAGGTCGCCTCGTCCAGGATCAGCAAGCCGGGGTCGCCGATCTGCGCGCGCACCAGCGCGACCAGCTGGCGCTCGCCGACCGACAGCGCCTCGCCTCGTTCGCCCACGCCCGTGTCCATTCCTTCGGGCAGCGAGTCCACCCAGTCGCCCAGGCCGAGCTCCTCGAAGGCGGTCTCGACGTCCCGGTCGCTTGCGCCGGCCACCCCCTGGCGCGCGTTCTCCCGCACCGTCGTGTCGAACAGGAAGCCGTCCTGCGGCACCATGCGGACGCGCGCCCGACGCGACTCGGGGGTCACCCGGCGCAGGTCGATGCCCTCGATCAGCACCGAGCCCGAGATCGGGTCGGCCAACCGCGTGATGAGTTTGACGAAGGTGGTCTTGCCACAGCCCGTCTCGCCTACGACCGCGACGTGGCCACCGGCGGGCACCGAGAGCGAGATGCCGTGCAGCACCTCCGGTCCCTCTCGGTATGCGAAGTGCAGATCGCGCGCGTCGACCGACAGGGCACCGCGCGGCAGCTCGGTGCCCTCGATCGGCTCGACGATCTCGACCGGCATGTCGAGGACGGCCAGGACCTTGCGCCATCCGGCGATCGCGGTCTGCGTCTCGGCGTAGACCTCCGGCAGATCCGTGAACACGTGCAGGAACACGTCCGCCAGGAACAAGAAGGCGGTGACCTCGCCGAAGGTGAGCCCCCAATCCGGCCCGAAGAACGCGCCGAGGACGACGACCACCGACAGCGACATCGCGTAGAACACCGAGGACAGCGGCCACAACGTCGCGGCTCGGAAATGCGCCACGATCTCCGCGCGGTACCGCTGGTCGATCGCGAGCTTCACCTTGCGATCGGTGTGCTCCTCCAGGCCGTAGGCGCGCACGACCGCGGCGCCCATCACCGACTCCGAGACCTCCGACAGCATCTCGCCCACGCGCGTGCGAGCCGTGTTGAACGCGGTCGTGAGCTTCGCTTGCAGCGACCACACGACCAGCAACAGCGGTACGATCATGACCACGATCGCGAGCGCCAGCTGCCACGCGTAGATCAGCATCAGCCCGAGCGCCCCGACGACCTGCGTGAGCGAGATGATCCACGCGATCCCGCCCCACTCCATGAACTGCTGGAGGGCGTCGATGTCGGCGGTCACGCGCGCGACGAACACGCCGCGCTTCTCCTCGGACTGGTCGGCGATCGACAGCGAGTGGATGTGCGCGAACGTGCGCACGCGAAGGCGCATGAGCGCGTTCTCGGCGGCGTTGACTAGGCGCCGACCCGCCGCGCGAGCCGCCACGAAGGCCACCACGACGAGCAGCAGGGCGGCGGCGCACAACCCGAACACGTACGTCGGGTTCCACGGGTCGAAGCCGTTGTCGAAGACCTTCTGGATCAGCACCGGTGTGACGAGCGACACGACGGTGACGCCCAGCGATACGATCACGGTCAGCCCCAGACCGCGGCGGAGCTCGGGGCTCTCGTGGAGGCCGCGGCGCAACACGCCCCAGGCGCTCGACAGCTCCTCGGGGATCGGGAGCGCGTCGTCCTCGGCGAGGGCGGCGTTCAGCTCGGCGCTCACGGCTCCACCTCGGCGTCCGGCGCTTCCTTCTCGTAGGCCCGGATGATCGCTGCATACCCGGGGAGGGTCGCGAGCAGCTCCTCGTGGGTGCCGGTGCCGGCCACGCGCCCGTCTTCCAGGTAGATCACGCGGTCGGCCAGCCGGATCGTTGACAGTCGATAGGCGACCACGATCAGGGTGGTGTCGAGCTCGCGGCGCAGGGCGCCGAGGATGTCGGCCTCCACGGTCGGGTCGACCGACGAGGTGGCGTCGTCCAGGATCAGGATCCGCGGCGCACGCGCGAGAGCGCGGGCGAGCGCCACGCGCTGGCGCTGCCCGCCCGACAGCGTGTGCCCGCGCTCGCCCACGATGGTGTCGTAGCCGTGCGGCAGCTCGCGGATGAATCGATCCGCCGATGCGATCATCGCCGAGCGCACCACGCCGGCATCGTCGACCGAGTCGTCCAGCGAGATGTTGTCTCGCACGCTGGCCGCGAAGAGGAAGCTCTCCTGGAACACGATCGTCGCGGCCTGGCGCAGCGCGATCGGGTCGGCCTCGCGCACGTCGACGCCGCCGATCGTGACGGCGCCGCCGTCGGGGTCGGCGAGCCGCACGAGCAACAGGGCGAGGGTGGACTTGCCGACCCCGGTCGGCCCCACGATCGCGATCGACTCGCCGGGTGATACCTCGAAGCTGACGCCGTCGAGCACCGCCTGCCCGTCGTAGATGTGGTGGACATCGCGCACCGACAATCCGAGCGGGCCGCTCGGCAGCCGCAGGGGATCTGCGGGTGGGGCGACGGTGACCTGCTCGTCGAACACCGTCTGCAGGCGGTTCCAGCCCACGACCGCGCGCGGCAGTTCGGCCAGGATCCAACCGATGAATCGCATCGGCCACGACAGCAGTCCGAACAGCGCGACGAACCCGATCAGCTCGCCGACCGACAGCTCACCCTCGGCGATACGCCACGAGCCCATGGCGACGAGCACCACGGTGGCGAGGGCCGGCAGCGAGTCGAGTCCGGCCTCGAACGTGGCGCGCACGTAGCCGCCGGTGATCCGATCATCGCGCAGCGCCTGCGCCGCCGTCAGCAGTTTCTCGGTCTCGGCGTCCTCACGCCCGAGGGTCTTGACGACGAGCGCGCCGTCGATCGACTCGTGCGCCACGGCCGACACGACGCCGATGTCCTCCTGCGCGCGGCGGGCGGGCTCCTGCATCCGCCTTGCGAAGCTGCGGTTCATCAACGCGAGGGCCGGGAACAGGAGGGCGCCGACCAGCGCGAGCCACGGGTCGACACGCAGCATCTGGATCATCGCCAACACGATGAGCACGATCACGCCGGTCGCGAATGGCACGGGCCAGTACACGTCGACCGCCGCCTTCACGTCGGCCTCCATGTGCGCGAGGAGCTCACCGGTGGGCGTTTCCCGGTGGTACTGCAGGGCGAGGTCGCGGTAGCGGTCGGACACTTGGCGACGAAGGGTCGCCATCACCCGTTCGCCGGAGACCCCGGAGTAGTAGCGGCGGATCATGATGCCCAGGGCGCGCAGACAGCCGAACAACATCAGGGCCGCGACCGCCCACCACACCTGGCTCGCGTCGACGCCTCCCTCGAACGCCGGGAGTAGGACCTCGTTGATCGCGTGCGCGATCGCGCCCGTGAGCAGCAGTGACGAGACTGCGAACACGATCGCTCCGGCGACCGCTGCCAGAAAGGGTCTCGGATGGAGCTTTACGTAGGCGACCACCAGCCGCATGCCCGAGGCGAAGAGCCCCCGGGTCGAGGGGGGAAGGTCGGTACCGGTGTCCTGCAGGGTCGCCGCCATGAGACCTATCATGCCGTGCATGAGCGACTCTCGACCCTGGCTCGTGTCCTACCCCTCCGACGTGCCCACCTCGTTGGCCCCGCTGCCCGAGGAGAACGTCTTCGCGATGCTGGAGGCCTCGGCCCGCCGGTTCCCGGATCGTCCCGCGATCGCCTGGTTCGGGAAGCACGTCACGTACGGTGGGCTCCTGCACGAGGTCGAGCGATGCAGCGCCATGCTGACGGGCCTCGGGGTCACCAAGGGGGACCGCGTCGCGATGATCATCCCGAACTCGCCGGCGTTCACGATCGCCTTCTACGCCTGTATGCGGATCGGGGCGGTGGCGGTCGGCAACAACCCGCTGTACACGGCGCGGGAGATGGCGCATCAGCTGCGCGATGCCGACACCAACGTGGTGATCGTGGCGGACTTGATGTACGCGGACTTCGCCTCGGTGTTCGCGGACGTCGGCATCGAGCACGTCGTCGTGACGCGGTTGAACGACTACATGCCGGGCATCAAGAAGCTGCTCGCGCCGATCCTGAAGTTCAAGAAGCAGCAGCGGGCGTCGGGCAAGCCCTGGCCGCCGGTGCCCAAGGACGCGAAGGTCCTGCGCTGGCACGAGGCACTGCGGGGTGCGGAGCCCGTGCCGCCGGTTGCGACGGTGCGCCCGACAGAGGACGTGGCGGCGCTCATCTATACGGGCGGCACCACCGGCGTTGCCAAGGGGGCGATGCTGTCGCACTTCAACCTGACCTCCAACGCCCGCCAGGGCGCCGCCTGGTTCCCGACGGTCGTGGACGGCGAGGAGGCGCTGCTCGCCGCGATGCCGTTCTTCCACTCCTACGGGCTGCTCGCGATGAACCTGACGATCTTGATCGCCGCCAAGCTGATCCCGGTGCCGAACCCGCGCGATATCCACATGATCCTGGAGCTCACCCAGGCGGAGAAACCGTCGTTGTTCCCGGGGGTGCCACGCCTGTACATCGCGGTGAACGAGCACCCGGATGCGTTGAAGTTCGACCTGAAGTCGATCAAGGCCTGCGTGTCGGGAGCCGCGCCGCTGCCCGTGGCGGTCGCCAAGGAGTTCGAGAAGGTGACGGGCGGCGGGCAGCTCGTGGAGGGCTACGGATTGACGGAGTGCTCACCGGTGACGCACGCGAACCCGTTCAGCGGCGTGCGGAAGCCGGGGCACATCGGCCTGCCGGTCCCCGATACCGACGTGCGGATCATGTCGATCGACGATCCGGACAAGCAGATGCCCACCGGGGAACCCGGGGAGCTGTGCATCCAGGGACCCCAGGTGATGCTCGGCTACTGGCGCCGTCCGGAAGAGACCGCGCTCGCCATCCGCAACGGCTGGTTCCACACCGGAGACGTCGCGGTGATGGAGGACGACGGGTACTTCAAGATCGTGGATCGCCTCAAGGACATGATCCTCGTCTCCGGGTTTAACGTGTATCCCAACGAGGTGGAGGACGTGCTCTATCACCACCCGGCGATCTCGAAATGCGCCGTGATCGGCGTGCCCGACGAACGCACCGGAGAGCGGGTCAAGGCCTTCGCCGTGCTCCGCGAGGGCGCCACGCTCACCGCGGAGGAGCTGACCGCCTGGTGCAAGGACCCCGCGCAGGGGCTCACCGGCTATCGGGCTCCAAAGGATGTGGAGTTCCGTGACTCTCTGCCGGAAACGTTGGTCGGCAAGGTGCTGCGTCGCGCCCTGCAGGACGAGGAGCGCCAGCGAACGGCCGGCGCCGGTTCGTGAACCAGCTGCTCTGGGATCTGGGTGACGGCCTGGTTGTGCGCACCTATGTGATGGACGATGCCGACGAGCTGTTCGCGTTGGTGGATGCGAGCCGCGAGCGGTTGCGTCCGTGGATGATCTGGGAGCCGACGACCACGACCGTCGCCGACACGCGAGCGTTCATCCGGTCCTGCCTCGACTCGACCGACTACGAGGGCAACGGGTTGTGGCGCGACGGCCGGCTGATCGGTGGCATCGGTCTCAGCCTCGATACGCTGGCCAACAGCGGCGAGATCGGCTACTGGGTCGGCGACGGCCACGAGGGTCAGGGCACCGTGACGCGGGCGTGCGCTCGATTCCTCGACTTTGCGTTCGACGAGCTCGGGTTGCATCGGATGGAGCTCTCCGCGGCGGTGGCCAACGCCAGGAGTCGCGCCGTGGCGGAGCGCCTCGGCATGCGCGAGGAAGGCGTCGCCCGAGACGGCTGCCGGGTGGCCGCGGGTTACCTCGACCTGGTCTCCTACGGCATCCTTGAGGACGAGTGGCGCGCGCGGAGGGGTGAGCGTTGAGGCCGGATCTGCACATCGAGCTGGGCGGCGGCGCGATCCTTCGCGCGTTCACCGACGCCGACGCCGAGGCGCTGTTCTCCGTGATCGAGGCGAATCGGGTACGACTCGCACGCTGGTTCCCCTGGGTGGACGCGGCGACCGACGCTTCCTCCCAGGTGGCCTGGATCGAGGCACGAGCCGGCGATCCCCGATCGCTCGATGCCAACGGCATCTGGGTGGGCGATCAGCTCGCGGGCGGATGCGATCTGCTGATCCGCCCGGTCGACGACATCGGGGAGCTCGGGTTCTGGCTCGACGAGGAGTTCGTCGGCCGGGGGCTGGTGACCCGCGCAGCCCAGCTGCTGATCGCGTGTGGCTTCGAACAGGAGGAGCTGCATCGTGTCCAGCTGCGGGCCGGCGTGGAGAACCTGCGGAGCCGCGCGGTGGCCAAGCGCCTGAAGATGCGCGAGGAGGGCGTGATGCGAGGAGCGGGCAAGGTCGGCGGGGGCATGTACGTGGATCTCGCGATGTACGGGCTCCTCGTCGACGACTGGCGCCTCACGCGCTGAGCCGTGGCGTTCGCGGCCGTCATCTTCGACCTTTACGGCACGCTCGTGCCGGAGTTCCCGAAGTCGGAGTTCTACGCGACGGTGCGGCGCATGGCCGAGGTCGTGGGTGCCGAGCCGGGAGCGTTCCGCGAGCAGTGGGACCGAACGGCGATCGAGCGCCAGACCGGCGCCTACCCAGCGGGGATGCCCGAGAACGTGCGGGTGATCTGCGCCGCCCTCGGTCTGTCGACGCCGACGGACGCGATCGTCGCCGAGGCGCTGACGTCACGAGACGTGATGTACGAACGGTGGTTCCACCCCCGTCCGGGTGCGGTTGAGGTGTTGACCGAGCTGCGGGCGCGCGGCGTGCCCACCGCCGTGATCTCGATGTGCGCGCCCGACACCCCGGCGATGTGGCGCGCCTCACCGCTCGGCG
>DATECH010000081.1:0-2884 GCA_035287005.1 Actinomycetota bacterium | reverse complement strand
CGAGGCGATCGCGGCGAAAACGTTTTGAGCGCGGTCCGGACGTTGCTCCGGGATCCCCCTTCCGTTTCTCCCGGCGCCCTCCCGCGCCCGGACCGCGCTCCCAACCCGCTCCCTCGAAACTCCTCGTGTCACCGGTAGCATCCGAGCGTGCGTCACGCGGTCGCGGTGGTGATGATCCCCGCCCTTGCGCTCCTGTCCACCCCCGGGTGCTCGCCGGGCACCGATCCCGTGACGTCGCCCCAACCGACAGTGAGCGCTCGCCCGACCGCCTCCCTTCCTGCCGGTCTTCCACCGTCCTTCGAGGGTGCCGTGCCCGCCGGCGATGTGCCTGCGGCGGCGTTGGTCCCACTCGGGGCCGACGTGTCGGGGTCGTGGGCGACACGAACGGACGCGGGCGAGTCGATCGTCGTGGCTTGGAGCGTGCCCGGGCCGGACCCGTTCCGCCAGGATCGGGGTGTCGCCGCGTGGAGGAGGTTCGAGGACGGCGGGGCGCCATGGCGCCCCGTCTGGGGTGAGGCCTTCCCTGCCCGACGGGACCCGGTCCTCGGCGTGTCGGCAAGCATCGCCGAGGTCACCGGCGACGGCTCGCCCGATGTCGTGATCCTCGCCGAAACGGGAGGGTCGGGGGGCTGCGGAACCTCCTTCGTCGTCGATCTTGCCTCCGGCCAGCGGGTGTACCGATCGCGCGGATGCGACCGGCGCGTGGAGCCTGCCACCGAGCCCGTCGGGCTCGTGATCACCGAGGCCGTCTATGCACCGGGCGATCCTCACTGCTGCCCGAGCAGCATCCGCACGACGAACCTCGTCTACGTCGACGGGCGATGGCGCACCGTCGGCCTGGAGACCACCGACACCTGAGCCCCCGGGGTGTCGGCACGCGCGGCTAGTATCCGCAGCATGGCGCACATCTTCGTCGAGGGCTGGTCGCCCGAGTACGGGGCCGCACTCGACGCCGATGCGCTCGCGCCGGCCGAAGGGTCGGTCGACGACACGGTCGAAGGGGTTCCGTGGTCCGGGCGCGACGGAGTCGACGACGGCATCCGGCACATCGCGTTCATCGATGGGGTGCGCCGCATCGACGCCCGGTTGACGATCGACGACCCGCAGGAAGGACCCGTCCCGGGGTTGTGCGGCACCTTCGCGGTCGGTGCGGTCCGCTGGAACCGCTCTGATGCACGCTCGCACGTCGGCGACGAGCGTGTCGAGCGGTGGGCGGTCCTCGCGGGCGGCCGCGCCGAGATCTTCCCGCCCGTTGATCTGCGCCCCGCATACGAGACGATCACGATCCCCGATCGTGACGGCGACGCGCTCGTGCATGCGCTGCAATCGCGGATGCGTGCAGCCGAGGGTCACCTCGCGGCGACGGTTGCGACCGACGCCTTCGTGTTCGCCGACGGGCCGCTGAACGAGCTCGCGCCCCAACAGGTCGTCGGCACGATCAAGAGCCATCGGGTGACCTACCTCCCACCCGAGCGCGGCGCCATCGTGGCGTCGCTCGGCGTCGGCCAGCGCACGCCGCTGTTCACGATCGCCGATTACCGCCGCTACTCCTGGTACGTTCGGCTCGCCATCCTGCCCGGCGGTCACTCCTGGACCGGCATCGTGCGTTGCGAGGCCTCCGGACATCTGCCGCTCGGCGACGTGGTGACGATCGCCGATCGCACCGCGGCGCTGTTGCCGCTGCTGGCCTCCGACCCACACATCGATCCACGCGCGCCGCAGAACCTCGTGCCGATCGGTGCGCTCGAACGGCAACTTCGCCATCGCATGGGCGATGCCGGGCTCGTCTATCGCGCGCTTCGCGCCGCCGTCACCGAACAGAGGGTGTCGTGAAGGACAGTCACGTGGGACGCGTCCTCGGCTCGGAACATACCCGAACCGCCGAGTTCCGCGTGGTCATCGAGGACGACGGATTCCTGCAGCTCGACGACCTCGTCGTCGTGCGAACGGAGGTTCCGTCGGTCGGCGAGGTCCGCACCTACGGCGTCGTCACGGAGGCAGAGGCCATCTACGAGGGCGCGCACTACGAATCCGACACCCACCGCATCGCCGAGCTCGGCATCATGCCCGCGCAGAAGGTGCGCACGGCTCGCGTCGCGGTGACGCGGGTCGATCCCGAGGTGTGGGTGTCCGCCGACCCGGGTGAGGTCGTGGATCGCGCCACCGGCGAGGAGCGCCGCCGCGCACTGTACGCCGACCAGATGGAGCGGCCGCTCGCGATCGGCCTCGGTCGCGACGGGCTCCCCGTGCACGTCGATCTCGACTTCTTCGACGGGCGCAAGGGGGGCCACATGTCGATCGCCGGCATCTCGGGCGTGGCGACCAAGACGTCGTTCGCGCTGTTCTTCCTCCGGGTGCTCACGGCGTCGCCGACGGTGGTCGGCGAAGGAGCCGCCAACCTCCGCGTGCTCGTGTTCAACGTCAAGGGTGAAGACCTGCTGTGGCTCGACAAGCCCAACCGCTTGTTCGATGGGACCGAAGGCGCGGCCGCCGGCTGGGCCGCGATCGGGGTCCAGCCCGCCCCGTTCCCGAGCGTCCGCTTCTGGGCACCACCGCGGCGCGGCGTCCACGACTGGATCCCCGACACCGGCGGCCGGCTCGAGGGCATCGACGTGTTCGCGTGGACGCCGCGCGAATTCATCGACCTCGGGCTCCTCGAGTTCTGCTTCACCGACGCCAACGACGCGAAAAACCAGCTGCCGTTCATCCGGGAGCGCGTGCAGCAGCAGTTGCAACGCTTCGCCGTCGACGTCGAGGGCATGCCGGGGGCGGTCGCCCTGCGAGACCCTCGCGACCAACCCACAGGTCGTTGGGTCGGTCCGATCCCGGCGGGGCAGGCCGGACGTATCGTCACCGACCTCCCGACCCTGGTCGAGGCGCTCGA
>DATECH010000080.1:0-11777 GCA_035287005.1 Actinomycetota bacterium | reverse complement strand
TCATCCGGCATCACGCCCGGGTGCTCGGCCGTTTCCCCACCCAGGAGCGCACAGCCGGCGCGACGGCAACCCTCCGCAACGCCTTCGACCAGTTCCGCGACGTGTTCGGGCACCAGCGAACCGACCGCGATGTAGTCGAGGAAGAACAGCGGCTCGGCGCCGGTGCATACGATGTCGTCGGCGCACATCGCGACGAGGTCGATGCCGACGGTCGTGCGGCGCCCGGTCAGTCTCGCGATCTCGAGCTTGGTGCCGACACCGTCGGTCGCGGCCGCTAGCACCCTCCCACCGCCGATATCGAACAGACCCGCGAACCCACCGACCGCATCGCCGACCTCCGGGCGACCCGCCCGCGCCGCGAGGTCGGCGATCATCCCGACCGCCTTGGTCGCCGCCTCCGTGTCGACGCCGGCGGCGCGGTAGGCGTCGCTCACGATGTCGGCAACTGGAGCTGATCCTCCAGCACGAACTTGCCCGCGCCCTCGGGCACCGGGATCGGATACTCGCCGTCGAAGCACGCGCGACAGAAGGAGTTGGCCTCCCCGCCGGCGGCCTCCACCATCGCGCTCAGCGAGAGGTAGCCAAGCGAATCGGCACCCACATACGCGCGGATCTGATCGACCGTGAGGTCGGCGGCGATCAACTCCTGTCGCGTGGGCATGTCGATCCCGTAGAAGCACGGCCACTGGAGCGGTGGACAGGTCACGAGCATGTGCACTTCGGTGGCGCCGGCCTCGCGAAGCATCGCGACGACCTGTTTCGTGGTCGTACCGCGCACGATCGAGTCGTCGATCACGATGAGACGTTTCCCGCGGATCGAGTCGGGCAGCGGATTGAGCTTTAGCTTCACTCCGCGGTCGCGCAGCGACTGCGACGGCTGGATGAACGTGCGACCCACATAGGCGTTCTTGTAGATGCCGTCGCCGTAGGGGATGCCCGTGGCCTGGCTGTAGCCTTGCGCGGCGGAGTGGCCGGTGGTCGGCACGGCGATGACCATGTCGGCATCGACCGGGTGCTCGACCGCCAGGCGCCTGCCCATCTCACGACGGGCCTCGTGCACGGTCGTATCACGCATCCGCGAGTCCGGGCGCGCGAGGTACACGAACTCGAAGACGCACAGCGAGCGCTTGGGCGACTCCGCGAAGCGAACGCTGTGCAGCCCCCGATCGTCGAACCGGATCAGCTCGCCGGGCTCCACGTCTCGCAGCGGGGTCGCGCCGACGATATCGAGCGCGCAGGTCTCCGATGCCACCACGAACCCGTTCGGCAAGCGACCGATCGACAGCGGTCGTACTCCGTGCGGATCACGTGCCGCGTACACGCTTCGCTCGTCCATGAAGACGAAGCAGTAGGCGCCGCGCAAGGTCGGCAGTACTCGCATCGCCGCTTCCTCGAGGCCGCCGGCCATCGGCGCCTCCGCGGCGATCAGCGAGGTGACGACGTCCGAGTCGGTGGTCGCCTCGCCGAACGTGCCGACGGCGGCAGCGAGCTCTGGGGTGTTGACCAGGTTCCCGTTGTGACCGAGCGCCACCGAATGCACCCCGTCCGTCTTGAACACCGGTTGGGCGTTCTCCCAGGTGTTGGACCCGGTGGTCGAGTAGCGGGTGTGTCCGACGGCAAGATCGCCGTGCAACGTCGTCAACGTCGCTTCGTTGAACACCTGGGCGACCAGGCCCAGGTCCTTGTAGACCAGGATGTTGTGCCCGTCGGACACCGCGATGCCCGCAGATTCCTGGCCTCGGTGTTGCTGGGCGAACAAGCCGAAGTACGTGAGTCGAGCGACGTCGTCACCGGGTGCCCACACGCCGAACAGACCGCACTCGTCTTTGGGGGATTCCGCGCCCATCGAGGGCACCAGTGTACCGGGCGGCTCAGGCGGCGGGATGCGTCGAACGCGAGCGCACGAGCAGCACCACGCCCCCGATCGCGATCAGCAGGACGATCACCCCGATCGCGATCGGCCACACGGAGCGACCGGTGACGGGACCGACGTCGACCGTCGCGGTCCAGGTGACGCCGTCCTTCGCGATCGACGTGCCGGCCACCTCGCAGGTGCCCGAGATGGCATCGCTGGAGACCGCGCCCGGGGCCTGCGTGGTCACGAGGATCGAGCGATCGTCGTTCGTGCAGGCCCACACCGCGAGCGATCGGGTCTTCATGGATCGAAGCAGCTCCTCGATCGCGTTGCCGTCCAGCGAAAGCTGGGTTCCTTCTTCGGGCAGCACAACGCGAACGGTCGTGGTGACCAGCGGGGGATCGCTGTCTGCCGCGGTGCTGGGCGCGGTGGGAAAGGCGTCACGCGTGCTCGCAGAGCCGAACACCTCCCGGGCCAACGGCACGGATACCTCCGCAAGGTCGAACGGTGAGACCCCCGCACCGATCAACTCGAGCTCGGCGCCTTCGGCGGTGAACTGAACGATCGCGGTGACGGACGGATACGGGCCCGTCGGCGGGGGCCCCGACGTGCTGGACGCGGCGCAACCGCTGAGCCACAGGGCGGCCAGCAAGACGAGCCAGCGCGACCCCGGTCTCGTGCCTTTGGCCGCCGGCGCCAGGTTCCGTCGAGATGTCTCGATCATGTCGTCACAGAGGGTACGAGGGTGATCGGGAGGTCGCGGGCGACGATCTCGAGGTCGCGCCGATCGAAGGTCAGAACGTCGCCTCCGTTGCGCTCCGCGCAGGCGATGACGGCGGCGTCCGCGAAGCCCAGTCCCAGGTCTGCGTAGCGCGACATGAGTTCGCGCACACGCGGCATGTCGGCGTCACCGCAGTCCAGCAGCGACTCACCCCGTTCCAGGCCCTGGAGGAAGGCGACGGCAGCGCTCGGGGCCAGACGGCTGCTGAGCACGTACTCGACCTCGGCCAGGATGCCGACGGGCACGACGGTGGGGCCCCGATGCATGCCGAGTGCCCGGGCGGCGTCGGCATGATGTCGATCGCCGCGGCTGAACAGCGCCACGATCCCCGAGGTGTCGAGGGTAATCATGCCCCGTCCGATTGGAGATGGGAGATCCAGCGTTCGCGAGCCTGGCTCGTGACCGTTGCGGCGTCCGTCTCGGGGCCGTGCTTCCACATACCGACCCATGACGGGAGCTCGGGGCCCGCCGAGCGCTCGAGGTACTGGGCCAGCGCCTCGCGGATCAGCTCGGCCTGCGGGCGGCCGAGCGAGCGGGACATCGCGCGCAGGCCACGCTGGATCTCCGGATCAAGATAGACCGTCGTCTTCTCCATGGACCGGATGATGCCATATGCCATATATGGTTGTCCACTGCTCACGGCTTCGAGTCCACTACATGATGCCGGCGAGCGCTGTGCGTTGCGTCACAACCGGAACAAGGTCGGATCGCCCTCGAGACGCAGCAGGAACGCCTTGCGGTCGAGACCGCCCGCATAGCCGGTCAGCTTCCCCGAGGCCCCGACCACGCGGTGGCAGGGCACCACGATCGGGATCGGGTTCGAGCCGAGGGCGGCCCCCACCGCGCGGGCGGCCGTGGGTCGATCGATGCGGGCGGCGATCTGCCCGTAGGTCGCGAGACGCCCGAACCCAACGCGCGAGGTGGCGGCCAGCACCTGCCTGGCGAACGGCGTCATCAGCCGGCGGTCCAGACGAAGCTGGAAGCGGCGGCGCGAGCCCTCGAAGTATTCCTCGAGCTGTCGACACGCGAGGTCGGTCGCGCGCGAGGCTCTCAGCACCCGCGGGGACAGCTCTTTGGCGAAACGCTCGAGAAGCGCGTTTCGATCCTCGCCTTCGAAGGCGACACAGGCCAGGCCGCGCGGCGTCACCGCCACGAGCAGCTCGCCGATCGGCGAGGCCACGGTCCCCAGGGCGACGTCGACCTCGCCCTCGTTCTGGGCTCGGGCCCGAACCTCCTCGTCGGCAGCGCGCGCACGGGTCCGAGCCTGGGTCGCGCTCACCAGCGATCGGAGATCGTTTGTCTTCATGTCATCCACCCCCGCAGGGTCTTGAGGCCCGCGCTCACGCTGGCGCGTGCCGCTTCGTCGGAACAGTCGAGCACCTCGGCGATCTCGTCGTAGGGGCGATCGAGGACGTGGCGCATCACGACGGCCACCCGCTGCTTGGCCGGCAGGCGTCCCACCGCGTTCCACAGCGCGGCGTCGGCCGGCTCCGGGTCGTAGACCGCCCGCTCGGGGACGTCGTGCGTAGGGATCGCCCGCCGGGCCCGCCCTCGATGCTGGTCGATCGCGGTGCGCGCGGCGATGCGCAGTATCCATCGGTCCAGCCTCCCATCGTCGAGCACCCGCGGATACGCACGCCACGCCGACAGGAAGGTCTCCTGGTAGGCGTCGTCGGCGCCCTCGGGTCCCGCCGCAACCATGAGGAACCGCATCACCGCGCCGCCGTGCTCGGCCAGGAAGCGTTCGAACGGCGGCGGCGTGCGAGATCCCACGATCGTTGATGCAACCACACCGGAACAACGCTCGGCGGGCCGGATCCGTGAGATGCCTACGAGAAGCCCAGGACCGCCGGCAAGGTGGCGAGATCCTCCACGACGTAGTCCGCCAGGGTTCCGGGCCGCTGCTCGGGCAGCCACGCGGCGAGGGAAGCGAGCCCCGTGTACTGCACGGCGACCATCCCGAGCCCCTTGGCCCCGGTCACGTCAGTGCGCTCGTTGTCCCCGACGTGGGCGGCCTCCGCAGGCGGGACTCCGAGCCCGTCGAGCGCCGGTGCGAACGCCTCGGCGGCCGGCTTGAACCAGCCCGTCTCGTCGCTGAACGCCCAGGCGTCGAAGAAGTCCAGGAGTCCGAAGCCCTGGAGACGAGCGCGCAAGGTGGGCGAGCCGGTGAGACCGACGTCGCACACGATCCCGAGCGCACAGCCGGAGGCCTTGAGGGCTCGCAGGCAGTCATGGACGCCCGGTGCCGGATGCAACTCGGCCGTCTCACCCACGACGCGGAAGTTCTCGATCAACCGCTCGCGCAGGCCGTCGACCAGCGTGACGTGCAGCCGTTCGCTGACGAACCCGACGGCTTCGCCCGCACCCCAGGGTCCCGCGTTGGCACGCCAGCGCTCCTCGAAGATCGCCCAGTTGGCGGCGAAGGCGTCCGCGAGCTCGGCCTCGGCGCGCGGCTGGCCGGCATCGGCGAGGCTCGCGACCCAGCGATCGATCTGCATGGCCCGCATGTCGCCGCGACGCTCGCTCACGAGTGTCTGCCAGTAGTCGAACGTGACGGCGCGCGGTGGTGTCACACGGCCTCGCCGAGCAGCCGCGGGATCGTCGTCTCCCAGATCTCGGCCAACCGTGCGACCGGGATGTCGATCGCGGCGTCGATCACGGCGCGCGGACCCCCCGTTTCGCCGATCCGCGCACATGGCACGCGGTACGCGGCGGCGAGCGCGCGGAACGCCTCCTCATCGATCGGCGAGACGCTCACGACCGCGCGCGAGGCCGACTCGCTGAACAGCGCCACGTGCGGTGGCAGGTCCGTCGGGATCGACACCGCGAACCCGTGACCGGTCCCGATCGCGCACTCGGCCAGGGCGACGGCCACGCCGCCGTCGCCGCAGTCGTGGGCGCTGGCGAGCAGCGTGTCGCCGACGGCGGCCACGAGCAGGTCGAGCAACGCGCGCTCCTTCGACAGGTCCAGCGCCGGGGGCATGCCGCTCACCTGGCCCAGCACCGCCTCGGCGAACTCGGAACCACCCAGCTCAGCGGCCGTCTCGCCCAGCAGGTACACGGCCAGACCCGCCTGCGGGAACGCGCTGGGCACGCGAAGCCGGTAGTCGCGCAGCAACCCGAGCATGCCGACCACAGGTGTCGGGTCGATCGCGCTGCCACCGCTTTCGTTGTAGAAGCTCACGTTTCCGCCGGTCACCGGAGTCGCCAACCCGCTGCAGGCGTCACGCATGCCCCGGATCGACTCGGCGAACTGCCACATCACCTCGGGACGCTCGGGGTTGCCGAAGTTCAGGCAATTCGTGATCGCCAGCGGCTCGGCACCGGTCACCGCGACGTTGCGGGCAGATTCCGCGACCGCGTGCATCGCGCCGAGGTACGGATCCAGTCGCCCGTATCGGCCCTTCCCGTCGCTGGAGGCGACTACGCCCTTCAGGGTGCCGGGAACACGGATCACGGCGGCATCGGAATCCGGCCCCGCCACCGTGTTGCCCTGCACGATCCGGTCGTATTGGCGCCACACCCAGCGTTTGGACGCGATGCCCGGCGCCGCGAGCACCGTGCGGAGCGCATCGTTCAGATCGCCCTCGAACGGCGTCAGCGCGGGGTCGCCTCCGTCCTCGATGCGCGCCGGCGCTGTCATCGGGCGGTCGTACTCGGGACCGTCGTCGGCCAGGGATCGCGCGGGGACCTCGGCAACGACCTCGCCCGCATGTCGGATCGTGAGCGTTCCCCCCTCGACCAGCGTGGCGATGACCGCCGTGTGCAGCCCCCAGCGGGCGCACAGCGCCTCGACGGCCGCGAGCTTCGAGGGGTGCACGATCGCCAGCATCCGCTCCTGCGACTCGGAGGTGAGGATCTCGAAGGGCTCCATGTCGGCCTCGCGCAGCGGCACGACGTCGAGGTCGACCTCGGCGCCCATCCCGGCTCGGGTCGCCGACTCGCTGAGTGCGCAACAGATGCCGGCGCCGCCGAGATCCTGCAAACCCTCGAGCAGCCCCTCGCGGATCAACTCGAGCGAGGCCTCGATCAACAGCTTCTCGGCGAACGGATCGCCGATCTGCACGGAGGGGCGCGACTCGTCGGCCCCCTCCTCCAACGTGGCGCTCGCGAGCACCGACACGCCCCCGATGCCGTCGCGGCCGGTCGCCGCGCCGTAGAGCACCATGAACGAGCCGACGTGGGGCGTGAGCGACTGGCTGGTCACGAGCTCGTCGGCCTTCGCCAGGCCGACGCACATCACGTTCACGCAGGGGTTGGACGAGTGTGCCTCGGCGAAGCGGATCTCACCACCGACGGTCGGCACGCCGATGCAGTTGCCGTAGCCACCGATGCCGGCGACCACGCCTTCGAACAGCCAGCGGTTCCGTGGCTCGGTGAGCGGACCGAACATCAGCGGGTCGAGCAGCGCGACAGGGCGCGCCCCCATCGAGATGATGTCGCGCACGATGCCGCCGACGCCGGTCGCCGCGCCCTGATACGGCTCGATCGCGCTCGGGTGCGAATGCGACTCCATCTTGAACACGACCGCGTCGCCGTCGCCGATGTCGACCGCCCCGGCGTCCTCGCCGGGCCCGACCAGCACCGCCGGCCCTTCGGTCGGCAGCGTCTTCAGGTGGATCTTCGATGACTTGTAGGAACAGTGCTCCGACCACATGACCGAGTACATCGCGAGCTCGGCGCGGTTGGGCTCACGTCCGAGGGTCGCGACGATCCGTTCCTGCTCATCGTCCTTCAGGCCGAGCTGACGATGCAGGGGCTCGCTCACGCGGTCGCCCCGGCAAGCGCGGCCTCGAACAAGGCTGCGAACAACGGTTGGCCGCCGGTCGGACCGACGTCGGGGTCGACCGCGTGCTCGGGGTGTGGCATCAGCCCGACCACGTTGCCGGCCGCGTTGCGCACGCCGGCGATGTGGTTCGTAGCGCCGTTCGGATTGAACGCGTCGCCCAGCTGACCGTCCTCGGCCGCGTAGCGGAACACGACGAGCCCGTCGCCCTCGACGCGCTCGAGCTCCTCGGAGGTGGCCACCCACTGCCCTTCGCCGTGCTTGACCGGCACCTCGATCGTCTCGCCCGGCGTGAGCCCGGCCGTGACGCAGGTCTGCGAGGTCTCCACCCGCAGCCACACGTCCTCGCACACGAACCGCAGCGACGCGTTACGGATCAGCGCCCCCGGAAGAAGCCCTGCCTCACACAGGATCTGGAACCCGTTGCAGATGCCGAGCACCGGCGCGCCGCGTTCGGCGAAGGACCGGATCTCGGCCATCAGCGGTGCGCGCGCAGCGATCGCGCCGCACCGCAGGTAGTCGCCGTAGCTGAACCCGCCGGGCAGCACCACCGCGTCGACCCCACGCAGGTCGTGGTCGGCGTGCCACAGCGCGACGCCCGTGCCCCCCATCGCGGCGATCGCGTGCAGCGCGTCGCGATCGTCGAGTGACCCCGGGAACGTCACGACGCCGACGCGCGGAGTGTCGTTCACGTGGCCGCGACCTCCAGCACCTCGAAGTCCTCGATCACGGGGTTCGAGAGGATCCGCGTGGCCATGTCCTGCACCTGCGCGAGGGCGGTCGCCTCGTCGGCGGCCTCGACCGCCAGCTTGATGTGCTTGCCGATGCGGACGCCCGACACGTTCGTCCACCCCATCGCGGGCAGCGACCCCTCCACTGCCTTGCCCTGCGGGTCCAACAAGCCGGGCTTCAAGGACACCAGGACCTCGAACGTATACGTCGTCACCCGGTCACCCCCATGCGCTCGAGATAGGCATCGAACGGCTCGCCGCTGATCCGCTCGTAGGCCTCCCGGTACTTGGCGGCGGTCACCTCGACCACGTCGTCGGGCAGGGCGGGCGGCGGCGGCTCGTGGTCCCAGCCGCTGGCGTTCAGCCAGTCGCGCACGTACTGCTTGTCGAACGAGGGCTGCCCGTGCCCGGCCTCGTAGACATCGGCCGGCCAGAACCGCGAGGAGTCGGGCGTACCGACCTCGTCGATCAGCGTGAGGTCCTTCGTCTCGCGATCGAACCCGAACTCGAACTTGGTGTCGGCCAGGATCAGGCCGTTTGCGGCGGCGCCGGAGGCGATCCGCTCGAAGATCCGGATCGACAGTTCCTTCAGGCGCTCATACAGGCCGTGGCCGACCAGTTGGCGCGCCTCGTCGGGCGTCAGCGGCAGGTCGTGGCCCTCGGCGGCCTTGGTGGTCGGGGTGAAGATCGGCTCGGGCAGTCGCTGCGACTCGATCAAGCCCTCAGGCAACGAGATGCCGCAGACGGCACCCTCACGCATGTACTGCGACCAGCCGCTGCCGGTGAGATAGCCGCGCACGACGCATTCCATCGGCACGACGTCTGCGGTACGCACGAGCGTCGCCCGGCCGGCAAGCTCGGCGTCGGTGTCGAACGGGGCCGGGAACCCGGCGCGGTCGGCGGTGAGCACGTGGTTGGGCACGAGGTCCCGCGTCTGCTCGAACCAGTACAGCGAGCACGCGGTCAGGACGCGCCCCTTGTGGGGAATCGGGGTCGGCAGGATCACGTCGAAGGCGCTGATCCGATCGGTAGCGACCAGCAGGAGTCGTCCTTCACCTGCCTCGAATAAGTCACGGACCTTGCCTTGAGTTACCAGTGTCACGATGTGTTGACCTCCACGGCGTCGAGTCGTTCGAACAAGGGATCGAGGTTCGCCAGGAACCGCTGCGGATCGAACAGAGCGTCGAGCGCCGCGTCATCCAGCCGCGACGTCACCTCTGGGTCGGCGGCGATCACGTCGCGGAAGCTCGCGTCCTCGTCCCAGGCCGCTGCCGCGGCTCGCTGCACGATCCGATAGGCGTCGTCGCGTGCGAGGCCCGCCTCGATCAGCGCGAGCAGCACCGTCTGGCTGAACGCGATGCCGCCGCGGCTGTCGACCAGCTCCCGCATCCGCTCGGGGAACACGACCAGCCCGTCCATCACCCACGCCATGTCGCGCAGCATGAAGGCGAGCAGTCCGGTCGCGTCGGGGAAGATCATCCGCTCGGCCGACGAGTGCGAGATGTCGCGCTCATGCCACAGGGCCACGTTCTCCAGAGCGGTCACCGCATGGCCACGGATCACCCGCGCAAGGCCGCTGACCCGCTCGCACACGACGGGGTTCCGCTTGTGCGGCATGGCACTGGACCCCTTCTGACCTGCGGCGAAGGGCTCTTGCACCTCGCGCACCTCCGTGCGGGCGAGGTGGCGGATCTCGGTGGCGAGCGCGTCGAGTGTGGACGCGCACACCGCGAGTGCGGTCATCAACTCGGCGTGCCGGTCACGCTGGATCACCTGGGTCGAGGCTTCGGCGGGCTGCAGGCCCAGGCGTTCGCACACGAGCTGCTCGATCTCGGGGTCGACGCTCGCGTACGAGCCGACCACCCCGCTGATCGCGCCGACGCTCGCGGCCTCGCGAGCGCGCCGCAGCCGCGTGCGATCGCGATCCAGCTGGAATGCGAACACCGCCAGCTTGTGTCCGAACGATGTGGGCTCGGCGTGGATCCCGTGCGAGCGACCCATGCACACCGTGTCGCGGAACTCGAGCGCGCGGCGCTTCACGATCGCGAGCAATGCGTCGAGGTCGGCCAGCACCGCGTCGGTGCTCGCCCGCAGCTGCAGCGCGAAGCCGGTGTCGAGCACGTCCGACGACGTCATGCCGTAGTGGATCCAGCGGCCCTCCGACCCGATCGAGGCGGCGACCACATCGACGAACGCCGCGACGTCGTGACGCGTGATGCGTTCGCGCTCCCACACGGCGTCGACGTCGAAGCTCGCCCGCTCGCGACACGCGAACGCGTCCTCCTTCGGCACGACGCCCAGTACCGCCCACGCCTCGACCGCCGCCAGCTCGATCTCGAGCCAGTTCGCCATGCGCGCTTGGTCCGACCAGATCGCCGAGATCTCGGGGACGTCGTAGCGGTCGATCACAGCTTCAGGCCCTCCGCAAGATCGTCCTTGAACTTCCACAGACGCGCCTGGATCTCCTCGTCGCCGACGCCAAGGATCTGCGCGGCGAGGATGGCGGCGTTCACCGACGCGTCGACGCCCACCGCCGCGATCGGCACGCCGGTGGGCATCTGCGCCGTGATGGCCAGCGCCTCGTTGCCCACCATCTGCGGCGCCGTCGAGATCGGGATGCCGATCACCGGCAGCACGGTGCGCGCGGCAACGGCGGCAGCGAGGTGACCGGACAGACCCGTGGAGCAAATCAGCACCTTCAGCCCGCGCTCGAACGCCGTGCGCGCGTACTCGTCGACCAGGTCGGGGTTCCGCGGCGACGACATGATCCGCACCTCGTGAGGGATGTCGAACTTCTCCAGGATCAGGCCCGACTGGCGCATGATCGGCAACTCCGAGGGCGAGGCAGCAAGAACCCCGACCAGCGCGTTCTCCTCGTTCATCGTTCCCCCTCGGTCGCCTGCTCGGCGATGTCGCGTCGATACTGCATGCCGTCGAAATGGATCGCCAGCGCGCCCGCGTACGCACGCTCGCGCGCCTCCCGCAAGGTATCGCCCATGCCTGTGACCGACAGCACCCGGCCACCCGCCGTGACGACACGCCCTGCCGGGTCGAGGGCCGTGCCCGCGTGGAACACCGTGACGCCATCGAGCGCGGCGGCGGCGGCGAGCCCTTCGATCGGCACGCCGATCGCGTACGGCCCCGGGTACCCGGCGCTCGCGAGCACCACGGTGACGGCCGCGCCGTCGTCGAACCCCGCGTGACCGGCATGGTCGGCGAGCGTTCCGGTGGCACAGGCGTGCAGCAACGTGCCGAGTTGATACGGCATGCGGGGCAGCAACACCTCGGTCTCCGGGTCGCCGAGGCGACAGTTGAACTCGAGCACCTTGGGTCCCTCGGGCGTCAGCATCAACCCCGCGAACAGCACGCCCTGATAGGGGGCGAGCTCGTCGACGACCTGCGCCATGATCGCGTCCAACACGAAGGTCCCCAGCTCTGGATCCACGACGGGCACCGGGGAGTATGCGCCCATCCCTCCGGTGTTGGGGCCCGTGTCGCCGTCACCGATACGCTTCGCGTCCTGCGCAGCGTCCAGCAGCACGCATGACCCCGTGCCGTCCGACACGACGAACACACTGACCTCGGCGCCTTCCAGCAGCTCCTCCACCACGACGGTGGAGCCGG
>DATECH010000079.1:0-3862 GCA_035287005.1 Actinomycetota bacterium | reverse complement strand
GCGATCGCGGTCTCGGCGGCAGCGACTGCGCTCACACCAGCACCTCCTCATTGATCCGCACCTCGCCGTCGGTCAGGCGGATCGCGGCGATCTCCTCGGTCACGTCGATCCCGACGGGACACCATGTGATGCACCGACCGCACCCGACGCATCCGCTCGTTCCGAACTGCAGGTGCCACGCATCGAACTTGTGGGTCAGCCACTGGCGGTAGCGCGAGGCGTTCGAGGCACGCACGCCGCCGGAGGCCATGTGGGTGAATTCCTCGCTGAAGCAGCTCGCCCATTCGCGCTGGCGCGTGGCCTCGGCGCCGTCCAGGGAGATGCCGTCGCTGAGGTCGTGACAGAAGCACGTGGGGCAGACCATCGTGCAATTCGTGCAGGTGAGGCATCGAGCGCCCACCTCGTTCCACCGCGGATGCTCGGCGTTGCGATGCAGCAGTCCGGGCAGGTCCGTGGTTTCAAGCGCGCGACCCATCCGTCCGGCAGCCACCTCTGTCGTCGACAGCGACTCGGCGCGCTGCGCGTCGGTGGCAGCCACCGCGCGGACCTCGTCGAGCAATGTCGCGCCTGCCGGCGTCCCGATCTCCGCCGTGAACCCATCGTCGAGCTCGGTGAGCGCGATGTCGAACCCAGTGGCGCAGCGGGGGCCCGTCCCCATCGATACGCAGAAACAGGTGGCGCCCGGATGCCCGCAGTTGACGCCGATGAAGATCGCCTGCTCGCGGCGTGTCCGATACGCGGGGTCGGCGGCCAGGAACACACGGTCCTGGACCTCGATCGCGTGCAGGTCGCAGGAGCGCAGCCCGACGAACGCGTAGCGCACATCCGGCAACGGGGCCGGCGTGACCGTGATGCGGCCGCCGAGGTCGCGATGACCGGTCTGGATCGTCTCGCGCGGCGGGAACAGGAATCGCTTGGCGGCGTCGGGTCCGTGCGCCCATGCGAACAGCCGATCGTCTCCCGTTTGCTCGAGCCGGTAGGCGCCGGGTCCCTGGGTTTCGCGCACGCCGCGCGGAAGATCCTGCGCGCCATCGATCCGGTCCAAGACGACGGCGCCGTCGCGCACGGTGGGGCCGATCACCTCGTAACCCTGCTCGGCGAGCAGCGTCAGCAGCCCGGCGAACCCTTCACGACCGATGAAGCGCACCGCGTCACCTCCCACGGCATCCTCACACGCAAGATTGCATCCGTGCCACACACGACGGGGTAGGCGACCGACCCGACCCGGCCGGGGCTTTTGGTCCTTACAGCGGGATGGGCCGTGCCCTCACCGCAGCGTTCAGCCGGGGGAAGCCGAACCACCGCTCGAGCCCCGCGAGCAGGCCATAGTGGGTGAAACGCTTGCGCTTCCTCACGCCCCGAGGCACGTGGCGACCGGCGATCGCGGTCATGACGTGCCCGCCGCCGCCGAGGCTGCTCGATCCCTCATCGAACGTGATGATGACGACCGCGTCCCGACGCAGCAGCGGTGGCACGTGGTTCCTGAGCCACGTGTCCCCGGTCGCGACCGAGCAGTCGTGCATGTTGTGGCAGTTGTTCGGGGTGATGAACGAGAAGGGCGGCAGCCGGGCCGGCAACCGGGATGGGTACGGTCGATCCCGGAACGGGCAGATCCTCGGGAACAGGTTCCGGTAGTACAGGGGCGGGTTGTGGTGCGCGACGTAGGAACCCGACGATCCCAGGGCGCAGCGGGTCGGCATCGACTCCTCCCAGGCGACCCACCCGATCCCAGCGGCGGACAGTTGATGGAACAGGTTGTTCGTCCGGTAGGTCCTGCGTGGACAGTCGTCGCTGTGGCAGCCGCTCGTGGTGCCCGACGTCATCGCCAGGTAGTTGGGCAGCGAGGGATGTCGCACCGCGAGGTAGCGCGTGAACAACATCCCACGGGGAATGAACGCCCGATTGAGGTAGGGCGCCGAGGACGAACCGACGATCGAGCCGTACTCGTGATTCTCCATCACGATCAACACAATCGGTGGTCGTTGCGTGCGGTGCGCGGCCGCGGTCGCGGCGGGAGCGATCGCGAGCACGAGGGTCGCGACGCACGCGACGACGATGACCGTGGGACGGAAACGATGCATCGCGGGGGGTCCTCTCGGGCGTTCGGTCGGGGGCGTCGCTTCTTCGGGGAGTGTGGGGGTGCGCGATCCGTGTGCGGGCACGACCGTACCAACCGCTTCAGTCGTGACGCAAGCGACTAGGACGCGGTGACGGTTGCAGACGCGTGCTGGAGCTCGGCCGCGATCGAGCCGGGTGGAGGCGTGTCGCGCCTCCAGCTCTTCTTGCGGCGCCAAACGGCATAGGTGAACGCGCCCAACGGGATCTGCAAGCCGTAGGTGAGGAGACGGAAGATCAGTACGCCCGCGACGATCTCGGCGTGTTCGCCGGCGTCGATCGCCGTGAGCCCGGCGATGTAACCGAGGTCGATGACGCCGACGCCTCCAGGCGTGATCGGGATCGCCGTCAACAGCCGGCTGAAGGCGTACACCGCGAAGATCTCAACCGTCGCGAGCTCCTGCTCGGCCACCCCCATATGGCGCAACGACAGCAGCAACACGTAGAACAGGGCGACCTGACTCAACACGGTGGTCCACGTCAGCATGAACCAGCGACGCTTCGTGAGCAGGATCGTCTCTCGCCGGAACTTCGCCGCCTTGTCGCCCATGTCGCTGGTCGTGGGTTTGCGCACCAGCCTGCGCGCCGCGTTGAGGACGCGCTCCACGAGTCTTCCCACGGCGCGCGCCATGGCTTCGCTGCGGAACACGAGCGCGAGCAGCACGATCGAGATGACGAGAACGACGACGCCGATGGCCGCGGCCGCCACCAGCTTCGGGTCGGAGTTGCCGGTGACCACGAGCAGCGCGAGGGCGACCACCGGCAGGCCGAGCTTCACGAAGATGTTCCAGATGCCGGTGACGCCGACGAACAGTGTGATCTCACCGGCGGTGAAACCCCAGGTGTTGAGCATCGCGGCGGTCACGCCGACGCCGAGCGCGCCGCCGGCAGGCAGTGTGTTCGCCACCGAGGTGCTCGTCTGGGTCACCACGGCGGACTGGCCGAGGCTCATACCGATCAGCCCGGCCTGGTTGGCCAGCCAGTACGTGTAGAGGTTGAAAACCATCGCGGCCATCAACGACCAGAACTCCACCGGCGTGAGCGTCTTCATGGCCGCCCACACCGCGCTGTAGTCGGCGAACCGGGGCACCGCGAACGCGAAGATCGCGACCACGATGAGCACGCCGAACGCGAACGCGACGATCTGCCCGGTCGTCAGACGTCGTCGGGGTGTGATGCCCGCGCCGTCCTGCATGCCCATGGTCGAGCAACGTAACATCCACTTGACATGTGACTAATCAGTCACGTATGGGACCAGCCGGGGGACGCGCTCGGTGCCGTGCGAACGCTCCGCGGTCAGGGCATGCCCCGTCGCGAGATGCGCGACATCCTGGGCGCCGAGGATCCGGTCTTGGTCCACCGCTACCTGGAGCTCCACGCGGAGAGACTGCAGGAACGCCTCACCGAGCAACGACGCGCGCTCACACACGTCGACCAGGTCCTGAGCCGAGCGGCGGCGGCATCGAGGCGACACCTTCGATGTTGCATCGGCTGACTCCGGGACCTAGGGTCTGACCCGTGATCGCGACGGACTGGGGCGTCCTGTTGTTCCGCCTGATCCACATTACCGCCGGCGTGTGGTGGGCGGGCTCGATCTTCCTGTTCGTCGTGTTCGTCCAGCCGAGCGCGAAAGCGATCGCTCCCGCGGGCGCCCCGTTCATGATGGAGCTCCTCGGCAAGCGCAAGGTCGCCGATCGGATCCTGGGGCTTGCGACTGTGACGATCGCCGCGGGTCTCGTTCTGTACT
>DATECH010000078.1:0-5606 GCA_035287005.1 Actinomycetota bacterium | reverse complement strand
ACCACAACTACACCGAGCTCGAGCTGCACGGTGGCCGGTGGCTGTGGATCACCCGCAAGGGCGCGATCCACGCCGGCGTCGGAGCGCGGGGGCTGATCCCGGGCTCGATGGGGCAGCGGTCCTATCTGGTCGTGGGGCTCGGCAACCCGGAGTCCTACGCGTCGAGCTCGCACGGCGCGGGCCGGCGGATGAGCCGGACAAAGGCGCGCAAGACCCTGTCTGTCGAGGCCTTCGAGCGGCAGATGGCCGGCCGGGCCTGGCAGGCCTCCGACGTGCAGGCGCTGCTCGACGAGGCGCCGGAGGCCTACAAGCCGATCGACGTGGTGATGCGCGACCAGGCCGATCTCGTACGGATCGAGCACGAGTTCCACGCGCTCGCGAACTACAAGGGCGTCGAGCGGCAGCGGAAGCGGTGAGTCAGGACGTGGGCGCGTCGTCTTCGGACGGCTCGCCCACGTCCTCGTCTGCATCCAGCGCGTAGGCGCCCGCGGCGATCGCCTCGATCACCTGCCGGGCCGCGATCTCCTGTTCCGTGCGCACGAACAGGTAGCTCGGCCCGGCGGGGTAGACGCTCGAGCCTCCCAGGCTGTTCTTCACCAAGACGTCGATGCCTTCGTCCTCCAATCGGGCGCGGGTCAGCTCCGCGGTCATCGCGTCGCCGGTGGCGTAGATCTGCACGAGGTCGCTCATACGCCACATCGTCGCACGCCGGCCACCTCGCGTTCACCCACCGGCGGTAGCCTGGGGAGGTGGGAACCGCGCCGACCGTCCTGTTCGTCTGCGTACACAACGCCGGGCGATCGCAGATGGCGGCCGGCCTGCTGGCCAAGCACGCCGGCGACCGGGTGGACGTGCGCTCGGCGGGTAGCGCTCCCTCGGACACGATCAACCCCGCGGTGCTCGAGGTGATGGACGAGGTCGACATCGATCTCTCGCGCGAGTTCCCGAAGCCGCTGACGACCGAGGTGGTCGAGGCCGCCGACGTGGTCATCACGATGGGCTGCGGCGACGCCTGCCCGGTGTTTCCGGGCAAGCGCTACCTCGATTGGGAGCTGCCGGATCCGGCCGGGCTGCCCGCCGACCAGGTGCGCCCGATCCGCGACGAGATCGACCGCCGCGTACGCGGGCTGCTCGCCGAGTTGCTCGGGTAAGGTGCCGCCCCATGGGGCGGCTCTTCGGTACGGACGGCGTTCGCGGGATCGCGGGCACGGAGCTCACGGCCGACCTCGCGACCCGCCTCGGCCGCGCGGCGGTCGCGGTGCTCGGACGCCACGGGACCGAGCGACCGGTCATCGTAGTGGGTCGCGATCCGCGCGAGTCGGGCGAGTGGCTCGAAGACGCGCTCACCGAAGGGATCCGCCGCGCCGGCGGCGACGTCTGGCTGGCCGGTGTCGAACCCACGCCCGCGATCGCCTACATGACGGTGGACCTCGGGGCCTCCGCGGGGGTCGTAATCAGCGCATCGCACAACCCGGCACCGGACAACGGCATCAAGTTCTTCTCCCGCGAGGGGATGAAGCTGCCCGACGCCTTGGAGGACGAGATCGAGGCCGTGCTGGCGGAGCCGGCGGTCGATGCGCCAGAGCCCGACCACGGTCGGATCCTGCCGTTCGCCGACGCCCGCGAGCGCTACCTCGAGCATGTAGTGGGGGCGGCGCTCGCGCCGCTCGCCGGGATGCGCGTCGTGGTGGACTGCGCGAACGGGTCGGCATCCGCGGTCGCGCCAGAGCTCTTGCGGCGTTTGGGCGCAGAGGTCACCGCGATCCATGCCGACCCCGACGGCACGAACATCAACGACGGGTGCGGCGCGTTGCACCCCGACGTCGTCGCGGCCGAGGTGGTGCGCCTCGGTGCGGACGCCGGCGTGTCGCACGACGGCGACGCCGACCGTGCCTTGTTCTCCGACGCCGACGGCAAGGTGATCGACGGCGACCAGGTGCTGGCCGCGTGCGCCGTGGGGCTGCGGGAGGCGGGCGAGCTCGCGGACGACACGGTCGTGGCCACCGTGATGTCCAACATCGGGTTCGAGCGGGCGATGACCGAGCACGGCATCCGGGTGGTGCGCACCAAGGTCGGCGACCGCTACGTCCTTGAGGAGATGGAGCGCGGGCGGTTCGTCCTGGGGGGCGAGCAGAGCGGCCACGTGATCTTCCGTCGGTACGCGACCACGGGCGACGGACTGCTCACCGCGGCGCGGTTCCTGTCGTTGGCCGCCGCGAGGGGGGCGAGCGTCGGGGAGCTCGCGTCCGTCATGCGCCGCTATCCACAGGTGCTGCTGAACGTGCGCGTGGGGGACCGGGACGCCGTCGCGAGGTCGACCGCGGTTGCCGAGGCGGTCCGAGCGGCGGAGGCACGGTTGGGCGACGCCGGCCGTGTCCTGCTTCGCCCCAGCGGCACCGAACCGCTGGTGCGCGTGATGGTGGAGGCCGATACGGAGCGCGACGCACGCGCCCACGCCGAGTCGATCGCCGCCGCCGTTGCCGCCGTCGAGGCGTCACCGGCTCGCTGACCTGCCCTGTTAGGCTCCGTTCGATGTGCGGCATCGTCGGCTACGTGGGTCCCGACGAGGCGCTCCCGATCGTGCTGGAGGGTCTTCGGCGGCTCGAATACCGCGGATACGACTCCGCGGGCGTCGCCGTGCTGGCCGACGGCCTGACCGTGCGCAAGCGCGCCGGCAAGCTGGCGGAGCTCGAGGCGGCGCTCGTCGCGGACCCGATCGCGAGCGGCACGACCGCGATGGGTCACACGCGGTGGGCCACGCACGGCGCGCCCAGCGACCGCAACGCGCATCCGCATGCGGATTGCACGGGTGGCGTCGCCGTGATCCACAACGGCATCGTGGAGAACCATCAGGAGCTCCGGGCCGAGTTGGAGAAGACGGGGCACGCCTTCGCCTCGGAGACCGACACCGAAGTGGTGGCGCACCTGATCGAAACTGCGCTCGACGGCGGGGTTGACCTGACCGCCGCGGTGCGCGCGGTCGTCGCGCGGCTCGAGGGAGCGTACTCGCTGGTGGTGCTCTCAGCCGCTCACCCCGGCGAGATGGTCGGGGTGAAGGTGTCCTCGCCGATGGTCGTCGGCCTCGGCACCGGCGAGACGATCCTCGCCTCCGACATCCCGGCGGTGCTTGAGCGCACCCGCGTCTTCGTGCCGCTGGAGGAGGGCCAGATCGCGACGATCCGCTCCGACGGCCTTGCGGTGACGACGCTTGACGGCACGCCCGTCGAGGTGGAGCCGATCACGGTGGACTGGGACGTCACCGCGGCGCAGAAGGGCGGCTACGACTGGTTCATGCGCAAGGAGATCGACGAGCAGCCCACCGCGATCCGCGACACGCTGGTCGGACGCACGCACGCCGGGCGGCTGCAGCTCGACGAGCTGCGGATACCCGACGACGTGCTGCGCGAGGTGTCCAAGGTGTTCGTGGTCGCATGCGGCACCGCGTTCCATTCAGGGCTCGTCGCGAAATACGCGATCGAGCACTGGACCCGCCTGCCGGTCGAGATCGAGATCGCGAGCGAGTTCCGCTACCGCGACCCGGTGATGGGCCCGGACGCGCTGACGCTCGCGGTCTCGCAGTCCGGCGAGACGATCGACACGCTGGAGGCGGCCCGTCACGCGCGCCGGCAGGGCTCGCAGGTGATCGCGGTGACGAACACAGTCGGGTCCTCGCTCGCGCGCGAGGCCGACGGCGTGCTGTACACGCACGCGGGCCCGGAGATCGGCGTCGCCTCGACCAAGACGTTCGCGACGCAGATGGTCGCCCAGCAGCTGGTGGCGCTGTATCTGGCGCAGGTGCGCGGCACGAAGTTCCCCGAGGAGATCGGCGACGTGCTGGAGGAGCTGTCCGCGCTGCCCGAGCAGGTCGAGCGCGCGATCGCGCTCGACGCGCACGTGCGGCGGATCGCCGAGCGGTTCGTCCATGCACGCGACTACCTGTTCATCGGGCGCCACACGGGCTACCCGGCCGCGCTCGAGGGCGCGCTCAAGCTGAAGGAGCTGTCGTACGTGCACGCGTCGGGCTACCCGGCCGGCGAACTCAAGCACGGCCCGATCGCGTTGATCGAGGACGGCGTGCCGGTGGTGGCGATCGCGACCCGATGCCACGTGTACCCCAAGATGCTGTCGAACATCCAGGAGGTGAAGGCCCGCGGCGCGGCCGTGATCGCGGTGGTGACCGAGGGCGACGTGGACGCGGCGCGTCTCGCCGATCACGTGATCGAGGTGCCCGAGACGCCGGAGCTGCTCTCGCCGGTCGTGGTCACCGTGCCGTTGCAGCTGCTCGCGTACCACGTGGCCGTACTGCGGGGCTGCGACGTCGACCAGCCCCGGAACCTCGCGAAGTCGGTCACCGTCGAATAGCCCATGTCCCGGGTCCTGCGGCTGCTGATCGCGCTCGCGATCGCCGCGCCCGTGGTCATCTCGATGGCCGCCCCCGCCGTCGCCTGCTCGTGCGCGCCGCTGTCCCCCGACAAGATCCTGAAGCAGGCCGACGCCGTCGTCGCCGGTCACGTGGTGGACGAGCAACCGGTCGACCCGATGAACACGCACAGCACGCTCGCGGTCGACGGCGTCTACAAGGGAGACGTCGAGGCCACGATCACACTGACCGCCGAGATCGGGTCCGATTGGGTCAGCTCCTGCGCGGTGCTGTATCCGGTGGGGTCCACCGTCGACCCGCTCGTGCTGGAGCGCCTCGACGACGGTACCTATCGGATCTCGGCGTGCGCGTTCCTGTCGCGCGTCCAGGTCCTGAAGCTGGCGGGGGATGCCCGGCCACCGCCGCCCGCGTCGGAGACCCCAAGCGCGGTGGCATCGCCGCTTCCCGCCACCGAAGACGATGCCGGTCTGAACTGGCCGGCGGTGGGAGGCGGGTTGGCGCTCGCCGTGGTCGCGATCGCGCTCGTGCTGCATCGATCCGGCCGTCGGAATCAGGGCGAGGACCCCTCACCGTTCGACCAGATCGAAGCGACGCCGCACGATCCCAGCGGCTAGCCTTGGCCCGTGGAGATCGTCGGGTTGGGCGTCGATATCTGCGAGATCGCGCGGATGGAGCGTGCCCTCGCCCGTCACCCGACGATGCGCGCCAGGGTATTCACGCCCGAGGAGATCGCCTATTGCGACGGCAAGGCCAGGCCGGCCGAGAGCTACGCGGGCCGGTTCGCCGCTCGCGAGGCCGTGATCAAGGCCCTGGGCGGCTATCGAGGCAAGCGGTGGCAGGACATCAGCGTGACCCGGCACCCGAGCGGCGCGCCGACCATCGCGCTGACCGGCAACGCGAAGCGCCGGGCCGACGGGCTCGGCATCACGCGCGTGTTGATCACGTTCACGCACGAGAAGACGACCGCCGTGGCGTTCGCGCTGGGGGTGACCGACGGATGAGGCCGCTGCTCACGCCCGCCGAGGCAGGCGAGCTCGACCGTGTGACACAGGCCGCGGGCACGCCGGCCGAAGTGCTGATGGAGCGCGCCGGTGCGGGGGTCGCGCGGGCGTGTCTGGATCTGCTCGGCGGCGGGTATGGCCGGCGCGCGGTCGTCGTTGGTGGCAAGGGGAACAACGGCGGCGACGGGCTGGTCGCGGCGCGGCATCTTTCTCGCACCGGCGTC
>DATECH010000077.1:0-4961 GCA_035287005.1 Actinomycetota bacterium | reverse complement strand
AGCCCAACGCCGAGGTGATGCACGGTCGCGGTGTCGCCGCGAACGGGGGGATCGCGACCGGCCCGAGCCTGGAGACTGCATTTCCCGGCGTGTTCGCCGCGGGGGACGTGGCCTCGCACCAGCACCCGGTCTTTGGGCCCGTTCGAGTCGAGCACTTCGACAACGCGATCAAGATGGGCGAACACGCCGCCCGCGGCATGCTCGGCCAGGTGGGGACCTACGACGACCCGCACTGGTTCTGGTCGGATCAATGGGATCACCAGATCCAGATGGCCGGCGTGACGGTCGGCGGCCAGATGGTCGTGCGCGGTTCGATCGACGCCCGTTCGTTCTGCGCGTTCTTCCTCGACGACGCCGAGGTCCTGCGAGCGTGCGTCAGCGTCGACTGGAAGCGCGACTGCCGGCGGTCGCTGAAGCTGATCCAGCAACAGGTCCGCGCGGATCCTGCGGCGCTGGCAGATCCCGAGGTCGACCTGCGAACGCTCGCGAGTTCGTAGCCGCGAACGTCCCGGCACCGGGGTGACCTCTTGGTAGCCTTGGCCCTCAGGAGCGTCGCCCCTTCGAGGAGCTGATACGTCGTGGACAGGCCGGAGATCATCCTGGCCCCGGGGCCCACCCCGATCCCCCCAGAGGTGCTGCTCGCCCAAGGCAGCCCGCTCGTCTATCACCGCGGGCCCGGCTTCGGGAAGTTGATGGCCGACGTCATCGACCGGCTCCGCCAGCTCTACCGAACCGACGCGGCCGAGATCATGCTGATGACCTCCTCGGGTACGGGTGGTCTCGAGTCAGCGGTGCAGAACCTGTTCTCCGCCGGTGACGAGGTGTTCGTGCCCCTCGCGGGGTTCTTCTCCCAACGCTGGCAGCGCCTCGCCGCCGCGCATGGCCTGACGGTGCACGCGACCGAGGACGAGTGGGGCACCAGGCTCGATCCGTCGAAGGTTGCCGACGCGCTCGCCACCCACCCGGGCGTGAAAGCGGTGCTCTTGACGCATTCCGAGACCTCGACCGGTGTGATCCAGCCGGTCGAACAGCTCGCGGCCGTCGCTCGCGAAGCGGGCGCGCTGGTCGTCGTCGACGTCGTCTCGAGCCTCGGAGCGGTGCCGTTCGCGTTCGACGATTGGGGGGTCGACGTCGCGGTCGGCGGGTCGCAGAAGGCGCTGTCGGCGAGCCCCGGCATCGCGTTCGTCGCGACCAGCGAACGGGCGAGCGCCGCATCGGAGACCGCGACCCTGCCGCGCTTCTACTTCGACTGGCGCGAGTACCGGGCGTTCGCCGCGCTGCCGCACCCGGAGAACCCGTGGACCCCGGCGATCAGCGTGATGCAGGGGCTGGACGCGGCCTTGCGGCTGTACTTCCAGGATGGGGTCGACGCGGCGCTCGGGCGCCATTGGATGTTGAGCAGCGCGGTCAAGGACGGCATCCGCGCGCTGGGGCTGGACCTGTTCGGTCAGGGGCTGGACGACAACTGGACCGTCACGGCGATCCGCGCGCCCGAGGGCATCACCGCAGATGAGATCTGCGATCGGATCCGCGCCGATTTCGGATGCGTGCTCGCCCCCGGCCAGGGGCCGCTGAAAGGGACGGTCTTTCGGATCGGGCACTTCGGCTACGTCAGCGAGCTGGACATCATCCGCGGGCTGGCGGCTCTGGAGATGACCCTGGAACGGCTCGGGTACCCGGTGAAGCTCGGCGCCGCCGTCGCGGCCGCCGAGCAGGTGTTCCAGGGGGCGCACTGAGCGTGCGCGTCCTGGTGACCGAGACCCTGTCGGAGCAGGGCCTGGATCTGCTTCGCAAGGACTTCCAGGTCGACGTGCGGACCGAGCTGGCGGCGGGCGACCTGGCCGGTGCGGTCGCGGCGTACGACGCCGTGATCATCCGCAGCGCGACGCAGGTCACAGCCGAGGTGCTCGCCGCGGCCACCAACCTGAAGGTCGTCGCCCGTGCCGGCATCGGGCTGGACAACGTCGACGTCGACGAGGCCACCCGCCGAGGCGTCATGGTGGTCAACGCCCCGCAGTCCAACGTGATCTCGGCGGCCGAGCAGACGCTCGCGCTGCTGCTCGCGCAGGCCCGGAACATCCCGCAGGCGCACGCCGACCTGATCGAGGGTCGCTGGGAGCGCTCGAAATGGGAAGGGGTCGAGCTCGCGGGCAAGACGATCGGCCTGGTCGGACTCGGGCGGGTCGGTTCGCTCGTCGCCACGCGCGCGGCCGCCTTCGGCATGCGTGTGATCGCCTTCGATCCCTACGTGAGCACCGAGCGGGCCAAGGAGATGGGCGTCGAGATCATGCCGACGCTGGAGGCGGTGCTCGTGCAGTCGGACTTCATCAGTGTGCACCTGCCCCGCACGCCAGAGACCGAGGGGCTGCTCGGCGACAAGGAGCTACGGATGATCAAGCCCGGCGCGAGGCTCGTGAACACGGCTCGTGGCGGCATCGTCGATGAGGCGGCGCTGGCCAAGGTGCTCGAGGATGGGCATCTGGGGGGAGCCGCCCTCGACGTGTTCGCGGTCGAGCCGACCACCGAGTCCCCGCTGTTCGGCCTGCCGAACGTCGTCGCGACGCCGCATCTCGGCGCGTCGACCAGGGAGGCACAGGACAAGGCGGGCATCACGGTCGCCGAGATGGTGCGCCTCGCGCTCAAGGGTGAGTTCGTCCCGTACGCGGTCAACGTCTCCGCGGGCGCGGAAGTTGCGGAGGCGGTGCGACCCTTCGTACCCCTGGCCGAGCATCTGGGATCCCTGGCGGCGGGGTTGGCGGGCGCGGGCGTGCGCAGCGTCGTCGCCTCATACCTCGGTCGCATCGCGGAACACGACACGCGGGTGCTGACCCTGGCGACCCTGAAGGGCATCCTGGGGCGTTCGGTCAACGAGCCGGTCACCTTCGTGAACGCGCCGATGCTTGCGCGCGACCGGGGCGTCACGGTCAGCGAGATGCGTTCGACCGTCAGCCAGGACTACGTGTCGTTGATCTCGATCCGGGCCGAGACCGACGAGGGGCCGGTCAGCGTGGAGGGCACGATCGTGGCGAAGGACTCGATGCGCGTGATCCGGATCGACGAGTTCGACGTGGAGGTGGGTCCCGCCGAGCGAATGGTGTTCTTCCGATACGCGGATCGCCCGGGCATCATCGGCAAGGTCGGCACGATCTTCGGGGACGCCGGCATCAACGTCGCGACCATGGACGTCGGCCGCCGGGTCCAGGGTGGAGAGGCCCTGATGGTGCTCACCGTCGACTCCGAGGTCCCCGCCGCCACCCTGGAAACGGTGGCGGCGGCGATCGAGGCGAGTCGCATCCGGGCGGTCACGACCGTCTGATCGTCGCTGCCGAAGGGACCGTTTCGACCCGAGTGCTCGACCCGACCTGACGACCCGTGTTAGGGTTCCCGGGTTATGGAGCGGAAGCGGATCACGGCAGGAGATACGGGCGCCTTCTAGCGCGCCCGCGCGTTTCGCGCACCCTGCCCCGCTCGATCCTTCCGCACCGGACCTCCAGGAGTCGCTCCAATGATGAACCTCTATCCGACATCCGCGCGTTCCAAGATCCGCCGTTTGGCGACCGGTCGGCTGATCTCGGTCACCGGCGGGGCCGCGGCGTACACGGCCCTCAACTACACCGTGTGGGAACGCACGCGTTCGCCTGGGATGCAGGCGTTGTCGTTGCTGCTCACCTTCGGGGTGGCCGGGATCCTCGGACCGCTGGGGGGAGCGATCGGGGACCGATTCGATCGTCGCAAGGTGATGATCTGGTCCGAGCTCGTGTCGACCCTGTTCTTCACCGCCATGGTGTTCGCCCACGAGCCGATCGTGCTGATCGTGCTCGCGTTCGGTTCTGCGATCGCGGACCTGCCGTTCTTCACGGCGTCTCGCGCGGCGATCCCCAACCTGGTCGACGACGAGAACGACGTCAGCTGGGCGAACAGCCTCGTCACGATGGGTGTGCACGCGGGCATCGCGGTCGGGCCGCTGATCGGCGGCGTGTTGGTCGCCACGGGCGGAGCGTCCTGGGTCTTCGGCGTGAACGCGCTGACGTTCGTCGTGTCGATCCTGCTGACCCTCAGTGTGCGCGGCGAGTACCAGCAGGACCGGGAGGCGCACGAGGTCGATGAGCACCAGGGTCTCGCGGCCGGTGCGGCCTTCCTGTGGCGCGACCGGGTCATGCGCCGCATGACGCTGGCGTGGTTCGTGTTCGTGCTCGGCATGGGCATGGGCATGGTGGCCGACGCGGCGCTCGCAGAGCACTTCGACCGGGGACCCGTCGGGTTTGCCGCGCTGATCGCGTGCTGGGGGAGCGGCTCGGTCGTCGGGTCCGGGCTGGGCCGGTACCTGACACCGCGGACGGAACCGGTGTGGCTCGTCGCCGGCTCGTTCGGCATCGCCATCGCGGCCTTCTCCGTGGGGTTCGCTCCGCTGTTCGTGCTCGTGCTGGTGTCCCTGTTCATCATGGGCGCCGCGGACGGGGTCACGATGGTGGCAGAGACCGGCATCATGCAGCGCCGGACGCCCGACGCGGTGCGAAGCCGGACGATGGCGGCGTTCGAATCCGTGTTGTCCCTCGGGTTGGCCGCCGCCTACCTGATGGCCGGCCCGGTGCTGAAGGCGCTCGGTCCGCAGTCCACCTACCGCCTCGGCGGGCTGTCGGCGCTGGCGGCGGCGCTGCTGCTGCTGCCCATGCTGAAGCTGCGCGGAGACGGCGACCCGGGCGCGGACGCCGTGCACGAGCAGGAGCAGGTGTTCGAGCGGGAACCGCTCGGCGACGTCGTGGCCGGCGTGCCGCGCTACACGTCGGCCGAGGCGATGGAAACCGAGCGCCCGGCCGCCGGGGCGCCCGAGCGGCGCTCAGCCTGAGGAGGCGGGTCCCGTGCGGGCCCGCCTCCTCCTACCTTCGAACGACCGCCCCGGCATATCCTGACGCCCATGAGCACATCCGAGCGGTACGACGCGATAGTCGTGGGGGGTGGCC
>DATECH010000076.1:0-6560 GCA_035287005.1 Actinomycetota bacterium | reverse complement strand
TCCGGCGGGGGTCTCGATCATCTGCGCGCTCGACCACGGGATGACCTCGCCCACGTTCCTCGAACCGCTCGCCGACATCGCGACGCGAACACGCGAGGCCGTCGCCGGGGGCGCCAACGTCATCATGATGAGCAAGGGGATGATCCGCGTGGCGCAGGACGGGTTCGCCCCGACCACGTCGCTCGCGATGCTGCTGTCGGCGAGCGCGAGCCCCGACGGCGACCGACCACAGATCGTGCAGATCGGCGAGGTCCAGGAGGCGCTCATGCTCGGCGCCGACGCCGTCGTCCTATTCACCGCCCTGGGCGGCGACACCGAGGCGGGCATGATCGACATCCTCGCCGCGGTCGGGCGTGAGTGCGAGGCCCTCGGGATGCCGTTCATCGCGGAGGCGGAGTTCCCCACCACGTATGCGACCGTGGAGGAGCTGAAGCAGCAGTACGGATTCGAGTACCTCCGGCGCAACGTGCGTCTGTGCGTGGAGCTCGGGGCCGACATCGTGAAGACCAACTGGCCCGGGGACCAGGACGCCTTCGCCAAGTGCGTCCAGGCAGCGAACGGGATCCCGGTGGTACTCGCGGGCGGGTCGCGGCTCGGGGACGTGGAGCTTCTGACGCGGATGGAGCACGCGATGGCGGCGGGGGCGATCGGCTGCTCGGTCGGTCGGAACATCTTCATGCACGAGAACCCCGAAGCGATCACGCGCGCGCTATCGCGTGTGATCCGCGAGCGGTGGTCGGCGGAGAAAGCGTTCGCCGCGCTCGAGGAGGAGCGTGCCTGATGCGCGCGGCCTTCATGACGGATGTGAACACAGTCGAGGTCCGCGACGATGTGGCCGAGCCGGACGTCGATCCGGCCGGAGCCTTGCTGCGAGTGGAGGCGTGCGGTATATGCGGCACCGACGCCCGCACGTTCTTCAACGGCGACCCGAAGGCGCCACCACCGTGGCAGCTCGGTCACGAGCCGGTGGGCGTGCTCGAAGAGGTCGGTTCCGAGGCGGATCTGCCCCCCGGCGTGCAAGCGGGCGACCGCGTGTTCCTGGGCTCGATCCTCACGTGCGGGACGTGCCGGTGGTGCCTCGACGGGTTCCAGAACCTGTGCGCACACCACCTGCTCTACGGCTACGACCCCTTCCCGGGCGCCTATGCGGAACTGGCGGCGGTGCCACCCATCGCGACGAAGAACCTGATCCCGTTGCCGGTCGAGCTGCCGTCGGACCTTGCGACCGTGGCCGATCCGTTCGCGTGCGCACTGAACGGGATCGAGCAGCTCGACGTTCGCCTCGGCGACACCGTCGTGATCTTGGGAACCGGCCCGATCGGATGCTGGCAAGCGGTGATGGCTCGCGACCGCGGCGCTTCGAAGGTGTTCATGACCGACGTGAGCGGCGAACGGTTGAAGGTCGCACTCGACGCGATCGGTCACGCGGTCGACGACGCATGGGTCGCCGGCGAGGACAACGGGGTTGATGAGGTTCTGTCTCGCACGGGCGGACACGGAGCCGAGCGGGTCAGCGTCGCGGCGCCGGCCAAAGCCGCGCAGCAGGCGGCGCTCGAGATGGCGGCGAAGCGCGCGACCGTCGTGTACTTCGCCGGACTGCCGAAACACGATCCCGTGAGCCCACTCGACATGAACCAGCTCCACTATAAGGAGCTCGATATCCGTGGCGCGTACGGAGCCACGCACCGCCAATACCGGGTGACGATGGACTACCTCGACCGCAAGCAGGAGGAGTTGGCGAAGGTGGTCACGCACCGGTGGCCGCTCGAGCGCATCGCCGAGGCATTCGAGACGATCCGGGCGGGGACCGGGCTCAAGATGGTGATCGTGCCTTGAGCGAAGGCTACGTGATCGGCTGCGACGTCGGTAGCCAAGGGACGAACGCCGCCCTGTACGCCGCGGATGGAACGCTCGTGGCGTCCGCCTACGAAACCTATGCCCTGTCGTTCCCGCATCCGACATGGGCGGAGCAGGACCCTGACGACTGGAACGCCGCGGTCGGTCACGCGTGCCGCCGGCTCGTCTCCGAATGTCCCGGCGGCGCGTCGGCGATCCGCGGCCTGTCGTTCGGCTCGCAGCTCGACGGGATGGTCGCGGTCGATGCCGCGGGCGTCCCAGTACGTCCGGCGATGATCTGGATGGACCGGCGAGCGGAGGTGCAGGCGACGGCCCTTTCGGCCCGGGTGACCCCCTCGGATTTCTACCGGGCCGTGGGCGCCAATCTCGACTCCTCGCACGCGGTGTTCAAGGCTCTGTGGCTGCGAGACGAGGAGCCGGAGGCCTGGGCGAGGACCAAACACTTCATGCCCCCGGGCTCCTACGTCCTGCGGCACGTGTCGGGGACGCTGGCCGTCGACTACTCGAACGCCTCGTCGCTCGCGTTGCTCGACCCGCGCACGCGAACCTGGTCGGACACGGCCTTGGAGGCCACGGGGGTCGACCCGGAGATGCTCCCGGAGCTCGGGGCGGCAACCCAGGCCGTCGGGACCATCACCACGGCGTTCGCCGAGGCGAGCGGACTCGACCCTTCGACCGTGGTGGCGATCGGATGCGGCGATGAGATGGCCGCCACGCTGGGGGCGGGTGTGTACGAGCCCGGGGAAGTCTGTGACGTCGTGGGCACGGCCGAGCCCGTTTGCGCCGCAAGCGCCGAGCCACGCGAAGACCCCACGATGCTCGTGGAGTGCCACCCGCACGCCGATCCCGACGCATGGCTGTTGGAGAACCCCGGGTTCGTCTCGGGTGGCAACCTCCGATGGTGGCGAGACCAGTTTGCGCCCATCGAGCGCGACGCCGAGGCCGTGGGGCTCGGCGATGCCTACGACTTCCTGTCGACTGAGGCCGGCCACGTCGAGCCGGGCGCCGGCGGTTTGGTGTTCCTGCCTTGCATGCAGGGCGCGATGGCGCCCGAGTGGAACGGCGCCGCACGCGGTGTGTTCTACGGGCTCACACTCGCGCATACGCGTGACCACATGACCCGCGCGATCCTGGAAGGCAGCGCGTTCGCGCTTCGTGACATCCTGAGCGCGATGCGCGCGGCCGGGCTCGACGTCCGCCGCCTAACGATCGTGGGAGGGGGCGCGAAGGGCCCCCTGTGGCGTCAGATCAAGGCCGACGTGACCGGGTTGCCGGTCCGGGTGCCGGTTTCGGTGGAGACGACGGCCACGGGCGCCGCGATCCTTGCGGCCGTGGCCGCCGGGATCCACGGTCGGGTGGCCGACGCAGTGCAGTCGTTCGTGTCGTTTCGCACGGAAGTGCACGAGCCCAACGATGCAGCCTCGGACCGCTACGACGACGCCTACCGACGGTATCGGGCCGTGTATGAAGCGTTGCGACCGGTGTTCTCCGAGCACGGTTAGCGGCCTCGCGCTCGGTGGCGCCGCCGCCTAGCATCGTGTCCGGGAGGTGCCATGATCGACGAAGTCGAACTCCTGCGGGGGCACCCACCGTTCACCGACCTGGGTCCAGAGGCGCTCGTCGAACTCCGCAACGCGGCCGAGCGCGTGTCGTTCGTCGGAGGCGACCTCGTGCTCGAGGAGGGTGGTGCGCCCGCGGAGTCCTTGTATGTGGTCCTCGAGGGATCGATCGAGCTCGAGCGGGACGGAGAGGCTCTCGACGTCCTCGGACCGGGTGAATCGTTCGGGTTCCCCTCGCTGCTGAGCGGCACGCATCCCGCATTCGACGTGCGCGCGAACGGCTCCACGGCGTGCCTGCGGATCGACCGCGCGACTGCCGAGCGCGTGCTCGGCTCTGGGCAGGGGCTGCGGTTCCTCGCCGTGGAGCTTCGGGAACGCGCCGAACTCGCGGAGCGTCACGACCCAGGCGGACTCCTTCGGCCGATCGAGCGAGCGAGAGACGTCGACGGGCTCGTGGACGCGACGGCTGGATTCCCCGGGGCGATGGCGGATCTTCGCGACGAAGGCTACGGGGCGCTCGCCGTTGCCCGTGCGACGTCTCGCCTCATCGACGCCGCCACGAGCCGGGCGATCGATCTCGCGATCGGCGAGCAGGGTTCGCCGCCGGCCTCGTGGGCCTGGTTGGCGTTCGGCAGCGTGGCGCGTCGAGAGCCCGGTCTTGCCCCTGACCAGGACCACACGATCGTGTGGGAGGGTGGCGAGGACGCCGACCCGTACTTCACCAAGATCGCGGAGACGGTCACCGGGGCGCTCGCGCGCGCGGGCCTACCTCCATGCCGATCCGGGGTCGTCGCGACCTCTCCCACGTGGCGCGGCCCGATCGAACGCTGGAGCGCGACCCTGCTCGCCGGGAGGGGTACCGCGGCTCGGACCGCGTTCCTGCTTGCCCTCGCCATCGACCTGCGGAAGGTTGCCGGGCCGCTGAGCGTGGAAGTCACGATCCGTCGCCTCATGGACGGCGTTCGTAGGAGCGAGCTGGGGTTGCGGGTCGCGCGGCTGGCGGTGGAGATCCGCCCGCCGTTGGGCTCGCTGGGCGGCATGGTCACGGAGCGCCGGGGGGGGCGGCGGGTCATCGATCTGAAGCAAGGCGGACTGCTCGCCGTGACCGACCTGGCGCGTGTGGCCGCGATCCGATGCGGGCTCGAGGCGACCGCGACCCTCGAGCGACTCCATGGATCGGTTACGGGAGGATCGCTCGAAGGGGAGGCGGCCCGGGCGCTGGAGGAAGCGTTCGAGACCTTCAACGAGCTCCGCATCGACCGCCAGGTCCAGTGCGTGCGGACCGGGGAGGCGGTGGACGCATACGTCGAGCCCGCTTCGCTCGATCCCGTCAGTCGCAGCCGGCTGCGTCAGGCGTTCCGGGTGGTCGACGCTGCCCAAGCGCGCTTGCACGCCGAGCTGGGCGGGGGACGCATCAGGTAGGAGCCCGCCCGGAGGGGTGGGGACTCAGTTCTCGGGGGTCACGTAGGCGGCGGTGATGCCCCCGTCGACGATGAGGGATGAACCGGTCATGTAGCTGCTGTCGTCGGACGCCAGGAACAGTGCCGCCTTGGCCAGTTCCTTGGCATGACCGAGGCGGCCCATCGGGATGTGGACGAACCTGCGTTGCTTCTTCTGCTCGTCGGACAGGAGCGCGAGGAGCAACGGGGTCTCGATCGGGCCGGGGCACAGCGCGTTGCAGCGGATGCCCTTGCGCGCATACTCGACCGCGATCTCGCGGGTCATCGCGAGCACCGCGCCTTTGGACGCCGTATAGGCCGTCTGACTGGTCGCTGCGCCGAGCCACGCCACGAACGACGCAACGTTGATGATCGAGCCGCCACCGCTTGCGAGCATCGCGGGGATGCCGTACTTGCACCCGAACGCGACGCCCTTCACGTTGACGGCGAGCGTCAGATCCCAGATCCGCTCGTCGGTCGTGTCGACGCTGCCGTCCTCGGGCAGCATGACACCCGCGTTGTTGTAGAGGATGTCGAGCCGGCCGAACCGCTCGACGGTGTCCGCCACCATCGCCTCGGCGTCGGCCTCCCTGGAGACGTCGGCGTGTACGAAGTGCGCGGCCTCGCCGATCGCCGTGGCGGTCGCCGCGCCGGCGTCATCGTTGACGTCCGTCAGCACGACGCGGGCTCCCTCGGCGACGAACAGCTCCGATGCCACCTGGCCCATCCCGCTGCCACCGCCGGTGATGAGTGCGACCTTGCCATCCAAACGCATCGTGCGCGACCTCCGTACGAGCCAACCTGCGCAGCCTAGAGTACGGCGGGCCCCGCGACCTTCGCGCGGATCCGTGACAGCGGCCGATCCATGTAGGCGAGAGGGATCTCCTCCACCCACACCGTTGTCAGGCGCCGCGCGTCCGCGCCCGCGGCGACCGCTCGGCTTCGGGCTTCGTCGAGACAACGCTCGATCGCCGCGGCTCGACGCTCGCCCCCGATGTCGGCGATCTGCTCGGCCTCGCCGGCGACCGGTGCGAGCGCAGCGCCGACAGCGTTCGCCACGTCGGCATGATCGGGTCGCACCAAGGTGCGCACGCCGGGCAGGATGTCGGGAAGAAGCACGCTGCCCCCGCCGACCAGCACCAGATCGACCTCAGCGGACGACGGCCGCATCTGATCGATGGCGTCGGCCACGAGCGTTTCGGCTTCCCGGAGCGCAGGCTCGAGATCGTCGCGGCCGGCCACCCGCTCCACGTCCCCGATCGTCGCCCGCCCGGCGGCGACAGCTGCGTCGGTCAGCGTCGGCGTCGAACCGCCGAACACCAGCGCTTCATCACGGATCCGTCGGGCGACGCTGACCTGCATGAGACGACCGCCCCTGACTGTCGTTCCGCCGCCGACCGCGACCGACACCAGATCGGGCATCCTGAAGTTCGTCGTCACGCCGCCTACCGTGACGCCGACCGACGATTCCCGGGGGAAGCGCTGGACCAGCGCCCCGACGTCGGTACTCGTCCCGCCGACATCGGCGACTATCACGTCGGTGCGGCCCGTGAGCGCAGCAGCGCCCCGAAGGCTGTTCGACGGCCCTGATCCGATGGTGAAGACCGGCGCGCGGCGGGCGAACGTCGGCGACATCAGCGTGCCGTCATTCTGCGTGAGGAATGCGGCGACATGCGAGCCGAGCGTTGCGACCGCCGCTTCGAAC
>DATECH010000075.1:0-17380 GCA_035287005.1 Actinomycetota bacterium | reverse complement strand
CACCAGATAGGTGGCCGCCTGCCGTCGACCCCATCCCCACGCCAGGGCGGCGGCGGCCGCCAGGTCCGCCAGGAACGCGACCACGGCGATCCGTACGGCGGCCGAGGCCACGCCGCCGCCGGCAAGCAGCTGATCGAAGAGTGTCTGCAGCGGCATGTACTCCACCGGGAAGTCCAGGTAGGCGGTCGCGGGCGAGTTCGCGATGCGGTTCGCACGAGCGACATCGGCGTCGGCGGGCGCGAGCGAGCTCGCCCGCAGGACGATGACCACCAGCACCACGGCACGGACCGCCACCAGGCCCGCCATCCACCCGGTGGTCGGGCTCACGAGGAAGCCGGATCGCGCTGCGGGTGAGTGGGCCATGTCGAGCTCAACCGTAGCGGTCGCAACTGCCGATGACTCGGAAGATGCGGGGGATCCGATCGATCGCGGTGTTCGCGGCATGCGTGGTGCTCGCGGGCCTGCTGTCGTCCCCGGCGCCGGCCGCGCAGGTTCCCGGCACGGCCTGCGATGTCTTCCCCGCCAACAACGTGTGGCACCTGGACGTGTCGAAGCTGCCGGCCCACCCGAGATCCGACACATGGAAGAAGGCCATGCACGCCGCGACCACCGACCTCCACCCCGATTTCGGACCGCCGTCGTACGGCATCCCCTTCGACGTGGTCGCAGCTGGACACGCCGACGTCGACATCGACTTCACGTACGCGAGCGAGAGCGACCAGGGGCCATACCCGTTCGGGCCGGATATCCGGATCGAGGGTGGCTCCGATCGCCACGCGATCATGGTCGACAGCTCGACGTGCACGCTCTACGAGCTGTACGCCGCCCAGTGGAACGGCGGGAACCCCAAGGCCGGCTCGGGCGCCGTCTTCGACCTGGCCTCCAACGCGCTGCGGCCGGCCGGGTGGACGAGCGCCGACGCCGCCGGCCTGCCGATCTTCGCCGGGCTGCTGCGCTACGACGAGGTCGCCGCCGGGGTCGTCGACCACGCGATCCGCGTCACGGCGGACTGCACGACCGACGCGTACATCTGGCCCGCGCGCCACGAGGCCGGTGTGCGCGACCGCCGCTGCCCACCGATGGGCGCGCGCTTCCGCCTGCGGACCGGCTTCGATGGGAGCGGGTACAGCCCCCAAGCCCGCGTCGTGATCCGAGCGCTCAAGCACTACGGCATGATCGTGGCGGACAACGGCAGCGACTGGTACTTCCAGGGAACCGTCGACGACCGGTGGACCTACGCGTTCGTCGACCAGCTCAAGCGGATCCCCGCCGCAGCGTTCGTCGCCGTCGACGAGCGCGCGTGCCGGGTGGCGCCCAACAGCGGCGCATTCGTGTCCGGCGCCGGCTGCCCCACGCCGTGACCGGGTACGCAGCCGCTACCGCGTCAGCGCCAGGAAGTTCTCGACGATCCGCGGGCCTTCGGGCGTGAGGATGCTCTCGGGGTGGAACTGCACCCCGAAGCGCGGCAGCTCGCGGTGCTGCGTGCCCATGACGAGCCCCTCCTCGGTCCAGGCCGTGAGCTCGAGTGCCGCCGGCAGGTCGTCGCGCTCGACCACCAGCGAGTGATAGCGCCCGGCTTCGAACGGCACGCTGATGCCCTCCAGGATGCCGCGCCCTTCGTGGTACACGAACGACGCCTTGCCGTGCATCGGCGCCACCCGATCCACCGTGCCGCCCGCCTCCAGGCCGATCGCTTGATGCCCCAGGCACACGCCGAGCACCGGCGTGGCGTCGGGCAGCTGCTCCAGGAGCTGCGTGAAGCAGCCGGCGTCGCGCGGATGCCCCGGACCGGGGGACAGCACCACGGCGTCGGGCTTCAGGCGCACGAGCTCCTCCGCGGGCTTCTCGTCCGACTTCACCACCTTGGTGGATCGCCCCAGGCTCTCGATCAACTGCACCAGGTTGTAGGTGAACGAGTCGTAGTGGTCGACGACCAGGATCATGCGTGGGCCCCCGTGCTCGGGGCGACGGCGGGCAACAGCCCGGCCGCCTTCGCCTTCGTTTCGCGCAGCTCCGTGTCGGGGTCGGAGTCGGCGACGACCCCGGCGCCAGCCTGAACGCTGACCCGTCCGTCGGCCACGACCGCGGTGCGGATCGTGATGCAGAAGTCGAGGTCGCCGGCGAAGGTGAGGTAGCCGACCGCGCCGGCGTAGGGGCCGCGCGGGGTCGGCTCATGCTCGGCGATCAACTCCATCGCGCGGCGTTTCGGCGCACCGGTCACGGTGCCGGCGGGAAACGTCACCGCGAGCGCGTCGAACGGCTCCATGTCCGGTCGCAGATCCCCCTCCACGGTCGAGACGATGTGCATGACCTTGGAGAAGCGCTCGACCTCCATCAGCTCGGTGGGCCGCACGCTGCCCGGCACGCAGACCCGACCCAGGTCGTTGCGCGCCAGATCCACCAGCATCGCGTGCTCGGCCTGCTCCTTCGGATCGGCGAGCAGCTCGTGCTCCAGGAGCCGGTCGCGCACCTCGGTCAATCCGCGCGGACGCGTTCCGGCGATCGGACGCGACAGCACGCGACGACCCTCAACGCGCACGAGCGGCTCGGGCGAGGATCCCACGAGCTCCATGCCGAGCGCCCGCAAGTAGAACATGTACGGGGCGGGGTTGGACACCCGCAACTGCCGGTAGATGGGCACGCCGCCGTCGGGCGCGGGGAACGACACCCGCCGTGACGGCACGCCCTGGAAGATGTCGCCCGCCAGGATGTGCTCCTGGAAGCTGGCCACGATGTCGCGGTAGGCCTGGTCGTCCATGTTCGCCTCGCCCTCGGCCTCGCCGCCGTCGGCGGCGCCGAGCAGCGGCAGCGGTCGGGCGCTCGCGACCTTCGCCGCGAGCTCGTCGAGGGCGGCGACCGCCTCGTCGTAGCCGCCACGCTGTGCGTGCGCCACCAGCACGAGACGCTGCCGCCAGTGATCGAACACGATCGCCCGATCGATCAGCAGCAGACCGATCGGCGGGAACGGCGCTTCGTCGGCGTGCGGCGCGGGGTGTCCGTCCAGCAGGGTCGCCGCCTCGTAGCTCGCGTACCCCATGAGGCCCCCGGTGATGGGAGGCAGCCCCTCCATCCGTGGGGCTTTCAACCGGTTCACCGCGGCGCGCAGCGCCTCACGCGGGGACAGGCGTTTGGACGGCTCGCCCACGGGCAGCTCGCGGACGACGTCGCGCAGATGCACGCCGGCGTCGTCGGCGACGACGATGGCCGCCGGATCGCCGGCGACGAACGAGTAGCGTCCCCAACGCTCCGAGCGCTCGACCGACTCGAGCAGGAGGCCGGGTCCGTCGCCGGCCACGGCGGGGAACAACCCCACCGGCGTGCCGACGTCCGCCAGCAGCTCGGCCCACACCGGCACGAGCGGCCACTCGGCCGCGAGGCGGTCGAAGGTCGCTCGATCGGGGTGGACCTGCAGGGCTGCGGTCATGACCTCCATCCTCTCCTACGGGTGTCGGGGATGCGTGAGCCCCGGACCGCGGGTCCGGGGCTCGTGGGCGATGCGGTGTGCGATCGCGTCAGGCACGCTGCGGCGCCGGGCTCCACGAGCCGTCGCGCCACCACCAGGTCGTCATGTGCACCGCCATCAGGCTGGGGATGGTCGCACGCGTTCGGCACACCCGTCAACGCCCGCGTGGCTGCTACCGTCGGTGGCATGCGTCGGATCGCCGTGTTCGTTGTCCTGTCGGTCCTCGTTGGTGTGGCCGCGCTTCCGGTGCCCGCCTCGGGCGCGGGGCCGGGCGCCGACCGCGCCGTGGAGGTGCCGTGGCGAACGGCGGGCCGCGCCCCCGAGCGCTTGCCCCGAGCGATCCCGGCGACGCTCGCCCACGACGGCGCAGGACCCGCCGACTCCCTTCCTCGGCCGGAGCGCCGACCGGCCACGATCGGCTCGCCGCAGCGCGCCGCCACGCGAACCCCGACCGCCGACGGGCTCGACGCCGACCTGATGGGGCCGGATCCGCTCGTCAGCCCGGGCGACCCGACCGGAGCGACCGGGCCGACCAGCGTCTTGGCGGCGGTCAATGTGCGGGTCGGCGTCTATGACCGCACTGGAGCGAAGTTGCTGCAACCCTTTCGACTGCGCTCCATGAGCGGCCAGCTCGCGGGGCTGCACGAGACCGACCCGAAGGTCTTCTACGACGCGTACGACGACATGTTCGTGCTTGCGTTCCTCGTCTACGACAAGGCAGAGGGCTTCATCGAGGTCGTCACGATCCCGTCGGCGACGGCGGACGACACGAGCACCTGGTGCCGCACCCACATGGTCGGCGATCAGGTCAGGAACGGGAAGCACGAGTTCGCCGACTATCCGAGCATCGGGTTCACGACCAACCGCGTCGTCGTGACCACGAACAACTTCGGCTTCAACAACGGACCGTTCCGCTACGCGCAGATCGTCTCGATGCCGAAGAAGGCCCTGTACGACGACCCCACGTGCTCCAAGACGGTGCCGATCGAGGTGCGGGGTGGTGCGGCAACCAGGAACCCGGACGGCTCGAAGGCGTTCACGTTGCAGGCCGCCACGGCCGCCGGCGGCGCGCCGACCGACCAGTTCCTCGTGTCGCTGGAGGCCCAGGCGGGGTCGACGCGCCTCGTGCTGTGGCGCCTGCGCATGATCGACGGCGATCTGGTCGTGGCCAAGACCGCGAAGAGCGTGAAGCGGGTGGGTTTGCCGCCATACGGATACCAGTGCGGCAGCACGAACAACGCCACCACGTGGTGGGACACGGGCGATCTGCGGGTGACGTCCGCGTTCTTCGACGCAGGCGCCAACCGGCTGTACGCGGCGACCGCGGTCGCCGGCAACGCGGGTGGTGGCATCCAGGAATCCGTGATCCGCTGGTACGAGGCGCGACCGAGCAACCGCCTCGGCCGCTCGTCGGTGCTGCGAGAAGGGACCGTCGCCTCGGCGAATCGTGACGCCGCCTGGCCGGCGATCGCGACCAACGATGCGGGCACGCTGTTCGTCGGGTACGCGCGCGGGGGCAAGGCGGAGTGTCTGTCGGTATGGGCCGCCACCATTGCTGCGGGAGCCGGCACGGCCGCGCAGACCGCGCTCGTTCGGTTGGGCGAGGCCCGGTACCAGTTCGGACCGGGGGTCGAGCGGTGGGGAGACTACGGCGCCGCCAACCGCGACCCCGTGATCCCCGCCGACGTGGCCGTCTTCGGCGCGTTCGCTCGCGACCAGGGCTCCTCGACCACCGACGCGTTCCGGGCTCACGTCGCGTTGCTCTCCGACATCTGAGCGACCCCGCGAGGGGCCTTCGGCTATACTGCCTGCGGAAACGAAGTCGTCAGTGTGAGCCGGAGGTGGGCACGTGCCCACCTTTCTGTTTCGAAGGGGTTGGTCGTGGTGGACGCCGAGACGTTGGTCCGGCCGGTGGTCGAAGGGGCGGGAGCAGAGCTCCTCGAGGTTTCCTTCGCGGGCACCGGTGACCGGCGTACCTTGCGGGTCACCGTCGACCGCGAAGACGGCCTCGATCTCGAGGCGATCGCGGCGCTGTCGGAGCGCATCGCACGGCGCTTGGACCTGGAGGACTTCGGCACCGGTCGCTACCAGCTCGAGGTGAGCTCTCCGGGCATCGAGCGGCCACTGCGAACGCCCGCGCACTTCGCGCGGTTCGTCGGGTCGCAGGTGAAGGTCAAGACGAGGACGATCGTCGACGACGAGCGCGTGCACATGGGCGCGCTCGTCGCCACCGATGACGACGGCATCGTCGTGGATGTGGATGGCGCGGAGCGTCGGCTGCCGTACGTGGAGATCGACTCCGCGCGCACCGTCGCCGACTGGAGCGCCGAATTGAAGGGAACGAAGGTATGAACGCCGAAATGATCGCCGCGCTCCGCGAGCTGGAGCGGGAGAAGGGGATCGCCTTCGAGACGATCCTGCAGGGACTCGATGAGGCGATGGCGGCTGCATACAAGACCGCGTGGAAGCAGGAGAATCCCACCGCCGACGACGACTTCGTCGGGTTCCGCGCCGAGATCGACGCCGAGACGGGCGAGATGCGCATGTTCCAGCAGGAGCTGGAAGAGGTGGAGACCGAGGACGGCGAGGGTCTCGAGATGAAGGTGTTGACCGAGAAGGAGGTCACGGTCACCGACGACTTCCGCGGTCGCATCGGCGCCCAGACCGCCAAGCAGGTCATCTACCAGAAGCTGCGCGACGCCGAGCGAGAGATGACCTACGAGGAGTTCGCCGGTCGCGAGGGAGACGTCGTCACGGGCATCGTCCAGCAGTCGGAGCGGCGGTACACGCTGCTGGACCTCGGCAAGGTCGAGGCCCTGTTGCCGCAGGCCGAGCAGGTCGCCTCCGAGCCGCACCGAAACGGCGAGCGCTTGAAGGCCTACATCACCGAGGTGCGTCGCGGCGCCAAGGGTCCCCAGATCGTGGTGAGCCGCACCCATCCGGGGTTGCTGAAGCGCCTGTTCGAGATGGAGGTGCCCGAGATCGCCGACGGGGTGGTCGAGATCCGCGGGGTCGCGCGCGAGCCCGGGCACCGCTCCAAGATCGCCGTGTGGTCCAACGAGCCCGCGGTCGACCCCGTGGGCGCCTGCGTGGGCCCGAAGGGCTCCCGGGTGCGCAACGTGGTGACCGAGCTGCGCGGCGAGAAGATCGACGTCGTGCCCTGGTCCGACGACCCGGGGGAGCTGGTGGCCAACGCGCTGCAGCCCGCGAAAGTCAACCGGGTCATCGTCGACCCCGAGACGCAGACCGCGCAGGTGATCGTGCCCGACTATCAGCTCTCGCTCGCGATCGGCAAGGAGGGCCAAAACGCCCGATTGGCCGCTCGACTGACCGGGTGGCGTATCGATATCAAGTCGGAGTCGCAGGCCGCCGCTGCCCCGGAGGCTCCGGCGGAGGCGTAGAACGGTGCGCCGCGGTCACGTGCCCATGCGCACGTGCACGGGGTGTCGCGCCCGAGCGCCCAAGATCGGCCTGCTTCGGGTGCGCGCCGCGCTCGATGGGACGATCGTGTGGGACCCGATCGCGCGCGCCGGCGGCAGGGGCGCCTACGTGCACGAGCGTTCGGCCTGCGTCGAAGCCGCCCTCGCGCACGGCGGGCTCGCCCGGGCGCTGCGGACGGGCATCACTCCCAACGCAGCAAGTAGGCTTAGACAACTGTTCACCGAGATGCAGGAGCGTGCGTGAGGGTCCACGAGTTGGCCAAGGAGCTGGGCGTCACCAGCAAGGAACTGCTGGAGACGCTCACGCAGATGGGCGTGGCGGGCAAGTCCGCCTCCTCCAGCGTGCCCGAGGACATCGTGCCGCGCCTCCGCGCCTCGGGTGGGAAGGCAACGACCACGCCCTCCAAACCCCGTGAGGTGCTGGAACCGCCCCCAGCGCCGCGTAAGCCAAAGCCGAAGGCCAAGGCGAAGCCGAAGGCGAAGGCGAAGACCGCGACCCCGCTGACGACCGCCGAAGCGGCCGCCGCGTCCGCGGGGCTGCGTCCGGCAGCGCCGATCCCAGCCCCCCCGACTCCCGAGCCCGCCGCGGCGCCGGCGCCCAAGCAGGCCAAGCAGCGCCGCCGTCCGGTGGCGGAGCCCGCGGAGCCCACCGGCCCGGTCCTGCAGGTCATCCATGGCGCGACGCCCCAAACGATCGCCGAGAAGACCGATCGCTCGCCGGCGGACATCGTGAAGATCCTGTTCCTCGCAGGGGACATGGTGACCGCGACGACGTCGCTGACCGACGAGGCCATCGAGTTGATCGCCGGCGAACTCGGCTACGCCACCGACATCGTGGGGCTCGAGGACGAGCTGAAGTCCCAAGACGAGTTCGACGACGTCGACGAGAGCAAGCTCGCCACCCGCGCCCCCGTCGTGACGATCATGGGCCACGTCGACCACGGCAAGACGAAGCTGCTCGACGCCATCCGGTCGACCGACGTGGTGGCCGGTGAGTTCGGTGGGATCACGCAGCACATCGGCGCCTACCAGGCCCACGTCGGCGAGCGCGAGATCACCTTCATCGACACCCCGGGCCACGAGGCGTTCACCGCGATGCGCGCCCGTGGCGCCAGCGTCACCGACATCGCGGTGCTGGTCGTGGCCGCCGACGACGGCGTCATGCCCCAGACACTGGAGGCGCTCGACCACGCCAAGGCGGCGGATGTCCCGATCGTCGTCGCCGTCAACAAGGTCGACAAGGACGAGGCGGACCCCAACCGTGTGCGCACCCAGATGGTGGAGCACGGTGTGATCCCCTCGGAATGGGGTGGCGACTACGAGTTTGTCGACGTGTCCGCGAAGGCGCACCTGAACCTCGAGGCGCTGCTCGATACGCTGCTGGTCGTCGCCGACCTGGAGGACCTCAAGGGCGATCCGACCGGCCGTGCCCGCGGCACGGTCCTGGAGGCTCATCTCGACAAGGGCCGGGGTCCGGTCGCCACCGTCTTAGTGCAGAAGGGCTCCCTGGCCGTGGGCGATGCGCTGATCGCCGGGACCGCATACTGCCGGATCCGCGCGATGCAGGACGAGAACGGCCGTGCGGTGGACGAGGCGGGTCCCTCCAAGCCGGTCGTGATCCTCGGCTGGAGCCACGTCCCGAGCGCGGGCGACGACTTCCGCGAGGTGGACGACGAGCGAGAGGCGCGCCACATCGCCGAGGAGCGGGAGGCCAAGTCCCGCCAGGCGGAGCTCGTCGTCGCGCGACGCGCCACGCTGCAGGATCTGCTCCGCCGGACCGGAGCCGACGCGATCACCGAGTTGAACCTGATCGTGAAGGCCGACGTGCAGGGGTCCGTGCAGGCGCTGGAGGACTCGCTGCTGAAGCTGCCGCAAGAGGAGGTGCGCGTCAACATCGTGCGTGCCGGCGCGGGTGGCATCACGGAGAACGACGTGACGCTCGCGATGGCCTCCGACGCGATCATCGTCGGATTCAACGTGCGTCCCGACACCAACGCGCGGGAGCTGGCCGAGCAAGAGGGCGTCGACATCCGCACCTACAAGGTGATCTACGACGCGATCGACGACATCAAGGCGGCGTTGTCCGGGCTGCTGAAGCCCGAGGAGCGCGAGCGGGTCCTGGGCGAGGCGGAGGTGCGCCAGACGTTCCGTGTTCCCAAGCTCGGCGTCATCGCCGGGTCCTACGTGCGCGGCGGCGCGATCAAGCGCAACGGCCTCGCTCGCCTGGTGCGCGACGGCGTCGTCGTCTACGACGGCAGGATCGGCTCGCTGCGCCGGTTCAAGGACGATGTCGCCGAAGTACGTGACGGCTACGAGTGCGGCATCGGGCTGGAGAACTTCCAGGACATGAAGGAGGGCGACATGATCGAGGCCTACGAGGTCGAAGAGGTCGCCCGAAGCATCTGAGCCGCCGGTGCTTGTCGCGCTCGAACGCTTCGATCTGCGGATCCCCGGGGTGCATTCCCTCAAGCAGAAGCGCCACGTGGTCAAGACGTTGACGGCGGCGTTGCGACAGTCGTTCCCGGCGAGCGTCGCGGAGGTGGATCATCACGACCTGTGGCAGCGGACCACGATCGCGGTCGCCGTCGTGGGTGCCGACCAGTATCACGTGCGGCGCGTGATGCAGGCGATCGAACGGCGCGTGGATGCCTGGGTCGAGGTCGAGGTCATCGATCGCGAGCTCCAGGTGCTGTACCCCGAGTGAGCAGGAGCCGGCGCAGCTGCCGCATGTGAACGTTGTGGCCCGGTGTCCGATGCGGCTCGGGGTACCCTGGATGGATGCCGCAGGGACCACGAACCGCACGGGTGAGCGAGGAGTTCCGCGAGATCCTCGCCGAGGCGATCCAGGGTCTGAAGGACCCCCGGGTCGGATTCGTCACGGTCACCGGCGTGAAGGTCTCGGCCGACCTGCACGTTGCCTGGGTCTACTACACGGTGCTCGGCGACGAGAAGGCGAAGGCCGGCACGCGGGCGGCCCTGCGATCGGCCGCGCCACATCTGCGCCGAGAGCTCGGCCGGCAGGTCCGGCTGAAGGTCACGCCCGAGCTCCGCTTCGAGGAAGACGAGGTGCTTGCAGCGGGCGAGCGGATCGATCAGCTCTTGGGGCAGGTGCACGACGATGACGCCTGAGGATCTCGAACGCGCGGCGGCGGTGCTTCGCGACGCGCCCGCGGTCGCGCTCGCCTGTCACGTGAATCCGGACGCCGACGCGCTCGGATCGATGTTGGGGCTGGCGCATCACCTCGTGGCGCGCGGCACCGCGGTCACGTGTTCGTTCCCGAACCCCCCGATCGCGGTGCCTCGCTGGGCCGAGGAGCTGCCGGGGCTCGACCTGTTGGTCGAGGTCGACGACTTCCCGCAGGCGCCTGCCGTGATGGTCACCTGCGATTGCGCGGCGTTCGATCGGCTCGGGCAGCTCGGGCACGCCGCATCGCGGGCGACCGAGTTGATCTGGATCGACCACCATCGCTCCAACGATGGACGGGGCACGATCCGGCTGGTCGACGCGCAGGCATCGAGCACGTGTGAGCTCGTCGCGCGTCTGATCGATGCGATGGGCGGCGAGATGTCCGATGCGTCCGCGGTGTGCCTGTACGCCGGGTTGATCGCCGACACGGGCCGGTTCCAGTACGAGGCCGCGACGCCCGAAACCCTGCGCCTCGCGGCTCGCTTGCGCGAGCACCCGTTCGATCACGCCAGGGTGTCGCAGGCGCTGTACGAGGACAACCGCGCGGCGTACCTGGACGTGCTGGGCGTCGCGATGTCGCGCGCGCGGCTCGAACCGGATGCCGATCTCGTGTGGACCTACCTGCTGTGGTCCGACCTCGAAGACGCCGGGATCGGGCCGGCCGATGTCGACGATCTGATCGATGTGCTTCGCACCACCCGGGAGGCCGATGCGGCGGCGCTGATCAAGCAGCAGCGTGATGGCAGATTCAAGGTCAGCGTCCGTTCGCGCGGCGCTCACGACCTGAGCGCCGTCGCGTCGACGTTCGGCGGTGGCGGGCACCGCCTCGCCGCGGGCTACACCAGCGAGTCGGGTCCTGCCGAGACGATCGCGGACCTGCGCGCCGCGCTGGTGGGGCAGCCGGCCACGCCGTGAGCGCCGATGCGCGGCGCGGCGCGGGTCCCGACGGGCTGTTGCTGATCGACAAGCCGACTGGGATCACGTCGCACGACGTGGTGGCGAAGGTGCGTCGCGCGCTGGCTACGCGCAAGGTCGGGCACGCGGGTACCCTCGATCCGATGGCGACGGGGTTGCTCGTCATCGGCGTCGGGCGCGCGACGCGTCTGCTCCGCTTCCTGGGGGACCTGCCGAAGACCTACGAGGGAACGCTCCGGCTCGGCATCGAAACGACCACGTTGGACGCCGACGGCAACGTCACCCGGGAGGCGCCGACCGAGGGCGTCACCGACGATGCGATCCGTGCGGCGATGGAGGCCAAGCTCGGCGCCAGCGCCCAGCGACCGCCCGCCTTCTCCGCCGTGAAGGTCGGTGGGCGCAAGCTGTACGAAGCCGCGCGCAAGGGGGAGACCCTGGAGGCGCCGGCTCGGATCGTGCGTGTCGACCGGTTCGGGCCCACCGGCCGCAGCGGCGACGACGTCGCGTTCGCGTGCACGGTCAGCGGCGGGACGTACGTGCGGGTGCTGGCCGGCGACGTCGGAGAGGTCCTGGGCTGCGGGGCGCACCTGATCGCGCTGCGTCGCACCGCGATCGGTCCGTTCGCCGTGGACGACGCCACCGACCCCGATGACCCCGGCGCGCCGCTGCCGCTGGAGCGCGCTGTTGCGCACCTGCCGCGCTTCGCGCTCGAGCGAGAGGAGGCGGTTGCGGCCTCGCACGGTCGGATCCTGGCGCCCGCGTCGATCGAGGGCCCCTACGGTGTGTACGACCCCGACGGGGAGCTGATCGGGGTCTACCGCGACGACGGCGCGAAGGCGCGGCCGCTCGTGATCCTGGCGCCCGCCGGAGGCTGAGCGCCCCTCCCTCACGCCAACACGGTGAAGAAGATGCCGATCGACCATGCGGCGGCCACGATCGCTCCGCCCACGACCACGACCGTCAGCCCGATCCTGCGCGGGCTCCATCGTTGGATCGAGATCCTCGGCCGGGCCGGAGCCAGAGCCCGGAACTCGGCGAGGAGATCGCGGGGGTCCTCTTTCAGGAAGCGCTGGAGCTCCGTGGGGATGGCCATGCCCCGCGCCGCCGCGAACGCCTCCGCAACCTCCTCGGGCGTGAAGCGCCGCAGTGACGCCTCATACACGCGGGGCGCGTCGGTGCGAACCGCGAGCACCAGCATCATGTTGGCCAGATCGACCGCCTGGCGCCATGGGGAGGGGCGCACCTCCAGACCGGAGACGTCGATCAGCTGGAGATGCCCGCCGACGACGAGCAGGTTCGCCGGCTTGATGTCTCGATGGGCGAGACCTGCGTCCCACAGGCTGCGCACGAGTTGGATCCCCTCATCGATCACCGCATCGGTGACTTCGGCGTGGCCCAGGGTGTCGCCGCCTTCGAAGAACTCCTCGGCCAGCAGATACTCCTGGTTCGGGGTGAGCTCCACGATCCCGTAGCTGTGCGCGACTCGGAACCCCTGATCGTCGAGCAGGCGCAACGCATAATCCTCCTGCCCGATCAGCCGTCGCACCGAGGAGAACGACGTCTCGTCTTCCAGACGCCCGTACATGATCGTGCGCATGACCCGATACCAACGATCCGAGCGCGCGTGGCTCGCGGCCAGGATCTTGCCGAAGACCCGGGTGCCGCCGGTCAGCGTCATGAGCAGCGGGGTCGAGCCGCCCGAACCCTCCTCACCGAAGGACCTCAGCTCCTCGACGTCCAGACCGAGTTGGTCCTTCATCGCGCGCTGCACCGCCGCGGTGCGCGGGCCGGACAGGTCCAGATGGGCCGCGTTGCCGCCCTTCGTGTAGGACACCGGGAAGGATTCGTCCGGCGCGAGCCAGCCGAACGCGACCGCCGCCACGGTGTAGCCGAGCAGCACGGAGTACAGGCCGGCGACGGGGTACGTGGTGCCGAGGATCGCCCGTGCGAAGACCACCAGCACCAGGAAGGCCGCGCTCCAGATAAAGGCTTGCCACCGTGGGCGACCCGCCGGGACCAACGACATCGCCATCACGCCGACCGTGATCGCGAGCGAGGCCATGGCCGATGCGGGGAACCACCACTCGCCGCTGCTCGGGGCCACGAGGACGCTCGTCGCGGGCGCCGGCAGCTCCTGGTGGATGGTCGTGACGGTGAGATCCATGAACCACAGCGCGATGATGGCCACGAACAGGTGTCGCAACCGCCCGTAGCGGACCAGCACGATCGCCATGACGATCCGCAGCAGCATGATCGCCAGCGGTGAGGCGAACCAACCGAGGACCATTGCCACGTCGTCGACGACGTCGCCTTGCAGGTCCGCGAACCACGCCATCGAGGTGGCACGCGGCGCCGCGGCGATCGCCGCGGCGACCGCGATGCCGACCGCGAGCACGATCACGAGCGCGGTCACGGCGCGCGGCCACCAGTGCGACCGTGGCAGCGGTGGCGCCTCCCCCGAGGGTCGACGGTGGACGCCACGGCGCCCGATCACGAACGCACCGGTCGACGTGATGCCTGCGGCAGCGCCGGGAGACTCGTCCATGGCGATGGATGCTAGCGCACGGCATGTGAGCGGGTCCGATAGCCTCCTTCGCGATGCAGGTGCTGCGAGGGCCCGAGATCTTGCCGCTGAACGACGAGCCGTGCGTCGTGACGGTCGGCTTCTTCGACGGTGTCCACCGGGGGCACCAGGCCGTGTTCGATCGAGTGGTGGAGGAGGCCCGCCGCCTTGGCGTGCGAAGCGTGGCGATCACGTTCGATCGGCACCCACGGGAGGTCCTGACGCCGGGCAGCGAGCCGCGGCTGATGACCACCGTCGAGCGCCGGGCGGCGTTGATCGCCGACAGCGGCATCGACGTGCTGGTCGTGCTGCCGTTCGATCGCGACTTCTCACTGGTGAGCGCCGAGGCGTTCGTGGCGGACATCCTGGTCGGTGGGGTCCATGCGCGGCACGCCGCGATGGGGGCGAACTTCACCTTTGGCTTCAAGGCCATGGGGACCATGGAGAACCTGTCACGGATGGGGGTGCCGCATGGGTTGTCGGCCGAGGCGGTGCCGCTGGTCGAGATCGATGGTCGCACGGTGTCGTCGACCTCGATCCGCAATGCCCTGGCCGAGGGCGACCTCGAGTGGCCCCGCGAGGCGCTCGGGCGCCGCTTCGTGCTGGAAGGGGAGGTCGTGACCGGTCACGGAAGGGGCAAGGGGCTCGGCTATCCGACCGCCAACCTGCGGACATGGCCGAGGCTCTTGCTTCCCGGGCAAGGCATCTACGCCGGCGTGGCGGCGCATCGCGGACGGCGGTACCGAACGGCGCTCGACGTGGGCACTAATCCGACCTTCGGCGTCGAGCCGTTGCACGTCGAGGCATTCCTGCTGGATTTCGAGGGCGACGATCTGCCCGGGGAGCCGCTCGGCATCGAGTTCTGGGCGCGGCTGCGCGATGAGGAGAAGTACGACAGCGTCGACGCGCTCGTGGCGGCGATCGAGGCCGACGTCGTGCGCACCCGCGACCTGGTGCCCGGCAGCGCCCTTGCGTAGCAGGTCACCGGCCTTTCCCCGCTGGTAGCCTTGGCGACTGACCATGACACTGACCAAAGACGACAAGACCGCCATCATCACCGAGCACGCCCGCTCCACCGGCGATACGGGCTCCACCGAGGTTCAGATCGCGGTTCTCACCCGGCGGATCACCGACCTCACCGAGCATCTGAAGCTCCACAAGCAGGACCACCACAGTCGTCGCGGCCTGCTGATGCTCGTCGGGCGCCGTCGCCGACTGCTCGAATACCTCAAGCGCGAGGACATCAACCGCTATCGCGACATCGTCGCGAAACTCGGGCTTCGCCGCTAGCACGGCCACCGGGCTCCCGTGGGGAGCCCGACCCATATGAAGGGGTGATACGCACACCGAACTCCCGGCCCTGAGGGGAGGCCCCGACGCCCGGTCGGTTCTCAGTCGCGAACCCCCGCAGCCCACTGCGGTTCGGAGGTTCACCACTGACAACCGGCCGACGTCCTCTCACACACGCAGAGGCGCGCGCCGCGCGCCCAAGACCCAAGGAGGACCTGACCGGATGGTCACTGAGATGACGCGCCCCGTTGGCGCGCACGACCTGACGATGCAAACCGGCAAGCTCGCGAAGCTTGCCGACGGTGCAGTCGTCGTGACGTACGGACAGACCCAGGTGATCGCTACCTGCGTCCGTTCCAAGCCCCGCGAGGGGATCGATTTCTTCCCGCTTACGATCGACGTCGAGGAGCGGGCGTACGCCGCCGGCAAGATCCCCGGCTCGTTCTTCCGCCGTGAGGGTCGGCCCGGCGAAACCGCGATCCTGACGGCTCGCCTGATCGACCGCCCGCTGCGCCCGACCTTCAAGGAAGGGTTCCGCGACGAGGTGCAGGTGGTCGTCACCGTCTTGTCGGTGGACATGGAGAACCCCTACGACATCCCGGCGATGAATGCGGCCGCCTGCGCGGTGGGCCTTGCCGGCCTGCCATTCGACGGGCCGGTCGCATCCGTGCGCCTCGGACTGATCAACGGCGAGTGGGTCGTCAACCCCACCTACCAGGAGGTGGAGGACGCCACGTTCGACATCGTCGTGGCCGGGTCCAAGAGCGATGACGGCGGCGTCGACGTGCTGATGATCGAGGGCGAGGCCCCCGTACACACGTGGTCGCTGCTGGCCGAGGGCGCGCTCGCGCCGACCGAGGAGGTCGTCGCGCAAGGCCTCGAGGTCGCGAAGGCCGAGATCGCGAAGATCATCGCCTTCCAGGACGAGTTCATCACCGCGCACGGCGTCTCCGAGATGGAGTGGACTCCCACGCCACAGTACGGCGGCGACCTGTGGGACGCGCTGTACGCGAACTTCGCCGGCAAGCTCGAAGCCGCGATCGTGCCCGATCGAGCGGCGCGCGACGAAGCGTTCAGCGCCATCAAGGAAGAGGCGAAGGCACACCTGGCCTCGACGTTGGGCGAGGACGCGTTCGCCGCGCGAGCAGCCGAGTTCGGCCCCGCCTGGAAGTCGCTGCAGAAGAAGGTCATGCGCCGGCGCGTGGTCGAGCAGGGCGTGCGGCTGGACGGCCGCGGCGCGACCGAGATCCGGCCGCTGTCGGCCGAGGTCGGCGTGCTCCCGCGGGCGCACGGCTCGGCGCTGTTCAGCCGTGGCGACACGCAGGTGCTGAACGTGGCCACCCTCGGCATGCTGCGGATGACGCAGATGATCGACACGTTGGATCCCGAGGACACGAAGCGCTACATGCACCACTACAACTTCCCGCCGTATAGCACCGGCGAGACGGGTCGTGTGGGGTCGCCTCGACGCCGCGAGATCGGTCACGGGGCGCTCGCCGAGCGAGCGCTGCTTCCGGTCGTCCCGCCTGAAGACGAGTTCCCGTACGCGCTGCGGCTGGTCTCCGACGTGATGAGCTCGAACGGCTCGACGTCGATGGCCAGCGTCTGCGGCTCGACCCTGTCGATGATGGACGCCGGCGTGCCGCTGAAGGCGCCGGTGGCCGGCATCGCGATGGGCATGATCGCCGACGACGGGAAGTTCGTCACTTTGACGGACATCCTGGGCGCCGAGGACGCGCTCGGCGACATGGACTTCAAGGTCGCCGGCACCGAGGAGTTCGTCACGGCGATCCAGCTGGACATGAAGGTCCAGGGCATGCCGGCCGACGTGTTGGCCGGGGCGCTGCAGCAGGCCAAGGACGCCCGCATGCAGATCCTCGACGTGATGCTCGCGACGATCTCGGAGCCGCGAGGCGAGGTCAACTCCTTCGCGCCGCGGATCCTCACGATCCAGATCCCGGTCGACAAGATCGGCGAGGTCATCGGCCCCAAGGGCAAGAAGATCAACGAGATCATCGCGATGACCGGCGCCGACATCAACATCGAGGACGACGGCACGGTGTTCATCGGCTCGATGGGGGGCGACGGAGCCGACGAGGCCGCGCGCATGATCGACGAGATCGCCAACCCGAGGCCGGTGCTGGTCGGCGAGACCTACGAAGGACTCGTGGTCAAGACCACGACCTTCGGGGCGTTCGTCAACCTGGTGCCCGGCCGCGACGGACTGGTGCACATCTCGAAGCTGGGTCGCGGCAAGCGCCTGTCCAGCGTCGAGGAGGCCGTCAAGGAGGGCGACACGCTCACCGTGCTCGTCGAAGACATCGACCCGCAGGGCAAGATCAGCCTGAAGCCCATGGGGTCGGAGTGGGAGGCGCCCGAGGGAGCGGAGGCCCCGTCCGGCGGCGGAGGCGGGCGTGATCGCGGCGGCGACCGGGGCGACCGTGGCGGTCGCGACCGGGGCGACCGTGGCCAGCGCTCGGGCAAGCGCTTCCGTGACCGCGAGGGTGGCGGCGATGCCGGTT
>DATECH010000074.1:0-9592 GCA_035287005.1 Actinomycetota bacterium | reverse complement strand
GGGCGCACAACGCCTGGCGGACGGCGTTGCGGGAGCTCGGGCTTCGCGACAACGAGGCGAAGTCCCGCCGCTTCCACGACCCGGACGAGGCGATCGAGTCGCTGCACGCGGGCGGTTCGCTCGCCGAAGCCCGATCCCGTGGCATCATCCGCAGGTCGTGAGGACCCTGTATCGAGCCGCCCGCGTGCGCACGCTCGGCCACCCGCCCCTGGGGGAGTGGCTGTTGATCGACGGCCGCCACGTCCAACGGGTCGGCGTCGGCGAGACGCCCCACGCGGACCGGATCGTCGAGCTGCCCGGAGCCACCATCGTGCCCGGGTTCGTCGACACCCATGTCCACCTCACGAGCATCGGCGCGGGCATGGCGAACGAGGACGTCGCTGCCGCACGCTCGCGAGGCGAGCTCGTGGCGATCGCGGCCGAGCGAGCCGCGCACGACACCGAATCGGTGCTCACGCTGCAAGGGTTCGACGAATCACGCTGGCCCGACCCCACGTTGCCCACATTGGCGGAGCTCGACGCGCTCACGCCCGGACCGCTGGTGATCCGTCGCACCGACGGCCATGTTGCGCTGGCCAACTCGGCCGCCCTCACGATGTCCCAGGTGCTTGATGCGCCCGGCGTCGAGCGAGACGCGCACGGAGAACCGACCGCGCGCGTCGTCGACGAGGCGAACCGGCGGCTGGGGCTGTGGGTCGCCTCCGCGCGGAGCACCCACCGCATCGAGGAGCTGCAGCTCCTCGGGGCAGGCCTCGCCGCGATGCGGGGCATCACGTCCGTCCACGAGATGGCGCTGCCGCTAGAGTTCGGCCTGCGCGACGTCGAGGTGCTGCTCGCCCACCGAGCGCGCCTGCCGATCCACGCCGAGGTGATCCTGGGCACGATGGACGTGCCCAAGGCTGTGGAACTGGGACTTACTTCGATCGGAGGGGACCTGCCCGTCGATGGGTCGATCGGCGCCCGGACCGCGTCGGTGTCCGTTCCGTACGTCGACGCAGGACACGGGACGGCGTACTACGACGACGACGTCTTGCAGGGGTTCTTCCACGACGGCCATGAGGCCGGGTTGCAGGTCGGCATGCACGCGATCGGCGATCGGGCCATCGAGCAGGTCCTGTCCGCCTGGGAGCGCATCTATCAGGGGCTCGACTCCCGGGAGCGCCGTCATTTCCGGGCACGGCGCCACCGGATCGAGCATTTCGAGATGCCGACCCCCGAACAGGTGGAGCGAACGGCGATGCTCGGTCTGTCGGTATCGGTGCAGCCCACGTTCGACCTGACGTGGGGTCACCCGGGACAGCTGTACGCCCAGAGCCTCGGTGCCGAGCGCGCACACGCCATGAACCCGTTCCGCACGATGCTGGACCGAGGGATCGTCGTCGGCGTCGGCTCCGACGCGCCCGTCGTGCCTATGGATGCCTGGCTCACCGTCCATGCCCTGGAGCACCACCACGATCCCTCGCAGCGGCTGACCCGACCCGAGGCGATCCAACTGCACACCGTCGGCAGCGCCCGCCTTGCGCATCAGGAGGAGAAGAAGGGCGCCCTCGAGCCAGGGATGCACGCCGACTTCGCCGTCTACGAGGCCGACCCGCTCGACGCCGACGACGTGCGCGAGCTGCGCTCGGCGCTGACCGTTTCGCTGGGGCGTGAGGTCTGGCTCGCCTGACGGGCGTTCTTGTCACTCTTTCCGATCGGAGACCCTTGACCCCTCGAACGGTGGTTGGCTAGCGTGCGCGATGCGCCACCGCCCCGGCGGGGGCGCAGGACCCAAGAGGCTGAGTAGAGAACGCGGCGCCCCGGCGTCGCGGCCCCAAAAGTCTCTTGGGTCCGTCTCGTGTGCCCCCTCCCATCGTTCGCGTCGACGCGGTGTAGGATGCGCGCGCCACGACCCGAGGCAGGCCTCGGACCAGGAACGAAGGACGGAACCCCCATGCCCGAGGACATCGAAGACCTCGTCGACGGCGACGACGTGACGCCGGACGAGGACGACGCCGAACCCACTCCCGAGGATCTGGCGGACGCGACCGTCCCGCCCGAGCCCGGGCTGGGAGAGGTGGAATCGATCCAGGACCTGCTGGCCAAGCAGGAGGCGACCGAGACCGCCAAGGAGGTGGTCGAGGAGGACGATGAGGTCGTTCCGGTCGAGACGCTCCGTGACGATCGCGCCGAGCCGCTCGACACCAAGGTCGTCCCGATGCAAGAGACGGAGTTCATGTGCAAGCGCTGCTTCCTGGTGAAGCACCGGAGCCAGCTCGCGGACAAGAAGAGGATGCGCTGCCGCGACTGCGCCTGATGGCGTGACCACGCGCGCGAGACCCTCGCTCGCCCTCGGGTGTGGGATCTCGCTGGCCACTGGTCTGATCACCTCCCTTGCCTTCCCGCCCTTCGGACTGTGGCCGGTCGCGTTCGTCGGTCTGGTCCCGCTCCTGCTGATCCTGCAGCGCAGGACCGCGCCGGTAGGCGCACTTCTCGGGTTGTGCTTCGGGATCGGCCTGTACGGGGCGTCGTTGTACTGGGTCCTGCTGTTCGGCGAGCTCGCATGGGTGGCGCTCATCATCCTGTCGGCGACCTCGGTCGCCGTCTTCGGGTTCCTGGCCTGTCACGTGACGCGCCCCGATCGTGTCCTCGTCGATGCGCTCGCGCTCGCCGCGCTGTGGACGGTCCTGGACTGGATCCGCGGCGTGTGGCCCCTTGGCGGCCTCACCTGGACCGCCCTCGGCATCTCGCAGGTGTCCAACCGATCCCTGCTGCCCCTGGCGTCGGTGACCGCGGTGTGGGGCGTCACGTTCGTGGTGGTGTTCGCCAACGCGGCGCTGGCGGGGATCCTCACCCGGCAGGGGAGCGGGGTGCGCCGCTCGGCGCTCGCGATCGCGGCCGCGGCAGCGGTCACCGCGCCGGCCCTGTTGCCCGGCGCGACGCCCCAGGGTCCGACCCAAACCCTCGCGGTTGTGCAGATCGACGTTCGGGTGCCGGAGAACACTTCGACGGTCGCGGAGGACCTGATCGTTGCCCGGCGCAACGTCGAGCTCCACAGGAGCCTCGCGGGCAACGACCCGAAGCCCGACCTCATCGTGTGGGGTGAGGGAGCGCTGGACCCCGCGTCGCTGCAGGATCCCGCGACGGTCGCGGCGGTCGAGGAGGTGATCGCGGCGGTCGGTGTGGCGACGACGATCGGGGCCGTCGTCAACGATCCGGATGGGAGCCAACACACCAGTGTGCTGGCCTTCGACGCAGCGGGACGCCTCGTGGATCGCTACGACAAGACCCACCTGGTGCCCTTCGGTGAGTACGTGCCGTGGCGCCGCCGGCTCCAATGGCTCGACGTGATCGACCAGATCCCCGTCGACCGTGTGGCGGGGGAGGGGTCCCACCCGATCGAGCAGCCGCCCGTGCCTGCCTATGGCACCCCGATCTGCTTCGAGAACTCTTTCCCCGCGATCACCCGGGCGTTCGTGGACCAGGGCGCGGAGTTCATCGTGGTTCCCGTGAACAACGCCTCGTACCTGTTCACCGCCGCCGCGGAGCAGCACCTGCAGATGAGCCAGATGCGCGCCGTGGAGACGGGACGGTGGGTCGTCGACGCGGGCGTGGCTGGGATCAGCGCCTTCATCGACCCTACGGGCGCCGTCGTGTCCCGCACCGCACTGTTCGAGCCCGGTATCCTGCGTGGCCAGGTTCGCGCCTCGACGGCGCAGACTGCGTACGTGCGGTTCGGGGACTGGCTCCCCGCCCTGTGTGGCCTGATCGTCGTGATGTCCCTACTCACTCCTCGTCGCCGTTCGCAGACGCGCCCCGCACCCGGGCCGCTGCCGGCGCCGCTGCGCGCGCTCGCGATCATGCCCACCTACGACGAGCGAGACACGATCGAGCTCGCGATCCGAGGTGTGCTGGCGATAGCCGGGGTGGACGTCCTGGTCGTCGACGACGCATCGCCGGACGGAACGGGCGACATCGTCAGGGCCATCGCCGCGGAGGAACCGCGTGTGCGCCTGCTGGAACGAGCCGCCAAGTCCGGCTTAGCCAGCGCATACCTCGCGGGGTTCCAGGTGGCGCTCGCCGACGGATACGACGTCGCGATCGAGATGGACTCCGACCTCTCGCACGATCCCGAGGAGCTCCCGAGCCTGATCGCCGCCGCCCAGCGACACGACCTCGTCGTGGGCAGCCGCTACATCCCCGGCGGGGCTGTCACGGACTGGAGCCGCTCTCGCGTCGCGCTCTCGCGGGGGGGCAACGCCTACGCCCGCTTCATGCTCGGGCTCCCGATCCATGACGCGACGAGCGGGTACCGCGTGTACCGGCGCGTGCTGCTCGACGCGCTGCTGCGCAGGCCCTTCGCCGCCGACGGCTACGGCTTCCAGATCGAGCTCGTGATGCGCAGTCACCGTCTCGGGTTCGATGTCGGCGAGTCGCCGATCACCTTCCGGGACCGCCAGTTCGGTGAGTCCAAGATTTCGCGTGGGATCGTCGTGGAGGCGCTGTGGATGGTGACCCGCTGGGGAGCCGAGCTTCGCTTCCGCACACGCCCAAGGATCTGAAGTAGCCCAGAGGGAACCAGGGAGAACGCCCATAATGGATATTATGGAACGTTGCCCGAAACGTGAGAGAGATCTCCCGGATCCGTCTCACCTCCCCCCCGAGAAACATCTCACCAAGGGGTTTGCGTAGGGCTGTGGCGGCTGCCACTGTGTACGGACCGCTTGCAGGGCATTACGCCTTCTGACGGGAGTCGCCGTCGCGTCTTTCGACCGATGACGTAGCCCGGTGCAAGCCCTAGGGTGCGCATGAGTGCATACGGAGGGATGGTTGATGCAGCAGATCCGATCAGGCGCTCGACGCGCGTTCGCGGGGCTCGGGATCGCCGTCGCGAGCTTGCTGACGTCGGGGGCGTTGCTGGTCCCGGCCGCAACGGCCACGACGGGCTCCCCCGACCTGACGATCACGAAGTCCTCCGACGCGTCGGGGGCCCTTTCGGTCGGCGACCCGTTCTCCTACATCATCACCGCGGCCAATGACGGGACGGCCACAGCGCACGACGTCGTCATCACCGACGACTTCCCGACTGGCATCGGGGTGACGGCGCCCGTCGTGCAGATCCCCGGTGGGGCATGTGCGGTTGCGAGCTCCCAGGTCCCCCCGGCGCCGCCGGCGGTGTCCCTGTACTGCTCGATGGACACACTGGCTGCGGGGTCGAGCGTTCGCATCGAGGTTCCGGTCCAGGTCCATCCCTACGTCCGGTGCGGGTCGCTGGCAAACACGGCGGTCGTGCGCGCGAGCGATGAGCCGACCGTCAACAGGGCAAACAACACGGGTTCGACCGTCGACACCGTGACGTGCGCACCTTCGATCCAGCTCCTCACCACCGCGCCCGCCTACGCGCACGTCGGCGACGACGTCACGATCACGATGAAGGTTCGAAACGACGGCCAGCTGCCGCTCGGGTCGGTGGCGATGAGCAATCCGGGCTGCTCCCCTACCCTGGTGAGCGACGGCGACGGTGATGCCACGCTGGGTGTCGGTGAGTCCTGGACGTATCGCTGCGCGCGAGCAGTCGGCGGCGGCACCTCCGACCCCCTCACGAGCGTCGCCACCGTGACCGCATGGACCGACTCGGAGCAGCAGGTCTCCGCTCGCGACGGCGCCTCCGTTCGGATCCTTGGCCCGGGGATCTCGGTCGCCCTGCGTGCCGACCCGGTGAGCGGGAGCCCCGGCGACACGATCACGTACAGCTACATCGTGACCAACACGGGCGACGCGCTGCTCACCGACATCTCCGTCACCGACGACCGGCTGGGCCGCATCGGCGACATCCCGCAGTTACAGCCGGGGCATTCGGCGAGCCTGCAGGCAGATCGGGTCTTGTCGGCGACCGCGGTGTGGGTGACCAACACCGCCACCGCCCGCGGAACGGACCTGGGTGGGCGTGTCGTCACCGACACAGATGAGGCCTCGATCACGATCGTCGCCGGCAACGCCCCCGGCGCCGGCGGTGGCGACGGGACCGCGTTCACGGGGCTGGACGCCACCTCGGCGGGCATCACGGCCATGGTCCTTGCGCTGGCGGGTGTTTGCCTGCTCGTGGGGGCCGCGCGCCGACGCACCTGAGTCGAACGATCCCCCGGCGCCACGTGACCTGCACGTTTGTCTGTTCCGTCACGCCCGGCGAGACTTCTGCTGGCTGGCGTCCGAACGGTCTACGTCCCCCGGGGGGGTCCAGGGTCACTCCTTTCGCCCGATGGTGTCCCCCGAGCGGTCGGCGTACCGTCTGACGTGGGGAGACGGGACTCGGGCGCATGGCGTCCCTCTCGGTCTCCGGATCCATGGGCCTCGAAGGAGCGGAGCGCACAACGTGGGGGGTAGCGAGATGAGACCACAGGGAAGCACCACTCGGCACGGTCGGGGCCGCCGCAGGGCGATCACGACCGTCTTCTGTTCGATGCTCGTATTCGCGGCCGGCCTCGGCCAGGCCGTGATCCCCGCCGCGAACGCCGATCCGCCGTCGCTGACGATGGGACAGGTCCAAACGACGAGCACGGGAGCCCTGGCGGCTGCCGCGCTCGAGGGCGGGGACATCAGCCTGGACTTCATCGCCGCCGGCCACAACTCCTACAACCACACCACCGGCGTTGGCGGAGCGTACGCCAACCGCACGATCGGAGCCAACGGCGTCGAGGAGTCCCTCGAGGGCCAGGACTTCGCGTGCGGCGACAAGGTCGTGTACTTCGTCGCGGTCACCGTCGACAACGGCGCCGCGTCCGGGGACATCGACCTGGATCTGTCGTGGGACGGAACCACCACGTCCGGATCGATGGTCGGCATGAACGACCTGGTGAGCGCGAGCCTGAACTCCCCCGACTCCGGGAACCACAACCTGGACGGCAACGAGACCGTCTCGATCGGTGCGGAGAGCGGCCCGCCTCCGGCCGGCTCCGACGTTGCGGCCACCATCCGCGTGACCAACCTGGACGGCAACGAGCAGCTGATCGTGCGCTTGGTGACGAACCTGTGGTGCGACCCGTTCGAGACGCACGTCACGGGCAACATCCACGCGAACCTCGACAGCGCCGAGGTCGTGGGCGGCGACACGATCCCCAGCGGCCAGCAGACCGTGCCGTTGAAGCAGGCGGGCAACATCCTGTTCCCCGGTCTGAACGTGCTGAAGACCTGTCCCGCCTCCGGAACCGTCGGCGCGCAGATCTCCTACCAGATCACGGTGGAGAACACCGGTGAGGACACGCTCAACAACATCGAGGTCGACGACACGATCCTCGGGGACCTTTCGGGATCGTTCGCCGACTCGCTGGCGGGTGGCGCGTCGGAGACGCACTCCTTCCCATACACCCTGACGGGATCGCCGGACCCACTCACGAACGTCGTGACGGTCACGGCGACCGCCGCGCAGTCGAGCACGGAGCTTTCCGACACGGCCGACTGCACGACGGACGTCTTGTTCCCCAACCTGGGGATCCAAAAGACGGCGGACAAGGCATCGGTGAGCGCCGGTGACCCGATCGGCTACACGATCACCGTCACGAACACCGGCGCCGGCAAGGCATTCGACGTCGTCATGACCGACACTCTGCCCACGAACCCGGGCCTGAACTGGAGCATCCAGTCCACGACCGGCGGGTGGAGCTGTGGCATCGCCACCGGGGTGCTGACCTGCGGCGGCACGGGTTTCGACCTCGCCTCGGGTGCGAGCGCCTCGGTGCACATCACGTCGCCGACCACCTCGGCGACCTGTGGCACCGTCAGCAACAGCGCGACGGTGGATGCGTCGAACACCACGGACGTCTCGACGGGCATCGTGACCATCACGGTCCAGTGCGCCTCACTATCGATCTCGAAGGTGGCCGACAAGTCCGTCGTGAACGCCGGTGACACGATCGGCTACACGATCACCGTCACGAACAACGGCGCGGGCACCGCGAAGAACGTCGTGGTAACCGACACGCTGCCGACGAACGCCGGCCTGAACTGGACGATCGACGGCGGCACGGGCGCGGCGCAGTGCTCGATCGCCAGCGGCGTGCTCACTTGCAACTTCGGTGACATGGCGTCCGGCGCCACCAAGACGGTTCACCTGTCCTCGCCGACCACCTCGGCAACGTGCGGGCAGGTCGTCAACGCGGCGAGCGCGACCAGCGGCAACGACGGCAACCCGTCGACCGGACCCGTCACGATCACCGTGAACTGCCCTGACCTGGTGGTCGTCAAGACCGCCGACAACGGCACGATCAACGCCGGTGAGACCGCGAAGTTCACGATCGTCGTGACCAACAGCGGCCCGGGTGTGGCGAGGAACGTGACCCTGACCGACACCTTGCCGGCCGGTGTGGCATGGCAGGAGGACTCCGCGGATTGCTCGATCGCCAGCGGCGTGCTGAGCTGCTCCTTCGGCGACCTCGCGTCCGGTGCGATCCGCACGATCCACGTGACCGGTGTGACCGACGCCGAGGACTGCGGCGTCCTTCACAACACGGCCACCGTGAGTGCGACGAACGAGGCGAACACCCAGAACAACACCTCGTCCGCCGACATCGTCGTCGAGTGCCCCGGCATCTCGGTCACCAAGACCGCCGATGACGACACCGTGGACGCGGCCGACCAGGTCGGGTTCCTGATCACGGTCGCCAACGCGGGGCCGGGCACGGCCAAAGACGTCGTCCTGACCGACGTGCTTCCGACCAACGACGGCCTTGAGTGGTCGATCGACGGTGGCACGGGCGAGGAGTTCTGCGAGATCAAGGGCGGTACGCTGACGTGCGACTTTGGCGACATGCCGGCCGAGACCAGCTACACGGTCCACATCACGTCGGACACCGACTCCACCACGTGCGGTGTGATCGACAACACGGCGACGGTCACCATCTCCAATGGCGATGGTGACTCCGACGACGCGTCGATCTCGGTGAACTGCCCCGAGATCGGGATCGACATCGTCAAGGGCGGGCCGGATCTGGCCCACGTGGGTGACGCGATCACCTACACCTTCGACGTGTCGCTGACGACGCCGGAGCCCCTGTTCGACGTGACGGTCACCGACCCGATCTGCAACGAGGGCGCGCCCGTGTACGTCTCGGGCGACGACGGAGACAACGTCCTGGAGCCCGAGGAGACCTGGACCTACACCTGCACCCACGTGGTGACGGACGAGGATCCGGACCCGTTGCCCAATACGGCAGACGTCGAAGGCACCGCCGATGACGGCCGGAGCACGCACGACGAGGACTCCCACGAAGTGGACATCATCCACCCGGCGATCGCGATCGTGAAGACCGTGAACCCGATCAGCGGGCAGCCCGGCGACACCGTGACCTACACCTACGAGGTCACGAACACGGGTGACACGACCCTGTACGACGTGAGCGTCGACGACGACGTCATCGGCCACATCGGCGACATCGCCGAGCTGGCGCCCGACGCGACCGTCACCCTGACGAAGGACTGGGTCCTGCCGGCCGACGAGGTGTTGGTGACCAACGTCGGGACGGCCACCGGTACGGACGTGCTTGGCAAGACGGTGTCCGCCAACGACGATGCGATCGTCACGATCGTGGAAGCGATCAACAACCCACCGAAGCCGCCA
>DATECH010000073.1:0-18135 GCA_035287005.1 Actinomycetota bacterium | reverse complement strand
GAGCCCCTCCGGGACCGCTGCAACCGCGAGCGACACGCCGATCAACAGGACATCGATGAGTCCGTCAGTGCCGTGGATCTCGGAGGTGGCAAGCAGCGCTCCGATCACGATGGCGGCCACCGCCACCACGGCGATCCCGAGCACGCGCCCAACCCGCGCGAGCTCGAGCTGCAGCGGCGTCTTGGGCTCCTCGACCGTTTCGAGCAGACCCGCGATCGTGCCCAGCTCGGTTCCCATCCCCGTGGCGGTCACGACGCCGACGCCACGGCCGAAGGTCACGACCGTGCCGCTGTAGACCATGCTCGACCGATCGCCGAGGGCCGTGTCCCGCTCGACGGGATGGACATCCTTCGAGACAGGCTCGCTCTCGCCGGTGAGCGCCCCCTCACCGGTGGCGAGCGACACCTCTCGCACCAGGCGCGCGTCGGCGGCGATCGCGTCACCCGTCTCGATCAGCATCAGGTCGCCCGGCACGAGCTCGCGCGCCGGGATCGACATCGACCGCCCTTCTCGTATGACGGTTGCCGACGTCTCGGTCATCGCTCGGAGGGCCGCGACGACCTGCTCGGCGTGAGCCTCTTGCGCGTACCCGAGCGCGGCGTTGAGCAGCACGATCGCCGCGATCACGAGCGACTCGATCGGCGCCCCCTCGGTGCCCTCCAGGATCCACACGACCAAGGAGATCGCTGCCGCCGCCACCAGCAGGAGCACCAACGGGTCCGCGAAATGTCGGACGAACCGACGCCACCGGGGCACCGGCGGTCGCTCGCGCAGCTCGTTGGGACCCACGCGGGCGAGCCGGTCGGACGCTTCGGTGAGCGACAGGCCCTTCTCGACGTCCGTGCCAAGGGCCTGAGCGACCGACCCTGTCTGCACCGAATGAGGCTCCCGCACCAGCGAGGTCATACCGGCATCATGCAGGGTTCGTCGCCCACCTGGCTCGCCCCGAGCGTCCGCGTGAGGAGGCGGGGGTATGGTCCTTGCGATGGCGAAGCTCAGCGCGAAAGACCGAGCGAACCTGCCCGATCGGGCGTTCGCGTACATCGCCTCGGACGGTCGTCGATCGCTGCCGATCCACGACGAGGCACACGTTCGCAACGCACTCGCCCGCTTCGAGCGGGTTCCCTTCGAGAGTGACGCCGCTCGTGACCGCGCTCGGCGGCGTCTCCTAAACGCCGCGAAGAAGTACGGCATCGTCCCGGTGGGGTTCGTCACGGGCCAGCTGCGGTCGGAACGGCGCTCCCGTTCGCCCGACCTCTCCACGTTGCCAACCGGCTCCGTCACGTTCCTGCTGGCCGACATCGAAGGTTCCACCGCGCTCCTTCGTCGGCTGGGCGACGGTTACGCCGCGGTGTTGACGGACGTCCGCTCGATCATCCGCTCGTGCGTCCGCCGGTGCGGTGGGCACAAGGTCGACGCCCACGGTGACGAGTACTTCGCCGTGTTCGAGCGCGCCTCCGAGGCCATGGAAGCGGCGATCGATATCCAACGCACGATGGGCAACCACCGATGGCCGAACGGCGCAGACGTCCGCGTGCGCATCGGCGTCCACAGCGGTCGCCCGACGCTGGCCGACACCGGGTACGTCGGTCTATCGGTGCACACCGTGGCGCGGATCTGCTCGGCCGGTCACGGTGGCCAGATCGTGCTGTCCGCGCGCACGAAGACCGCCGTTGGGACGGATGTGCCGGCCGGCGTGCGCCTGCGGAACATCGGGCGGCATCGCCTCACCGGTCTGCCCACGCAGGAGGTGCTCTACCAGGTCGAAGCCAGGGGGCTGCGCACACGCTTCCCGGCACTGCGATCCTGAGCCGAACGGTGGTAGCGCCCGCTCACCGCCGCACGGTAATCTGGCTGTACGCACGGTGGCTCCCCCTAGAGGCGACCGTGCCACCAGGAGGGTGATTGGTTATGGGATTGGCGCTGATCGTATTGGGCGTGGTATTGGCCGGGTTGGTCGCCAACTTCCTCGTCGAAAACATGACCGTCGTGACTGCGACGGAGCAGTTCACGATGTTCGGAGCCGCCTTCGAACTCACCGCTCCGGTGATGGTGGCGATCGCCTTCGTCGCGGGCGCGGCGTCGGTGATCCTGATCAGGGCCGGCATCCGCAGGGTCCAGCTCGCACGTCGACGCCTGCTGGAGCAGCGGGTCGAGACGTTGGAATACGAGAACTCGCACCTCAAGGCACAGCGGAACCTCGAAACCGTCGTCAGGATCCCCGAAGCGGCTGAAGAGGTCGCGGCGCCAGAAGCGGTCGCAGAGGTCGACCCGATCGATCAGGTCATTGGGGTCGCAGACGCCGATCCGGTCGAGCAGGTCGAAGCGAAGGAGAAGCCCGAACCGACCAAGAAGTCAGAACCGGCCGAGCGATCCGAACCGGCCGAGCAGCTCGAGGTGGTCGAGCAATCCGACGCGGTCCAGCAGCCCGAAACGGTCGAGGTGGTTCCGGAGACCGACGTGGTCGAAGTGGTTGCGAAGGCCAAGCCGGCGTCACGGGCGAGAGCGCCGCGGGTCAAGTCGAAGAGCTGACGTCCCAATCGTGAACAGGCCCGGACGGCCACAGCCGCCGATCGATCTTTCGGCCGGACGCCTCGAAGCGTTCAGCGACGCCGTGATGGCCGTGATCATCACGATCCTGGCGTTGGGCCTTCATCCACCGGAAGGCACCACGTGGGTAGCCGTGCGCGACGACCCGTTGGTCCTGCCGGGTCTGGCCATCTACGTGCTGAGCTTCTCCTTCGTCGCGATCTACTGGAACAACCACCATCACCTTCTGCGCGCAACGACGCTGATCAGCGGAGCGGTGATGTGGGCCAATATGGTGCTGCTGTTCTGCCTGTCGTTGATCCCCGTCGCAACGGAGTGGCTGCGCAGCGGCTACCACGACCCGGCGCCCGCAGCGTTCTTCGGCGTGGTCGGCCTCGCTTCGGCGCTCGCCTATAGCCTGCTGGTGCGCGCGATCATCCGGGCGAACGGTCGCGACTCGCTGGTCGGAACGGCGATCCACGCCGATCTCAAGGGGAAGCTTTCACTCGCGATGTACGCCGCCGGCATCGCCCTGGCGTTTGTCAGCGTCTGGCTCGCCTATGCCCTGTACGCGGCCGTCGCCATCATGTGGCTCGTGCCCGACCGCCGGTTCATGCACGCGCATGCCGATGAGGGAACGAACGAGCCCTAGGCTCGCCGGCCCGCCATCCTATGTGAGGCTGCGGCCGCCGCGTCCATCACTTGTTTCGCGAGATGTGGGATGTCTCGTTGCGGCAACCGGTAGGCGGGCCCGGAGACGCTGATCGCCGCGACCGCGACGCCGTCTACCAGCACCGGTGCGGCGATCGTCACGAGACCATCCTCCAACTCGCCGCTGCTCGCGGCGTAGCCCTGCCGCCTCGCCTGCGCCCAGATGTCGCGGAGCCGGGCGGGATCCAGCACCGTCCGCTCGGTGAGCCGTGCCAGCTGCCCGTTCGCGACTGCCTCCTGCAGCTCCGCGCCGCCGAAGGCCACCAGGACCTTGCCGCTCGAGCTCGCGTGCACGGGGCTCCGCCGTCCGACCCAGCTCGCCATCACGACGGTCTGCGCGGGCGTGACCTGATCCACGTACACGACGTGGAGCCCGTCGCGGATCGCGAGGTTCGCCGTCTCGGCGCTCACCCCCGACAGGTGCTCCAACTGCGGTCGCGCCTGACTCACGACGGGGAGCCGGTCGACGGTCGCGGCGGCCAGCCCGACGATCCGCGCGCCGAGCCGGTACCGGCCGGCCTCCCCGTCGCGCTCCACCAGGCCGGACGCCCCGATCGTGGCGAGCAGGCGCGACGCGGTCGAGGGATGCACCTGCAGGCGTCGAGCGATCTCGCGCACCCCGAGGCCCTGGGCGCTGTCGCCCAGCAGATCGAGGACCGCGACGACTCGTCGCGCTGCATCCGTGGAACGCACCATGAACCCCCGACGACCGATGAGAATGTGTTGCCCTCAGGGCAATAGTAGCCTTGTGTCCTCCTGACGTGGTCCCTACGGTCCACCCGTGATGCAGGAGGCGGAGCACCGTGACGCGGCCGTCGGGCCGACTGTCGACCACGCCCCCGATCTCGCGCTGGCGCTGGATCTCGCCGATGCGGCGGCGGCGGTCACGCTGGCGTGGTTCGGCGACCGGCTGCCGGTCGAGCTCAAGGCCGACGCCACCCCCGTGACCGAGGTCGACCGTGCCGCCGAGCGCGTGATCCGCGCGATCCTCGCCAAGCGCGCGCCCGATGACGGCATCCTCGGCGAGGAAGCGGGCCACCACGAGGGGACGAGCGGTCGCACCTGGACGATCGACCCGGTCGACGGAACGAAGCTCTACGCCGAGGGCATCCCCCTGTGGACGACCCTGATCGCGCTGCAGGTCGACGGTGAGCCCGTCGTGGGTGTCGCCGACGCGCCCGCGCTCGGTGAGCGCTATCACGCGATGCGCGGCGGCGGCGCGTGGCGCGGCGACCAGCGCCTGACCGTTTCCGACGTCGACAGCCTCGCCGAGGCCTTCGTCGGTCACTCCCCGATCGAGGAGTGGATGAGTCTCGGCGACGAGGGGCAGCTGCTCCTCGTGGCGTCGCGAGCCCGCCGCACCCGCGGGCTCAGCGACGCGTGGGCACACCTGCTGGTCGCCCAGGGCTCGATGGAGGCGCTGCTCGAGCACGAGCCGTGCTTCGCATGGGACTGGTCTGCGACGGAGGTCATCGTCGAGGAGGCCGGCGGACGTATCACGACATTGGAGGGTGCCGTCCCGGCACCCGGATCGAACCTGTTGGTGTCGAACGGGAGCGTGCACGACGAGGTCGTCGCCGCCCTGGGGAAGAGGGGGAACTGATGGGGACCGGACTTCGCAAGGCACTCGCCGGCGCGGCGGGGATCATCCTGCTCGTGCTGGCACTCGCGGGCGTGGCACAGGCGCAATCGACCTCGCCCGGCGGCGAGGAGGACGTGATCCTGCGCGTCGGCGTCTCGGCCGACCTGACGACCGACAACGTGTTCGCGGTCAGCGCCGGCAGCGACTGGGCAGTGATCACCGCGGAATACGACATGATGCAGAAGTTCGCCGTCGCGGACGCGACCGCGGCGCCGAGCCTGGCCACGGGCTGCGACCACAACGAGGAGTACACGGAGTGGACCTGCACGCTGCGGGACGACGTGTTGTGGAGCGACGGCGAGCCGCTGACGGCCCGAGACGTCGCCTTTACCTACCGGTTCGTGATCGACAACAAAATCCCGCAGTACAAGAGCTACTTCCCCGGCAACCCGGTGTTCACCACCCCGGACGACCACACGTTCGTGTGGACCGCAGAGGAGCCCACCTTCGCGCCGACGATGCCGCCGTGGGTCTACATCGTGCCCGAGCACGTCTGGTCGCAGTACGACGGGCAGAGCCTGAAGGAGATCCGCGCGGTGTCGGGGATGAACCCGGTGGTCAGCGGCCCGTTCATGCTCACCGAATGGACTCCCGGCCAGGGCTTCACGCTGTCGCGCAACCCGAACTTCTGGGGTCCGGAACCCACCGTCGACCGTGTCGACTACCGCGTGTACACCAACCAGGAGGCGATGATCCAGGCATTGAAGAACGGTGAGATCGACATCGCCGACGGGCTCACGCCCACGCTGATCAACTCGGTCAGCGCCACCACGAACATCACGGTGCAAAAGGTCGTGTCCGACTGGTGGCTGAACCTCGCGTTCAACTTCGGTGGTCAGGGTCCCGACGCGAACCCGCTTCCGGCGTTGCACGACCTCGAGGTGCGCCAGGCGATCCAGATGGCGATCGACAAGCAGGCGATCGTGACCAAGGTGTACCAGGGCGCCGCGACGCCGGGAGACACCATGATCCGACCCGCGTCGGCCTACTGGCACCTGGACATCCCCGCCGACGAGGAGTTCCCGTACGACCCGGCGGCCGCCAACGCGATGCTGGACGACGCGGGGTACCTCGACACCGACGACGACGGCGTGCGGGAGGATCCGTCCACGGGCGAGTCGTTCGAGCTGTCGATGCCGGCGTCGTCGGACACCACCGGCGCCGTCGAGGCGGGCGAGATGATCGTCGGGTTCTTGAAGCAGGTGGGGATGAAGGTCGAGCTGCTGCCGGCCACCGACACGAAGATGAACGACTACTGGGGCTCGGGCAACTTCGACATGTACATCTGGTACTGGAGCGGCGACCCCGACCCGAACTACCAGTTCTTCGTCTTCACCTCCGAGCAGTGCGGGTCGTGGAGCGACGGGTGCTGGAAGGATCCGCACTTCGACGACCTGTACGAGCAGCAGCGCAGCATGATGGACCAGGCGGCGCGCCAGGAGATCGTGCATGAAGCGCAGCGATACGAGTACGAGCAGGTGCCCGGCGTGGTGCTTGCCTACCCCAACTGGCTCGAGGCCTACCGCAACGACAGGTTCACGGGCTGGATCCCCTCGCCCGGAGCGGACGGGTATCTGCTGCCCACCTACAACTACGACACCCTCCTGTCGGTCAAGCCGGTCGTCGGAGCGTCGAACAGCGGATCGACCTCGATACCCGGTTGGATCTGGTTGGTGGCCGCGGCCGTGATCGCCGGCGTCGTGATCGTGGTGATCCGCAGAGGCCGCCGCACAGGGGCCGACGAGGCGTAGGGGCACTCGGCAGCCATGGGGTCACGGCGGTACCTGGTCAGCAAGACGCTGCAGGCCGTCGTGACCCTGTGGTTCGTGTTGACGTTCAACTTCTTCCTGTTCCGGATCCTGCCGGGAGACCCCGTCGCGGTGTTGGCGCGAAGCGAGAAGCTCACCCCCGACGACATCGCGCGCCTGCAGCACGAGCTCGGGCTGGATCGCCCGATGCTCCAGCAATACTTCGTCTACATGCAGCAGACGCTCTCGGGCAACCTCGGCGAGTCGCTCACGACCACGAAAGAAGTCAAGGACATGATCGGGAGCAGGATGCTGCCCACCGTAGTGCTGGTGGGATTCGGCACCCTGTTCGCGAGTTACTTCGGGGTCGTGATCGGGATCCGCGGCGGTTGGCGGCGCGGTGGGCGGTTCGACACGACCTCCCAGTACGGCTCGCTGATCCTGTATTCCATGCCCGAGGGCTGGCTCGGCATGCTGCTGTTGCTGGTGTTCTCCGGATGGCTCCACTGGTTCCCGGCCGGCGGGTACACGACCGGCGGGCTCACCGGCACCGCCAGGGTCGTGGATATCGTGGATCACCTCTTCCTGCCCTTGCTCACGCTGACGCTCGGCTACATCGGCGGCTACGCGATCGTGATGCGTTCGTCGATGATCGACACGACGCACGAGGACTTCGTACAGACCGCTCGAGCCAAGGGCGTTCCCGATCGGCTGGTGCGCAAGCGACACGTCGTGCCGAACGCGTTCCTGCCGGCGTTCACGCTGATCTTCCTCAGTTTCGGATTCGTGCTCGGCGGCGCGATCGTGATCGAGACGGTCTTCTCCTGGCCAGGCCTCGGGTTGCTCACGTACCAGGCGATCCAGACGCTCGACTTCCCGGTGATCCAGGGGGTGTTCCTGATCGCGAGCGCAGCCGTGATCCTGGCGAATCTGATCGCCGACATCACGTACGGCTACCTCGACCCGCGGATCAAGCAGGCCTGAGATGGCGACGGAGGCAAGGGTCGTTCGCCCCGCGAAGGTCAGCACGTGGAGCCGACGGCGCGCGACGATGGCCGGTCACTGGGCCACGTTTCGCGCGAGCCGGCGGGGGATGGTTGGTCTCAGCATCCTCGTGTTCTTCACGGTGGTCGCGGTGGCGTCTCCGCTGCTGGTGAGCGAGGCTGAGGTCTCCCCGGCGCTCGCGACCGGGCCCCTGCACGCCCCGCCCCAGGTCGGCTACCCGCTCGGCACCGACAACTTCGGGCGCTCCGTGCTCGACCTGTTGATCGTCGGCGCCCGGGTGTCGCTGCTGGTCGGGGTGACGGCGGCGATCGGCGCGATGCTGATCGGTGCGATCGTGGGCATCTCTGCCGGCTACTTCGGCGGCACGAGGATCGACGCCGGTCTCAACGCGCTGACGAACTGGTTCCTCGTGATCCCGTGGCTCGCGCTCGCGATCGCGTTGGCGACGGTGCTGGGCGCGAGTCTCACCAACGTGATCGTCGTGATCGCGATCACCTCGTGGGCCGCAACCGCGCGGCTCGTACGCGCACAGGCGTTGACGGTCAAGGAGCGCTCCTACATCGAGCGCTCGCGCGCGATCGGCGGCAGCCACTGGCACGTCGTCACGCGACATGTGCTGCCCAACGTGTTCCCGGTGCTGTTCGCGAACACGATCCTGATGGTGGCGCTCGCGATCCTGTCGGAGACGACGCTGGCGATCCTGGGGCTGAGCGATCCGGTCGCGATCTCGTGGGGCAAGGTGATCGAAAGCGCGTTCACCGCCGGCGCCATGACCGCCGGCTACTGGTGGTGGCTGATCCCGCCGGGCATCTGCATCGTGCTGGTCACGCTGGCCTTCACGATGGTCGGGTTCGCGCTGGACGAGATCTTGAGTCCGCGCCTGCGCCAGCGCTGAGCGTCACCCGTCGGAGAAGCCGACGTCCTTGTGGCTGCCGTCGCAGAACGGCTTGTTCCGTGAGTGGCCACAGCGGCACAGCGTCACCCGGTTGCGCCGCTCGTAGGGCTTGCCGTCGACCGCGACCACCTGCACGCCGCCACGCACCCACAGCGGACCGTCGCGGATCACGCCGATCGACGGCGCATAGCCAGGTTCGTCGCGATGCTCGGCGCCGTCCGGCTGCGTCGCGAGCCGCCCGGAGGGACAGAGCCGCGACATGTGCCTGATCCGCTCCGCAACCGCAGGGTCATCCGCGTCGGCGAGCATCGCCCAGACGTTGCGGAACCGATCGCCGCAGTATCCCGCCTGCGTGCACAGCGTGCGGTCGTCGAACATCGTGATCGCGCCCCCACGATAGGGATGGGCGCGCTCCTCGTAGGTGCCGCGATCGGCCACCTCCCGGTCGTCGAACGGCACCCGCTCGTGCGTGTCGTCGCAGAAGGGCTTGGTCGAGGAGTTGCCGCAGCGGCACAGCTGGTACGTCTTGCCCACGGGCAGGGCCTGATCCGGCTCATAGGCGACCGGCTCGCCGTACTCGGTTTCGACCTGCGCGGTGCGGGACAGTGGCACGCCGCCGCCGACCCGATACGGCCCATGCGCGGTGACTTCCACCCTCTGCTCGTCGGGCATGCGGCTCCCCCCCTCTCGGCCGCGGATACCCTACGCGCTGGCTCGCCTACCCTTCGCGACGAGTCGACATAGGCTCGTGGGATGCGTCGCCTGCTTCCACTTCTCATCCTTGCGCTCGCCGTGACGGCGGCCTGCACCACCCGATCCGCGGACGAGGTTGCCTCGAGCCCGGCGTCACCGAGCCCAGAGGGATCCGCGGGGCTGAGCGGCGACCGCCTGGTCGTCCTGCGAGACGACGGCAACCTCGTCACGATGGACCGCGACGGAGGCAGCCTCCTTCCCCTCACGACCGATGCGGGCAGCGGCCTCACGGTGCAGCAGCCCGTCGCCTCACCCAACGGACGGTCCCTCGCGTGGGTGGAGATCCGCGGCGGGCAGGCGAGCGTCGTCACCGCGTCGCGATTCGGCACGAACCGAGTCGAGATCCCATTGTCGATCGCGCCCTTCTTCCTGGAGTGGGACCCCACCTCGTCCAGGCTCGTCTACCTCGGAAACGCGGGCGCCAGCATCGGCCTGGGTGTGATCGAGGGGGCCGTCGCGGCGCCGCAGGACAATCCCGTCGGCGGCGGCAGCCCGCTCTATCTGGCGTGGTCGCCGAACGGCAGGGATCTCTTCGTGCACGTCGGGGCCGATGGACTCGGCAGCACCGACCTCGTCAGCGAGCTCCAGCCGGCCGATGACCGCCCGGGCACGTTCCAGGCGCCGGCGTGGCTGCCCGACGACCGCATCGTCTACGCCGCTCGTTCCGGGGGCGGCGCCCAACAGCTCGTGATCGTCGACGCCGGAGAGCGCCGCGTTCTCGAGACCTTCCGGGGAGGCATCCTGTTCGTGCCGAGCCCCGACGGGCGACGGCTCGCCTATCGCATCGATCGGCCCGATGGAACCCAGGCGGGCGTGTTCGTCCGGGACGTCGAGGGTGGACCGGCGACCCTCGTCACGGGGGGCGAGACCACCGCGTTCGCCTGGTCGCCTCGCGGCGACGCCCTGCTCCTCATGAGCGTCGAGCCCGGCGCCGAGATCGAGGCGACGCATCGGTGGCGTGTCTGGGACGGGCGGCTGCGATTCGTATCGAAACCGTTCCTGCCGAGCCCGACCTTCTTCTCGAACTACGTTCCCTTCTTCGACCAGTACGCGCAGGCGTTGACGCCGTGGGCGCCCGATGGCCGGGCCTTCGTCTTCGCAGGCCTGGTTCAGGGCCGTGCGGGGATCTGGGTCCAGCCGGTGCGCGCCGGCGCCGCGCCGAGCTTCGTCAGCGGTGGCGAGTTCGCCGCGTGGTCACCGCCCGAGTGAGACCAGCGCGTCGTCCAGCGCTTCGACTACCAGCGGGATGTGCTCCTCGTTGAAGACCAACGGCGGACGCACCTTCAAGACGTTGTCGCGGTGGCCCGTCGTGCCGACCAGCACGCCGCGGGCCCGCAGGCCGTTCTTGACGGCGTCCGCGAGATCGGCGTCCGGCTCCCCGGTCTCTGCGTCGCGCACCAGCTCGACACCCGTGAGCAGCCCCAGGCCGCGCACGTCGCCGATCGCCGGGTGCGTTGCGGCGAGTTCGGTAAGGGCCGTGCGAAGGGCCGGCCCGATGCGACCGGCCTGTTCGACGAGTCGCTGATCCTCGATCACGTCGAGCACGGCAAGCGCGGCCGCGCACGCCACGGGATTGCCCCCGAAGGTCGAGAACCACTCCGTCGTCTCGGCGAGTCGCTCGGTCAGCTCGCGACGCGTCACGAGCGCCGCGACAGGGTGCCCGTTGCCCATAGGTTTGCCCATCGTCACCACGTCGGGCACCACGCCGGCGCCTGCGAACGACCACAGCCCGGCGCCGCCACGCCCGTGACCCACCTGGACCTCGTCGGCGACGTAGAGCGCGCCGACGTCGCGGGTGCGCTCTGCGAGCCCTCGCACGTAGGCGGCCGGTGGAGCGAGGATGCCGTCGCTGGTGAAGCCGCCGTCGACGAACGCGATCGCGGGCACGACGCCACGCTGCGCCAGCCGTTCGGCGGCGCGCGTCAGCGCCGCCGCGGCCTCCTGCGGCGACGTCGTGTCCCGATAGGGGTCGAGCGCCTCGAACAGCTCGACGTGCGACGGGTGGTACCCGCCGCGCCACTCCTCCGGCGACAGATCGCTGATCGCCTGGGTCACGCCGTGGTAGGCGAACGCGGTCACGAGACCACCCCCTCCCCCGGTGGCGATCGTCGCGAGCCGCCAGGCGGTGTCGTTCGCTTCGCTGCCGGAGTTGACGAACAGCACGGTGTCCAGGCCGGAGCCGGGCGGCATGCTCGCGACCAGTCGCTCCCCAAGTTCGACGGACGCATCGTGCAGGTAGCGCATGTTGGTGTTGAGCAGCCGGGACTGCTGGGCGATCGCTTCCGCAACGCGCGGGTGACAGTGCCCGACGACCGGCACGTTGTTGTAGCAGTCCAGGTAGCGGTTCCCGTCGGTGTCGAACAGCCAGACCCCGTCGCCACGCCCCAGGTGCAGAGGCCGATCGTAGGTCAGCGGCGACAGCGCCGGGCCGAACACGCGCACGCGACGCGCGGTCAGGTCGGCGTCATCCGCGGGCACCGGGTGCGCCCGGAGACGCTCACGCAACCGTGCCCCCCCGTCGTCCTCGAGGGACGCGAGCAGAGGCCACAACCGTTCCTCCCACCCGCGGAGGTAGGAGTTGTCCGGGTGGCGCCTCGCACGCCAGCCGAACAGCACCGCGACGGTGACGAGGCGCGCCGATAGCAGATCCGGCAATACCTGGAGCTCCTCGGGTTCCAACGGCGTGACGGAGCGGTAGCCGTCGATGAATCGCATCGCCATCGGCACGACGTCGGCCGGTTCGTGACCCGCGAGCAGCGACTCCAGCGCCGCGGCAAGATCGCACACGAGCGCGCTGTGGCTCATGTCGCCGAAATCGATGATGCCGCTGATCCGCCCGCGCTCGTCGACGAGCGCGTTATCGAGCGTCACATCGCCGTGGATCACCTGCGAACGCAACCGGGGCCACGCGGGCACGACGTGGCGCTCGAACCGATCGAGCACCATGTCGACGAGGCGGCGATGCACCGGATCCTCGATCGCGTCGGCCATCGGACGGAGCAACAGGGCGTGCTGCACGTCCCACAACAACACGCGCCCCGCCGACGGATGGAAGAAGGAGCGCATCGCGCGACCCAACCGCGCCACCGTGACGCCGTAGTCGTGCAGCGCCTCCGCGTCGAGCTCGAGCGGATCGATCGACGCCGCGCCCGGCATGAAGGCGAAGGCACGCACCAGATGCGAGGCTCCCGAGGGTCCCACCACGACCGCGGCGAACGACGCAGGACCGAGCGTGGGATCAGCGCCCGCCACCGCCAGGGGGGCGGCCACCGGCAACGCCGGGTCGGCCGACAGCACGTGCAGCGCCGCTGCGGTCTCCATGTCGACGATCGCGCGATCCTCACCGGCGTTGGAGATCTTCAGCACGCCGACCGGTCCATCGGCGCCAACGATCGCAAACCCCTGATCTCGCTCGCTGCCTAGCGGGGAGGCGGTGCCGTGCACGCCGAAGAGGTCTGCCGCAAGCGCTGCCGCGGCTTCCGGGTCGAATGTGGGTGGCTCGCCGCGGAGCACATCCCCGTCGATCGCGTCGATCTCGGTCATGACCACGGATGCTAACGGTCCGGGGTCATCTGCCGACTCCCGACACCGCCTTCCGGCTGATACCCCGGTCCCCCAGCCGCCGTAGAATGCCGGTCCGACCACCGGCTCGGGAGGGAACAGGATGCGCAGATCCGCCCGCTTCGCCTCGGCAGCGATCGTTGCCGGCGTCATCGTGGTCTCGCTCGCGCCGAACGCCGGTGCGAGGTACTTCGACCGCGGCACCGCATGCCTGCAGCGAACGGGACAGATCGCACGCGCCAATGGCCACATGACCCGCGACGTCGTCCGGTTGCGCGGCGCCGACCGGCTCACCCGCTGGCTCGCACGGCACCCACAGGCCGAGTCGGCGGCCGTTGCCTCGATCGCCGCCGGACCGGTGACGATCCCGGTCGCGTTCCACGTGCTCCGCGCCGACGAGACCGCCGCAGGTGGCAACGTGCGGAACCGGCAGATCAACCGGCAGATCAACGTGCTCAACGCGTCCTACGGGGGTGCGACCGGCGGCGCGGATACCGGCTTCCAGTTCGATCTGGTGTCGGTCGATCGAACGACGAACAGCGGTTGGTTCCGACTCACCGGCGGCAAGGAGCGCAAGATGAAGGCCGCGCTCAAGGTCGGCGGTCCGGAAACCCTCAACATCTACTCGGCCAACCTGGGCAGCTCGCTGCTGGGATGGGCGTACTTCGCGCAGGACGCCGACGCGGTCGGGGTCCTGGACGGGGTCGTCGTTCACTACAAGTCGCTGCCGGGCGGCGGGTGGGGCGCCGACTACAGCGCCGGTGACACCACGACGCACGAGATCGGGCACTGGATGAACCTCTTCCACACGTTCGAAGGCGGATGCAAGGGCGGCGATCTCATCGACGACACACCCGCCGAGGCTTCGCCGGCCTACGAGTGCCCGCAGGGGCGGGATACGTGCACCGCGCCGGGGCTCGACCCCGTCACGAACTTCATGGACTACACCTTCGACTCGTGCATGTTCGAGTTCTCGCCCGACCAGGCGATCCGCATGCAGGAGGCTTGGAGCGCCTACCGCGCCCCATAGTCACGAGCATACTGCGGCGCAACCGATCCCGAGCAGACTGGGGCCCGGCCGTCCCCCGAAGCTCAAGGCGTCCCCCCAACGGCCGAAGCCTTCCGCAGGAATCGATTCGGAAGGTCTCGGGGATGGACCCTGCGGAACTGCTTCGGTACGCGGTCGAGCGGCGGGCAAGCGACGTGCACCTGAAAGCGGGCAACGTGCCCTTCATCCGGGTGGACGGCGAGCTGCTGCCGACACCGTTTCCGGAGATCAGCCCAACCGATGCGCGTCAGATCGCCGATGCGTTGATGCCGCCGCACAAGGCGGAGGAATTTGCGCGCACGCGTGAGGCCGACTTCGCCTACACGATGGAGGGTGTCGGCCGCTTCCGCGTGAACGTGCTGCGTCAATCCGACACGGTCGGGCTGGCGATCCGCTGGGTGAGTCCGGAAGACCTGACGTTCGAGGAACTCGCCCTGCCGCCGGTGATCCAGTCGCTGGCCGAGACGCGCCGCGGTCTCATCCTCGTCACGGGCCCTACCGGTGCCGGCAAGACGACCACGATCGCAACCCTGCTCGGGTTCATCAACCGCACACGCCGCGCGCACATCGTCACGATCGAAGACCCGATCGAGGTCGTGTTCACCGACGCGATGTCGGTGATCCGCCAGCGGGAAGTCGGTCGCGACACGGACTCCTACGGCACGGCGCTGCGACAGTCCCTGCGTCAGGACCCCGACGTGATCTTCCTCGGAGAGATCCGAGACGACGAGACGGCGCTGGCCGCGATCCAGGCCGCGCAGACGGGCCATCTCGTGCTGTCCACGATGCACACGATCGACGCCGCCGAGACGATCTCGCGCATCGTGGAGATGTTCCCTCCCGCGCAGCAGGCGCAGATGCGCGTCTCCGTGGCGGGCGCGCTTCGCGGCGTGATCTCGCAGCGACTGCTCGAGCGCGCCGACGGCCGAGGGCGCGTGCCGGCCGTCGAGGTCATGTTGAACACCGGACGCGTGTACGACCGGATCCTGGATCCCGACCTCGAGCCCTCGATGCACGAGGTCATCGCCGAGAGCCGCTACGACGGGATGCAGACCTTCGACCAGTCGCTGCTGGATCTGGTGCGTGACGGCCACGTGACGGAGGAAGACGCGCGCGCGGTCGCGACCAGCCCGCACGACTTCAGCCTCGCGATGGCCGCCACTGTCGGGGCCGGGAGCCGCGCGGATGGATAGCGCCTCCACGGCCGGGTCCGCGCCTCCCGCCGCAACGCCCGTCAGCTACCCGGTGTTCGCCGCCGTGGCGGTCGGGATCACCGGGCGCACGGTCTATGAGGTGATCGAGCTGGTGGGCCGCATCTTCGAGGCGGTCGGGGCGGTCTTCGAAGGTTCGCCCGATGCGCCGGGCACCCTGATCGCGTTGCTGACGCCCTCGGATCGTGCCGCGATGCAGGCGGTGCAGCTCGGTTTGCAGGCGCAGGCTGCGGCGCCCAACCTGCGGATCGGCATCGACGCGACCGAGGTGCACGCGAAGAAGGAGCAGGACGCCAAGTGGCAGCAGGTCATCGACAGCGCGGTTCGTCTTCAAAAGGCCGCCCGCAGCGGCGAGGTCATCGCGGGGGACGAGCTCGGCCAGCTGACACAGGGTGGCGCCGCGACCGAGTCGCTGCGCGTGGGCGACGAGACCTATCTCCTGCTGACCGGCGTGCGCGAGTTGAGCGCGGTCCCCGACCCGTCACCGCCCGTAGCGGAGCCTGCCGTGGACACGCCGGCGCCCGTGGCGGAAGCGCCCCAGCCCACCGCGGAGGCACCCGATCCGGTCGCATCCGTCGCACCCGAGCCCGTGGTCGTGATGCCCGAGCCACTCCTCGTACCTGCCGAACCGCGTGACGCGACCCCGCCGGCGGACGGTCCGCCAACGTCGTTCCGATCCTTCGCTCCGTGGGATGCGCCGCTGATCGGTCGAGACCCAGAGATCGCGGACCTCCGCGCCCGCTTCGAGCGCACCGTGGTGGAGCGCAGCGCATCCTGCGTGATCGTTGCCGGCGAGCCCGGGGTGGGTCGGACCCGCCTGGTCCGCGATCTCGCCGGGTCGCTCGGCGATGCGCGGGCCCTGTCGATCTCGTGCCCGCCGCCCGAAAGCGGCGGCGCCCGATGGCCGCTTGCGCCCATCGTCGAGGCCCTCACGGGTCTCGACGCCCGGACGCCGATGATCCAGGCTCATGCGCGCCTTCAGGAGCTCTTCGCCGGACAGCCCGACGCCGCTCGCGTCCTCCCGCACCTGGCTGCCCTGGTGGCGCTGGACGGCGCGACCGACCCCGATCAGGTCGCCTGGGCGCTTCGACGCCTCGTGGAGGTCACGATCGCCGGCCACCCGACGCTGCTGCAGATCGACGACGCCGATCGGGCACCCGCCGGCTTCGTGCGCCTCCTCGCCGATGTCGCGGGAGGCGTGCGCGACGCCTCGCTGCTGATCGTGCTCACGATGACCCGGGAAACCGACGGCGTCCCCTGCATCCGCCTCGCCCACCTGCCGGCCGAAGATGCGGCGCTGCTCGTCGGCGAGCTCCTGGGCGCCGCGGACGACGGCGTGGCCGCCGCGATCGCGGCGCGGGCGGGGGGCAACCCCCTCGCACTCGAACAGGCGCTCGCGACGCTTGCCGAGACCGGGACGCTCGCCCCCGGCCAAGGACGTTGGCTCGCGATGGCCGACCTCTCGCAGGTACCGCTGCCGGACGGGTCCCTGGGGATGATCCGGCAGCGTCTGCAGACCCTGCCTCCCCACGAGCTCGCGGTCCTCGGTACGGCCGCCGTCGCCGGTGAGCGGCTCGACGTCGAGCCGCTGCTCGACGTGGTGCCGACCGATGCTCGGGCGGGCGTGCCCACGTACCTCGCGGATCTCGTCGCGCGCGGATACCTCGTCGCGGACGGCGCCGACTCCTTCCGGTTCCGACACCATCGGTTCCGCGACGCCGTGCTCGCCGGCGTGCCCGACTGGGCGCAAGCGGCCGCCCATGAACGGTTCGGACGCTACGCGGAACGGATCTCGGATGAACGGATGTGGCGCCACGCCGACGAGATCGGCGATCACCTCGTGGCCAGCTGCCGCCTGCGTCCCGACGCACCCGAGGCAGATGGCACCGACGCCCTGGAACTACTCACCTGGTCGGCCGCCGCCGCCGTCTCCGAGGGCGACCTGGACGGTGCGGCGAGGCTCGAACGCCGTGCGGCCGCGCTGCTGGACGACGATCCCGCCCGTCGCGCCGAGCTGCTGTACCTCGCCGCCGACCATGGAGCCCTCGCGGCGCCGGAACGTCCCGCCGATCGAGAGATCGCCGAGGCGGCCCTCGCCGCCTCGGTCGTCGGCGACGACGTCGACTGGCGCGTACGGCTCCTCAGAGCTCGGCTGCGCACGACCGCCGGACACGACGACGCGCTCGAAGGAGCGCGCAATGCGGCCGACGAGGCGATCGCCGCCTTCGCCGACGACGAGCAGTCGTGGGCGTTGTCCCGTGCCTGGGCGCTTCGCGGACTCGTGCACGCCGCTCGTGCCCAAAACGGCATGGTGGCTGACGACCTCATCAAGGCGGCCGATCACGCCGCCGCCACGTCGCACTGGCAGGAGGAGACCGCCGCCCTGCGGGGCGCCGCGGTGGCGTTGTTGGACGGACCCGTCGCCGTCGGGGAAGCCGAGGCTCGCTGCGAATCATTCCTTCCGCGCGTGCGAGGTCCGCTCGCCGAGCACGACGTGCGCGGAGCGCTCGCGCTGCTGCGGGCTCGCCGCGCGGCATTCGACGAGGCGCGGGGTGAGATCGCGCGCTGCGTCGCGGCGCTCGATGAGCTCGGCGCTGGGAGCGATCTGGCCGTCGCCCTGCATCGAGCCGCGCAGATCGAGGTGCTCGCCGGACAGCCGCAGGCGGCCGAGCCGCAGATGCAGCGGGGGCTCGCCGCCGCGGCGCATGCACGCAACGACGCGCTCCGGGCCTACCTCGCGTCGTCGCTGGCGCACATCTTGGTCGTCGACGACGACCGCCTCGACGAGGCACTGGCCCTCGCCGAGGTCGCGGAGGCGCATGCCGACGACATCCCCGCCCAGGTCGGGTGGCGAACCGCGCGGGCACGCGTGATGGTGCGCCGTGGCCGCGGTGCACAGGCCGAGCGCCTCGTGCGCGAGGGGCTCAGCCTGGCGGAGCAGACGGACTCGACCGACCTGCGAGCCAACGCGCTCGTGCAGGCTGCCGACGTGCGGCGCCTGGCTGGACGGCCGGCCGAGGCGGAGCCGTTCG
>DATECH010000072.1:0-10809 GCA_035287005.1 Actinomycetota bacterium | reverse complement strand
GCTCTGACCGAGGCGAAGCCGAGGGAAGGAGCGAAGCGCCCCCCGGAGTGTCGCCCGGGCCCCCGACGTGATGCTCCTCCCCTGCCACGCGAGGTGGCGACATCGCTCCCAGCACGGTCGCGAGCGGAGCGACGTACCGTTCGGCGATCCATCGGGCGAGCTCGAGCAGGTGGGCATCGAAATAGCGCACGGGCGACACGACTTTGCCGACCGGGAGCATCCGTGCCGGCAGGTCGTCCGTCGCACCGAGGATCCAGCCGCGTGTCAGCGTGCCGTGGAACCGGAAGCGCACGTACGAGCCGATACCCGCATGCAGGTCGGCGGGCAGGTCGTAGGTGAACGGCTTGTCGAGGGCGAGCAGCGGGCGGTCGACGCAGACCGAGACCGGCCCGGCGAGAACCTCAGGCGCCGACGGCGCTTCGGAGCGCGTCGATGCGATCGGTGGCCTCCCAGGGGAACTCCTTGCGGCCGAAGTGGCCGTAGGCAGCCGTCTCGCCGTAGATCGGGCGTGCGAGGTCCAGATCGCGGATGATCGCTGCCGGACGGAAGTCGAAGATGTCCCACACGGCTTTGTGCACCAGCGCCGGATCGACGGTGGCGGTGCCGAAGGTCTCGATCATCAGCGAGACAGGATGTGCCGTGCCGATCGCATAGGCGACCTGGAGCTGGCATCGATCGGCGAGCCCGGCCGCGACGACGTTCTTGGCGACGTAGCGCGCCATGTACGCAGCCGATCGGTCGACCTTCGTCGGGTCCTTGCCCGAGAACGCCCCGCCACCGTGCGGCGCCATGCCGCCGTAGGTGTCGACGATGATCTTGCGCCCGGTCAGGCCGGTGTCGGCCTTCGGGCCGCCGATCTCGAACCGCCCGGTCGGGTTCACGAGCACGCGCACGGCCTCGGTCCGCAGGTCGGGGAACTCGCGGAGCACAGGGTCGATCACCTCGGCCTCGATGTCGGGCCGAAGCAGCGTCTCGACATCGACCTCCTCGCGATGCTGCGCGCTGATCAGCACCGTATCGACGCGCACCGGCTTGTTGTCGACGTATTCAACCGACACTTGGCTCTTGCCGTCGGGCCGCAGATACGGAACGACGCCCGCCTTGCGGACGTCGGACAGGCGCTTGGCGAGCCGGTGGGCCATCGCGATCGGCAGCGGCATCAGCTCATCGGTCTCACGGCAGGCGTACCCGAACATCATGCCCTGGTCGCCGGCGCCGAGATGATCGAGGTCGTCCCCGGAGTGCTCCTCGCGCTCCTCCAGGGCGTGGTCGACCCCCATCGCGATGTCCGGCGACTGCTCCTGGATCGCCGTGATGACTCCGCACGTGTAGCCGTCGAGCCCGAACTTCGCGTCCGTGTAGCCGACCTCGACGATCGTGTCGCGCACGATCGAGGGGATGTCGACGTAGCCCTGGACGAGGGTGATCTCGCCCGACACGAAGACGACGCCTGTGGTGACGAGCGTCTCGCACGCGACGCGCGCGTTCTTGTCCTGGGAGAGCATCGAATCCAACACGGCGTCGCTGATCTGGTCGGCCAGCTTGTCCGGGTGTCCTTCGGTAACGGATTCGGACGAGAAGAGATAGCCCTGCGTCATGATCGGTTGAGTCTACCGGGGGGTACGGATGCCCGTCAGGGTTCAGGGGGAGCCGCCGGGCCGAGCAGCGCCGCCACCCGGTCCCACAGCGCGGTCGCCAGTTCGGCCTTCGTCCAGGTGCGCAGCGCCACATCGTCTCCCGAGGCCGCGACGATGGCGGCGTGGTTGGAGTCCCCCCCGAATCCGGTCCCGTCCCGACCGACCTCGTTCGCGACCAGCAGATCGAGATGCTTTCCGACCAGCTTCGCACGCCCAGCGGCCTCGACGTCGTGCGTTTCTGCGGCGAAGCCCACCACGACCTGCCCCGCACGCTTGCGCGCCCCCACCTCGGCCAGGATGTCGGGCGTCGGTTCCAACAGGAGCTCGGGGACCCCGTGCTCCTTCTTCAGCTTGCGCTCGGCGGCGGCCTTCGGCCGGAAGTCCGCGACGGCCGCGGCCATCACGATCACATCCGCGTCGTCGGCGTATCCGAGGACCGCTGCGCGCATCTCGTCGGCCGTGTCCACATCGATCACCTCGACACCGATCGGCGGGCGAACGGCGCCGGGCCCAAGCACCAGCGTGACCCGCGCGCCTCGCGCGAGCGCCTCGGCCGCAACCGCCACACCCATCTTGCCGCTGGAGCGGTTGCCCAGGTAGCGAACCGGATCGATCGGCTCACGGGTCGGCCCGGCCGTGACCAGCACGTGATGCGCCGCGAGGCTGTCCCACGCTCGGGTCGCCGTTTGCATGCCGGGCGCCTCGGCGGCCGCGATCGCGGCATCGACGATCTCGGCGGGTTCGCTCATGCGGCCGATCCCGTCATCGCCGTGGGCAAGCGCACCTTCCACGGGGCCGACGACGGCCACGCCGCGCGCAACGAGCGTGGCGACGTTGGCCTGCGTCGCAGCCGCGGCCCACATGCCGCTGTGGAGCGCGGGAGCGATCACCAGCGGCCCGTCGTATTCCAACAGCGTGGCCGACAGCAGATCGTCGGCGAGCCCGTGCGCGAGTTTCGCGATCGTGTTGGCCGTGGCCGGTGCGATGACCGCGACGTCGGTCGACCGCGCGAGCCGAACGTGCAGCACCTCGCCGGGGGCCTCCCAGATCGAATCGTAGGCCCGACGTCCGGTCAGCCCTGCGAACGTGTCGGTGCCGATGAATCGGGTCGCGGACTCGGTGAGCACGGCGGTGACCGTCGCGCCGGCGCGTGTGAGCTCGCGAGCCAGGTACGCCGCCTTGTACGCGGCGATGCCGCCGGTGACCCCGAGCAGCACTCGGCGGCCCCGCAGATCGCTCACGTCAATCGACCTCGACGATCTCCTCGGGACGCTCGTAGGCGATCTTGCCCTCGGCGATCTCCTCGAGGGCGATCGACAGCGGCTTGTTCCGAAGTCCGGTCTCGACCAACGGCGGCACGAAGTCGCCGCGCCCTTCGCCGAGCTGGCTGTAGTACGAGTTGATCTCTCGTGCGCGCTTGGCCGCCACGATCACGAGCGTGTACTTGGAGTCGACGGCGGCAAGCAGGTCGTCGATCTTGGGTTCGATCATGTGGGAAGCACTCCTGTGCCGTCTCTCGGCAGGTCGGGGCAGGTCAGCGGGTGCGTGACGCCTCGATGATAGCAGCGACCTCGTCGCTCGCCCGTTCGAGATCGTCGTTGACCACGACATGATCGAACCACCCGCCCTGCTCCAACTCCCGCCGCGCCACGGCCAATCGCTCTGCGATCCCGGCGTCGTCTTCCGTGCCGCGACCCCGCAGCCGCACCTCGAGGGCATCCAGGGACGGCGGCACCAGCAGCACCAAGATCGCCTCGGGCGCCTGCGCGTGAACCTGGGCCGCTCCCTGGACGTCGATCTCAAGCAGCACGTCCCGGCCGGCCTCGAGCTGCTGCTCGACGAAGGCGCGCGGAGTGCCGTAGCGCCGGTGCGGGTAGACCTCCGCCCATTCCAGCAGCTCGTCGGCCTCCACCATGCGATCGAACTCCGCTCCGTCGACGAACAGGTAGTCGACGCGATCGGCCTCTGCCGGGCGGGCAGGCCGTGTGGTCGCCGAGACGGAAAGCGCAAGCCCGTGGGGATCTCGTGAGCGCAGGCGCTGCACGACGCTTCCCTTCCCGACACCGGAGGGGCCCGCGATGACCACCAGCGTGCCGCGACGCACGCGTGCTCGCTACTTCTTGCCGAACTTCGTCAGCAGCAGCTCGCGCTGCTTGCTGCCGAGACCGCGCACGCGCCGCGTCGCGGAGATGCCGAGCTCCTCCATGATCTTTTGCGCGCGAACCTTCCCGACACCGGGCAGGGACTCCAAGACGGTCGTGACCTTCATCTTGCCGAGCGTGTCGTCCTTGTCCGCGCGCTTCAGGACGTCGGCGAGCGTGCGCTTGCCGGACTTGAGTTCCGCCTTCACCTCGGCGCGCTTCTTGCGAGCGGCTGCGGCCTTCTTGAGGGCGTCGGCGCGCTGCTCCGGGGTAAGTGTCGGAAGAGCCATGAACAGTCTCCTTCGGGATCGATGGAAGGTGCGAGAACGCGGGGAGTATACGCACGGGTTCGGACACGGGACAAACCGCTGCGAACCTTGTGACCTGCGGGTTTCAGCCAACTTCGCGTACGATCGCGCGAGCGGCGCCGACCGGATCCTCCGCGGTCGTGATGGCGCGGCCGACGACGAGATAGTCCGCGCCGCGCTCCATCGCGTCGCGGGGCGTGAGGACGCGCACCTGATCGTGGCCGTTCGTGCCCTCGGGCCGGATGCCCGGCACGACGAGACAGAACTCCTCCCCGCACGCCTGACGTACCGCACGCACATCCTCACCGGACACGACGACGCCGTCGAGTCCCGCCTCCTTCGCCTCCCACGCGAGCGAGGCGGGCGACGCAAGTCCTTCCCCGGCCTGCGACGACAGCACGGTGACCGCGATCACGATCGGTGTCGCAACGCCTGCATCCAGCGCACCGCGCTCGGCACCGTCACGCGCGGCGCGCATCATCGACTCACCGCCCAGGGCGTGCACGTTGAACATGCGAACGCCGAGCCGAGCGATGTTCGCGCTCGCGCGCTCCACCGTGTTCGGGATGTCGTGCAGCTTGCTATCCATGAACACCGGCCCGTGAGGAAGGATGCGCCGCACCGCCTCTGGGCCGTGCGCCCAGAACAGTTCGAAACCGATCTTCAACAACCCGACCGCCGGCGCCAACGTCGCAGCGAGGCGTTCCGCGACGTCCAGGTCGGACACATCCAGTGCGACCGCGAGCGGGTTCTCGGGACGCGGGATCACGTCGTCGCCTCCTCCGCTCCCCGCTGCACCGCGTGCGCGGCCGCACCACGCAGGTGCATGGGAGAGGTCAGCGCACGAGCCTTCAACTCCTTCATAACACCCTGGGCGATCGACACCGGTGCCGTCGGGTCGATCATCGTCGCCGAGCCGACCTGCACCGCCGTGGCGCCGACCAGCAATGCCTCGATCGCGTCGGTTGCGCTGCGGATACCGCCGCTCGCGATCAACGGCATCCGTGGCAGCGCGCGATGTACCTCGTGCACCGCGCGAAGCATGAGCGGCTTGAGCGCGGGACCGGCGAGCCAACTCCCAGCCTCTGCGAGCGTCACTTGCGCGGTCGTTGCATCGACGTGGAGCGCCGGGGGCGAGCCCGTGAGCGTCAATCCCGTCGCACCGGCGCGCGCGGCCGCGATCGCCAGGGGGACGATGTCGACGCCACCGGGCAGCTTGGCGAACACCGGGACGAGCGACATCCTCGCGACCGCACCAACGATCTCGGTGACCCGATCGACATGCACACCGAGCACGGGCCGCTCGAACTCCTCGTCGGGCCCCGAAAGATGGATCTCGATGCCGACCACTTCGGCGCGCCCCTGCAGCGCGCCGGTGAGACGCACGTAGTCCTCGAGCGTGCCGCCGCCGATCGAGACCACCAGCGGCGAACCGGCCTTCGCCAATGCGGGCATCTCGGCGCCGATGAAGGCATCGATCCCGGGGTTCTGCAACCCCGTGCTCCACACGATGCCCGACGGCGACTCGGCGATCCGGGGCGGCGGTGAGCCCCGGCGCGGGCGCACCGTGATCGTTCGCGACACGACGCCGCCCACCCGACGCAGATCGACAAGCCCGGACAGCTCTCGCCCGGTTCCCGCGCACCCGGACGCGATCATGACGGGCGTCGGCAGGACCAGCCCGCCGAGATCGACCGCGAGGGAGCGCTTCTGCTGGCTCACGAGCCTCCCACGCCCGGTTCGAGCACCCCAGGATCGGTTCGTGGGGCGGGCGCGCTGGCGGCGGCGGCCGGCCAACGATCCCACAGTACGCGCGCCGGATTGAAGACCGGACCGTCCACGCATGCGCGGGCGTGATCCCAATCCGATCCATCCTTGTTCGCGACTGGAACTGCGCACGTCCCGCATAGGCCGTACCCGCACCCCATCCGCTCTTCGACCGCCACCTGGGCCGGCAGCTTGCGCGTGCGACACAAGGCGGCGACGGCCCGCAGCAGCGCCGGACGGCCCGCGGCATAGACGACCTCGGCCGACGACCGCTCCACGGCGCCGGGCAGGGCGTCGACGACCGCGCCTCGCTCGCCCAGGGATCCGTCGGCGGTCATGACCGTGACGAGTTGTGAGAGCCGCTTGGCCTCGATCGGCTTGAACACCGCCTCCAGCGACGCCCCGCCGATCACCATGTCGACCCGCTTGCCGCGCGCCACGAGTTCCTGGGCCAAGAAGTAGAGGCCCGCGACGGAACGACCCTCTCCGATCAGCAGGCAATTCGTGAGGCGCTTGGGGTAGGAGAACGGTTTGCCGAGCGGCCCCACGATGTCGAGGAACTCGTGTGCACGCCGCTCGGAGAGCCAGTTCGTCCCCGGCCCCGCGCTCGGGTCGACGACGAACTCGAGGGTGCCAGCCCAGCCGCCCCGACGCGAGGACTGGTGGATCGTGAGGTGGCGGCGCAGCACGAACTCGCGATCGTCCGGCATCGCGGCCGCCACGAACTGTCCCGGCCTGGCTCGTTCGGCGATCTCGGGCGCGACCAGCGTCAACGACTGGTAGGCACCCAGGTTGCGGGTGGATAGGATCTCCGCGCGAACCCGCTTCATCCGATGGGGGTTCCCGCCGCGTCGGCGGCCTCGTCGAAGCTGAGTCGAGCCTGCAGGGGTTCCCGATGGGCGGCGGCGTGGTGTTCCTGGATCGAGCGCGGCTCGGTGGCATCGCCGCGCAGGGCCTCGATGCCGCGCACCGCCGCGAACACGCCGGGCAGCGTCGTGATACATGGCACCCCGGCCGCTGCCGAGGCCGTCCGGATGAACGACCCATCCGAACGCGGCGCCCGCCCGAAGGGGGTGTTGATCACCAGATCGACCCGGCCGCCGCGGATCAACTCCACGATGTTGTCAGGCCCCTCGCTCACCTTCGCGACCCGCTCGACGGGGATCCCAGCGCGCTCCAGCACCCCGGCCGTGCCGCCGGTTGCCAGCAGGCGGAACCCGAGGTCGGCCAGCCGCTTCGCCGGAAAGACGATCGCGCGCTTGTCACGGTTCGCGACGCTGACGAACACCGAACCCGCGCGCGGCAGCGCGTGCCCGGCAGCCACCATCGCCTTGGCGAGCGCCATGCCGCTGTCGGCGTCGATCCCCATCACTTCACCGGTCGATTTCATCTCCGGACCCAACACCGTATCGACGCCGGGGAACCGTCCGAAGGGCAGCACCGCGGCCTTCACGCTCGTGTACGGAAGATGCCGGTAGTGATGTGGATCGATGGGGAGCACACCGTCGGCCCGCAGTTCGGCGATCGTGCGACCGGTCAGCACCAGCGTCGCCACGCGCGCGAGCGACACCCCGATCACCTTCGACACGAACGGCACGGTTCGCGATGCGCGGGGGTTGGCCTCCAGGACCCAGATGCGCTCATCCTTCACGGCCAGCTGGAGGTTCATCAGCCCGATCACGCCGAGCCGGCGCGCCAGCCGGATCGCGATGTCCTCGATCGTGTCGAGCTCCTCGTCCGACAGGGTCGCCGGTGGGATCTGACACGACGAGTCGCCGGAGTGCACACCCGCCTCCTCGATGTGTTCCATCACCGCGCCGATGAGGACCCCGCCGACCCCGTCGCACACCGCGTCGACGTCGACCTCGATCGCACCCTCCAGGAAGCGGTCGATCAGCACGGGGTGATCGGGCGAGGCATCGGCGGCCGTCTGTACGAACCGTTCCAGCTCGTCGTCGTCGTACACGATCTCCATCGCGCGCCCGCCGAGCACGTAGGAGGGACGGACGACGACGGGGTAACCGATCTGCTCCGCGATCGCTCGTGCTTCCAGCATCGTCCGGGCCTCGCCGTGCGGGGGGGCCGGGATCTCGAGCTCCGCGAGGATCTCGGCGAACTTCCCGCGGTCCTCGGCCAGATCGATCGCCGCGGGACTCGTGCCCAGGATCGCGAAGCCCTCCTCCTGCAGGACGCCGGCCAGGCGCAGCGGGGTCTGCCCGCCGAACTGCGCGATCACCCCGACCGGTTGCTCGGCGCGACAGACGGCGAGCACGTCCTCGACCGACAGCGGCTCGAAGTACAGGCGGCTGGAGGTGTCGTAATCGGTCGAGACGGTCTCGGGGTTGGAGTTCACCATCACCGACGCGAAGCCGGCCTCTTCCAGCGCGAACGCGGCGTGCACGCACGCGTAGTCGAACTCGATGCCCTGGCCGATCCGGTTGGGCCCCGCGCCAAGGATGATCACGCGGGGACGGTCGGCTGAACGCACCTCGGTCTCCACCTCGTAGGTCGAGTAGTGGTACGGCGTCAGCGCCGGGAACTCTCCCGCACACGTGTCGACCGTTTTGAACACTGGCTGTACGCCGAGCGCGTCGCGGTGTCGCCGCACGGCGGGTTCGGTCGCTCCCGTGAGGACCGCGAGCCGTGCGTCGGACACACCGAGACGTTTCGCCGCGCGCAGCTGTTCAGCGCTCAGCGTGTGCAACGGGCGACCGCGAAGCTCCGCATTCGCCTCCACGACCTCGGCGATCTGGTCGACGAACCACGGGTCGATCAGGGAGGCCGCCGCGACCTCGTCCACGGTGGCCCCCGCCGCGAGCGCATCGGCGACCCGATGCAGCCTCGTCTCGGTCGGCTGGACGACATCGGCGTCTTCGAGCGGGTCGCCACCCCAGGTCCGGTCCAATGACGCCTTCTCGATCCCGCGCCAGGCCTTCCCGATCGCCTCCTTGAAGGTGCGCCCGATCGCCATCGTCTCCCCGACCGACTTCATCGTCGATGTGAGCACCGGCGACGCCTCCGGGAACTTCTCGAAGGCGAACCGTGGGATCTTCGCCACCACGTAGTCCAACGTCGGCTCGAACGCGGCGGGCGTCTCACCCGTGATGTCGTTCATGATCTCGTCGAGCCGGTAGCCGACCGCGAGCAATGCGGCGATCTTGGCGATCGGGAACCCGGTCGCCTTGGACGCGAGCGCGCTCGAGCGCGAGACCCGCGGATTCATCTCGATCAGCACCTGCCGGCCCGACTCCGGCTCCACGGCGAACTGGACGTTCGAGCCACCGGTCTCCACGCCGATCTCGCGAAGCACCTCGATCGCGGTGTCCCGCATGCGCTGGTACTCGCGATCCGTCAGTGTCTGTTGTGGCGCCACCGTGATCGAGTCTCCCGTGTGCACGCCCATCGGGTCCACGTTCTCGATCGAGCACACGATCACGGCGTTGTCGGCGCCGTCGCGCATGACTTCGAGCTCGAACTCCTTCCACCCGACGATCGACTCTTCGACCAGGACCTCGCTCACGGGACTGCTGGCGAGCGCCCGCGACGCCGCGGTCGCAAGCTCCTGCCGGGTATGGGCGAAACCGCTGCCACCACCGCCGAGCGTGAACGACGGCCGAAGGATCAGGGGATAGCCGAGCGCATCGCCGAGCGCCATCGCTTCGTCGACGGTGTGGGCGACGCCGGCTCGCGGCACGTCGAAACCGGCGGCCACCATCGCTTCCTTGAAGGCGCTTCGGTCCTCCGCCTTGTGGATCGCCTCCAGCGACGCGCCCAGCATCCGCACGCCCAACCGCTCGAGATCGCCCGACTCGGCCAGCGCCACGCTCACGTTCAATCCCGTCTGGCCACCCAGGGTCGGGAGCAGGGCATCGGGCTTCTCGCGCTCCAGCACCTGCAGCACGGACTCGGCCGTCAGGGGCTCGATGTAGGTGCGGTCGGCGAACTGGGGATCCGTCATGATCGTGGCCGGGTTCGAGTTGATCAGCGACACCTCGAAGCCCTCTGCGCGCAGGACCTTGCAGGCTTGCGTGCCGGAGTAGTCGAACTCGCAGGCCTGCCCGATCACGATCGGCCCCGAACCGATCAGGATGATCTTGTGGAGGTCGGCGCGCCGTGGCATCAGCGACCCCTGCCCGCCATGAGGTCGCGGAACTCCGAGAACAGGTAACGGGAGTCGTGCGGGCCCGGCGCGGCCTCGGGGTGGTACTGGACGCTGAACGCGGGCACGTCCAGGCAGCGCATGCCCTCCAGGGTGCCGTCGTTGAGGTTCCAGTGACTCAGGTGGACGCGGCCGTAGTCGGTCAGCGCCCTGCCTTCGCCATCCTTGGCCCACCCGCCCGGATCGACCGCGAACCCGTGGTTGTGGCTCGTGATCTCCACCGCGCCACTCGACAGGTCCTTCACCGGTTGGTTCACGCCGCGGTGACCGAACGGCATCTTGTACGTGCTGCCGCCCAGTGCGAGCCCGAGGAGCTGGTTGCCCAGACAGATGCCGAAGATGGGGACCTTGCCGAGCAGGGCACGGACGGCGGCCGTTCCGTACGTGGTCGCCGCGGGATCGCCCGGGCCGTTCGACAGGAACACCCCGTCGAACTCACCATGGGCCACGTCCGCGGCGGGCGTCAGCGCCGGAAACACCGTGACGTCGATCCCGTGCACCGCGAGCAGCCGCAAGATGTTGCGCTTGATCCCGAAGTCGTACGCGGCGACCCGGTAGACGCGCCCCCGGTCCGTGGCGGGCGGGCCGACCAAGGTCGCCGCCGCATACGGCTCCGGCGTGCTGACCGACGTGGCCAGGTCCGCTCCGGCCATGCCCGGTGCGGCTCGCACCCGCTCCACCAACGACGCCGGATCCAGGTCGATCGTCGAGACGGCCGATCGCATCGCGCCGTGCTCTCGCAGCCGGCGCGTCAGCTGCCGCGTATCGATGCCCTCGATCCCGACGACGCCCGCGCG
>DATECH010000071.1:0-8964 GCA_035287005.1 Actinomycetota bacterium | reverse complement strand
GCCTCGAGCCTCCCGCGTCGACGTGTGGTTCACATCACATCGATGGTCCTGGAGCGGCTGGCCGCACACAGCTTGTGCATCCCCATGTACTCGGGCGCAGTCGCGAAGTACTTGCCGTGCGCATGCATGACGGGCACGCGCCACACGCCGTTGGCGTTGGTCTTCGTCTTGCCTTGCAGCACTGCACCGCTGCTCGTCTTCTTGAACAGCTTCACGGGCCGCCCGACGGCGCACTCGTCGTTGCTCGAGGTCACCATGCCGTGGAACGTCTCACCCGAACTGTTGTAGCGGATCGAGACGTCGCTCGACACCGCCGCGAACGCGACCTGCGCGCTCACCATCACCATCGTTGCCACCGCTAGGGCGATCAGCACCCTTCGCATCGCTACCTCCTTGGTCGGCTTGCCTGAACCCTAGGAAGCCACGCATTGCCGAACGGTTACGAGCTCATTGCCAACGGCGAAATCCGAGGCATGCAAGGGGAAGGCAACCATCTCGTTCGCTTCTCGTAATCATCCGGGGCCTAGGCTCTTGCGAGACGATGACGCAGACCACACCGCGAGCGGACACCGAGACGGCCCTGCCCGTCACCCACCCCGGTCGCCTTCGGCTGCTCGGCGCAACGATCGGCCTGCTGTCGGGGGCGTTCGCCCTCGGCGTGAGCCAGGTGGCCGCAGGCTTGGTCGGCGGCGCGTCCTCACCGATCGTCGCCGTCGGAAGCGCCGCGATCGACGCCACTCCGGAATGGCTCAAGGGCTTCGCGATCCGCACGTTCGGGGCCAACGACAAGGCCGCCCTGTTGATCGGGATAGGCGTCGTGCTGGTCGTCGCGGCGATCGTGCTCGGCATCGTGTCGGTGCGCCGACCGCGGGCGGGCATCATCGGGTTGATCGTCCTCGGCGGTGTCGGCGCGCTCGCCGCGGTCACACGACCGGGGGCCGGGCCCCCCGACGCCATTCCCGCCATCGTGGGAGCCGCCGCCGGCATCGGCGCATACCTGTGGCTGCGGCGCGCGGCGGGTCTTGCGTCAGACGGTTCGACCGGCGGCGAGACCACGGAGGCCGCCGCCGCACCGCAGATGCCCACCGGGTTCGACCGCCGTCGGTTCTTGTTCGGCAGCGCCGTGGTGGCGGGACTGGCGGCGACCAGCGGATTCCTCGGCGAGTACCTCGTGCGTCGATCGGACGCGAGCGCGTCACGCGCCGCCGTCCGGATCCCCGGTGTCACGGACGCGGCGCCCCCGGCTCCCGCCGGCGCCGACCTCCAGATCGCGGGCACGGAGCCGTTCATCACGCCCAACGCCGACTTCTACCGCGTCGATACCGCGCTGCTGGTCCCGTCGGTGACGACGGCCGACTGGAGGCTCACGGTGCACGGCATGGTGGACCGCCCGTTCACGATCGGCTACGACCAGCTGATCGCGCGCCCATTGATCGAACGCGATGTCACCCTCACCTGCGTGTCGAACGAGGTAGGCGACAAGTACCTCGGCAACGCCAGGTGGACGGGCGTGCCGCTGAAGGACCTGCTCGACGAAGCCGGCGTCCAAGCCGGTTCGACGCAGATGGTCTCGCGGTCGGTCGACGGCTTCACCACGGGCACGCCGGCGTCGGTTGCGCTCGACGGGCGAGACTCGATGCTCGCGATCGCGATGAACGGCGAGCCGCTGCCCCTGGAGCACGGGTTCCCGGTGCGGATGGTGATCCCCGGCCTGTACGGGTACGAGTCCGCATGCAAGTGGATCACGGACATCGAGCTCACGACGTTCGAAGCCTTCTCGGCGTACTGGGTTCGGCGCGGTTGGGCGGAGCAGGTCTTGATCAAGACGGGTTCGCGGATCGACACGCCACGGCGAAACGCCACGCTGAAGACCGGGACGGTTCCGATCGCGGGGATCGCCTGGGCGCAGCACCGCGGCATCGGGCAGGTCGAGGTCAGCATCGATGGTGGCCCGTGGGTACCCGCCCGGCTCGGCGAGCAGGACACGGTCGACACCTGGCGCCAATGGGTCTACGAGTGGGACGCCGCACCCGGCGCGCACAGCGTCACGATCCGGGCAACCGACGGGACCGGAGAGGTGCAGTCGGCCGAACAGACCCCTCCGTTCCCGAGCGGAGCCACCGGCTATCACACGATCGAGGTGACCGTTGCGTGAGCGCGCACGCCGGCGTCACGGTACCGCGGCACTACGCTGGCCGCGTGGGAGCCATGACGAACGCGAGCGTGCTCGTGGTGGACGACGAGCCGATGGTCCTCGAGGTGCTTGCGCGCTACCTGGCCGCGGAAGGCTACGTGGTGTCGACCGCAGCCGACGGCGAGGAGGCGCTCGAGCGGTTCGCTGAGGCCGAGCCCGATCTGGTCGTGCTCGACCTGATGCTTCCGAAGATCGACGGCTACGAGGTGTTCCGCCTGATCCGCGAGCGGGCCTCGACGCCGGTGATCATGTTGACGGCGCGCGGCGACGAGACCGATCGCATCGTCGGGCTCGATCTGGGCGCGGACGACTACGTCACGAAGCCGTTCAGTCCGCGCGAGGTCGTGGCCCGCATACGGGCGGTGCTCCGCCGTACCGGGGTCGAGGAGGATCGGGGTCCGATCCGCCACGGCGATCTCGAGATCGACGGTGAGCGCCGCGAGGTCCGACTGCGCGGCGAGCCCGTGCGGCTGACCCGCAAGGAGTTCGACCTGCTGCACCATCTCGCCTCGCGACCGGGCGTCGCCTACACGCGAACGCAACTGCTCGAAGACGTGTGGGATTTCGCGTGGGACGGGGACTCGTCGACGGTCACCGTGCACGTGCGCAGGTTGCGCGAGAAGATCGAGGAAGACGCCTCCGCGCCGCGACACATCGTGACGGTCTGGGGCGTCGGATACCGGTTCGAACCATGAGCGGGTGGCGAACGGTCGGGCTCGTCGTGATCGTGGCCGCCGTCGGCGCGACCGGCAGCCTCGTCGTCGGAGCCATCATGGGCATGCAGGGTGACGAGCTCCAGCACCTGCTGCTCGCGCTGGTCCCCGCGGCGATCGTCACCGTGGTGGCGGGCATGCTTGCCGCTCGGCTGCTGACGCGAGCGACGCTGCGTCAGCGCTTCGTCGCCGTCGCGCTCGTTGCGGCCGCGGTCGCAATGGCCAACATCGCCGTCTTGTCGATGCAGATGTTCGTCAGCGATCACGATGCTTCCCTGGTCCTGGTCCTGCTGGTGTACGCGGTGGGCACCGGCGTGGCCGCGGCCCTCGCGGTCGCACGGTCCTCGCGCGCGTCGTTCGCGACATTGCGCGACACCGCCGATCGGCTTGCAGACGGCGATCTGGACGCCCGCGTCGGCACGCTGGACGCCGGACCCGAGATCGCGTCACTCGGTCACGCCCTCGATGAGATGTCGACCCGCCTGCAGCTCGCTCTGGCGAGCGAGCGATCCGCAGAGCGCACGCGCCGCGACCTCATGACCGCGGTATCGCACGACCTGCGCACCCCGCTGGCCTCGCTGCGCGCGATGGTCGAAGCACTGGACGACGGCATCGTGGCGGAACCGGGGGACGTCCGTCGATACGCGAGGGAGATGCGCCGCTCGACCTCACAGTTAGTCAATCTGGTTGACGACCTCTTCGAGCTGTCCGAGCTGGATGCCGGGGCGATCGCCACGGAGACACGCCGGGCGCGCCTCGACGAGATCGTGTCCAACGCGCTCGACGCCGTCGGCGCGGAGGCGTCCCAGAAGCAGCTCGCGATGACCACCGACCTGGGCGACGCGTACGACGTCGCCTGCTCGCCGCGCCTCACGCGCGTGCTGCAGAACCTCCTATCCAACGCCGTGCGGCACACACCGGAGGACGGCAGCGTACGGATCAGTGCCACGCGTGAAGGCACGCTGCTTTCGCTGGCGGTGGAGGATTCCGGTGAGGGCATCACGGCAGAGGACCTCCCCCACGTGTTTGAGCCGTTCTACCGCGCCGACCCCGCCCGTAGCGGCCCGGGTGCCGGCCTCGGCCTCGCGCTCGCCCGGCGCATCGTCGAGGCGCTCGGGGGCTCGATCAGCGCGGACAGCCAGTCGCACGGAGCACGGTTCGCGGTCGAACTGCCCCTGACATAGCGACTCCCTGCGCGATGGTTCGCGTGCGGGAGGGGCCCGGCCGCCGCAGATGCAACGACCGGGCCCCAGGGGCCTTCCTAGATCTGGATCGGACACAGGAAGTCGTGCGCGGCATCTCGCGTGACCTCGACATCGCTCGCAGCTTCGGCCGCCCAGACTGCAGCCTCGGACGTCAGCAGGTACGGGTCGGTCTTCCACGTCACGGCGTTGAACGCCCAGTGTCCACCGTGATATCCGGCTTCCCCGGGCGCCACGGCGACGACGCCTTTCTGTCCCTCGACACCGCCCATCACGGCGTAGAAGGCATCGGTCCCCGTGTTCGGGAAGGCCGCCGGCGGTACGACCGTGCGCACCGTATCCCCTTCGTAGAAGCAGCAGCCGCCGGGGAAGACGACCGCCCTGCCCGCCGAGGCCGGCGCGGCGAGCGCAAGCATCATCGCGACGATCGCGAGTGGCGCTGCGAGGCGTTTCACATCCATGGTCCCCTCCTTGGTCGGTGACCCGGCCGACGCTAGGGGGCCCGGATTACGGGAGCCTGAACCGGCTCGAACAGCGTCGTTACGGTTGTGTCGCGTCGGGATCCGGCACCTTGCCCATCGTGAGCAGGACCCACGGACGGAATCCCTCGCGCTCGTAGAGGCGCCTCGCGGCGTCGTTGGTGGCAAGCACCCCGATCACCATCTCATCCGCCCCTCGACGCCGAACCTGGCGGTACACCTCGTGCAGCAGCTCGGTTCCGATCCCCTCACCGCGCCGCTCGGGGATCACCGCCAGGGACTGCAGCTCCGCGAACCGCTCGCCGGTGCTGTGCGAGTCGTCCACGTCGTGGAAGGTGACGAGCGCGTAGCCGACGGCTGCGGCTTGGGAATCCTCGGCGATCAGCAGGAAGGCGTCAGGATCGGCGAGCCAGTCATGGTACCGGTCGCTGCGGATCGCCCACCACGCGTCGGCGCTGCGCGGCGGGATGTGCGGGATCGCGGGGTCGACGGTGACGTGATGCGCGTGCAGCGAGCGGGTCAGGTGCTCGACGTCGGGGATCCGCTCGACGCCGGCCTCGACGATGCGGATGGCAACCATCACACGCCGGCCAGCGTCATCTCCCCGATCGAGATCGAGGGAGTGCCCACGCTGGAGAAGAACCGGAGGTCGCTGCCGACCGCGCGCACGCCCTGCAGCATCTCCGGCAGCGTCGATGCGATCGTCATCTCCCGCAGGGGTTCGCCGAGGGCGCCGGCGGGGCCGATCCGACGACCGGTGGCGCCGACGGAGAACTCGCCGCTGATCGGGTTCGCACCCGAGTGCACGCCCGAGACATCCATGATCAGCACGCCGCCCTCCGCCTCGGCGAGCAGTCCTTCGAACGGCATCGTGCCCGCCTCGACGAAGAAGTTCGACGCGCCGACCCCGGGCGTGGCCTTGTACCCGCTGCGCTTGCCGTTACCCGTCGAGCGCTGCCCGCCCCCGGAACGCCGCGCCGTGTAGGTGGAGTGAAGGAACCCGTTCAACACACCCGCGGTGAACAGCTCGGTCCGGCCGCTCGGCACGCCTTCACCGTCGAACGGACACGCGCCGGGGCCGTCGGCACGACGACCGTCGTCGATGAGCGTGAACGCGTCGGATCCAACCTGCCGGCCCACCATGTCCGCGAACAGGGAGCGTCCCTTCAAGACGTTGTCCGCGTTGAGCGCCCCCGCGAGCACCCCGAGGAAGTTCGAGGCGGCGAACGGGTCAAGGATGATCGGCACCTTCGCCGTCGCCGGCTTCTCGGCGCCCAACATCTGCACCGCCCGATCGACCGCCTCGTCGGCGATCGGCTCCCAGGTCAGCTGATCCAGCCCGCGGGTGATCGCGAACGAGAAGCCGGTCTGGGTCTCCCCTTCCTGGACGGCCAGGGTGACGGCGACCACCCAGGCATCGGTGCGCGCGTACTCGAGATCGACACCCTCGGTCGAGGCGATCGCGACGCGAGACACGGCGTCGCCGACCTGCGCGAGGTCCACCTTGGTCACCCGCGGATCGCGCGAGACCGTGTAGCGCTCGAGATCGAGCGCCAGTTGCACCTTGTCGTCGACGGGGATCGCCGCGCTCTGCTCGCGGAACAGCTCGGGCATCGCCTCGATGTCCGTTGCGGCCGGCAACCCGTTGAAGGCGTCGGGTTCGGCCAGCAACGCGTTCTCACGGGCTCGCCGCACGGCGTCGCGCGCCTCCTCCTCGGATGGATCGGCGGCCCACGCGTAACCCAGCCGGTCGTCGCGGATCACCCGCACGCCGATGCCGCGTGACTCGGCGAACTTCATCCCCTCGACCTCGCCGCGGTGCGCGCTGACCTCCGTCTCGCGTTGCTCCTCGGCGTAGGCTTCCACCTGCTCGCCACCGCCCGCCACGGACACGGCCGCGCGCACGAGATCGCCGAGGTCAGACACCGGTGCCCCCCACGGTGATCCTCGAGATACGGAGGGTGGGCGAGCCGCTGCCGACGGGCGCCCCCTGGCCATCCTTGCCGCACACGCCTTCCCAGGTCTCGAAGTCGGTGCCGACGGCGTCGACCGCGGACATCACGTCGATCGCGCGCCCGATCAGGTTCGCGCCGCGCACCGGCGTCGTGACCGTTCCGCCTTCGATCAGGTAGCCCTCCGACACGCCGAACACGAAGTCGCCGGTGGCCGGATTGACCTGGCCACCGCCGAGGCCGCGGACGTAGATGCCCGACGCGGTGTCGCGGATGATCTGCGCCGGGTCGGCGGCGCCCGGCAGGATGTTGGTGTTCGTCATGCGCACGATCGGCGGGTACGCGTACGACTCGCGCCGCGCATTGCCGGTGGTCTCCGCGCCCATCCTGGCCGCGCGCATCCGGTCCTGAAGGTATCCCTGCAGCACCCCGTCGGTGAACAGCACGGTGCGCTGCGAGGACGTCCCCTCATCGTCGAAGTCGAACGACCCCCAGCCGTTGGCGATCGTCGCGTCGTCGACCCCATTGATCAGTTCGCTGGAGCACTGCGTGCCGACCAGCCCCCGGTATACGGAGGCTTCCTTGTCCACCGCGTCGGCCTCGAGCGGATGCCCGACGGCCTCGTGGAACAACACGCCGCCGCATCCGTTCGCGACCACGACGGCCATCTCGCCGGCCGGCGCCGGGATCGAATCGAGCATCGTCACGGCGCGCTCAGCGGCCCGCCGGCCGGTCTCGCCCGGCGTGTGCAGATCCAGGAACTCGACGCCGGCACATGCCGCCGGGCCGTGCCAGCCCGTTTGGATGACGTCGCCGCGCTTGGCCACCACCTGGGCGACCATCCGGATGCGCGGCCGATCCTCGCGGATCCAGCGACCGTCGCTCGTGGCGATCAACCGCCGCTGCAACGAGTCGAAGTAGATGCCGGTGACCTGTGCGACCTCCGGACTCACGCTGCGCGCCACGTCGTCGACCTCTCGCAGCCACCCGACCTTGGTGGCGGCATCCAGTTCGCCGGCGGGTCGCTCGGCGCGGTTCGTGCCGGGACCGACGCGCTCGGTGAGGTCGACCACCGGCCCGGACGCATCACCGGCAAGCGCCGCGCTGGCCGCGGCGGCCGCCTCCAGCAGGGAGTCGCGATCCAGGCGGTTGGAGTACGCGTAGCCGTAGGTCGTGCCGTGGCAGACGCGCACGCCCGCACCCCGATCGAGTCCGGTGGTGAGCTCCTCGACGTGAGCATCGTCCAGGCGGATCGACGTCGACGAACGCTCCTCCACGAAGACCTCGGCGAAATCGCCACCGTTTCGCCGGGCGGCGGCGAGCACCTCGGCGGCCAGATCACGGTCGAGCATGGGCGCGATGGTAACAGCGGGTCCCCCTACGACCGGGCGCACCGCCGGAGGGGAGGACGCCCCGGTGGTACGTTCGCCGATCGAGTGGTTACCCCGACCGCCTCCGAGCTCCGAACACGCGCACGACATGTGCGCACCGTCGTCGATCTCATCGTGATCGGCGTGCTGGGTGCGGCCCTGCTCCGCGTCTTCACGTGGCCGACGCTTCGGCATGCCTATCCGTTCCCGGTGGGACCCGACGTCCCGGTGTACCTGTGGTGGACGCGGGTCGCCGAGGCGGGCGGCGTATCCCTGGTGAGCGCCCGGCCCGGGGCCGCCGCGCTGATCTCGACGGTATCGGGCGCGCTCGACCACGGGGTGGTGGCGGGACTCGGCGGCCTCCAGTACGCGCTGGGTCCGGCGATCGGCCTCGCCGCCGCCGCGCTCGCGCGTGGACGTGGACGCACCCTGCCCCGCGGCGGATGGCTCGCCGCGGGCGTGCTAGCCGGGGCGTGGGCGACGTTCCTCGGCGGCGGGTACCTCGCCAACCTCGTCTTCGTCGCCGCGTTCCTTTCCGCGGCGGCCGCTCTGGCACGGCGTACGCGCCGGGGCGCCATCGCCGCCGCGCTGGTGCTGGGCGGCGGCGGGCTCACGCATCCGGAGTTCTTCGTGCTCGGCGCGATCGTCCTAGCGACCGCGGGCGTCTGGGCCGCGATCCACGAGGGCCGCTTCGGATGGGACACCGACGCCGGACGGGTCACGACCTCGCTGCTTGGTGGCCTCGGCATCGCGATGGGAGGGCTCCTCACCGCCTCGATCGGGGCGCCGCGCATCGGCGGCGACACCTCCACGGACGCGTTCCTTCGCGGGACCGGGCAGCTGCGCGCCCTGCGTCGCTCCTACCTCGATCGGTTCCTGGTGAACTGGCGCCGGTACTCCCCCTTCATGACGCTCGCACTGGCCACGGCGGGAGGGTTCCGCGCACACGGGTTCGCGCGGCGGTTCCTGCTGTCGTGGGCGGCCGTGAGCGCGGTCGGACTCGCCGCGGGGGCGGCGACCGGCTGGTACCCGCCGGACCGCATCCTGATGTTCG
>DATECH010000070.1:0-3353 GCA_035287005.1 Actinomycetota bacterium | reverse complement strand
CGACCACGCGTGGGGTCGAACCCAGACCTACGCGCTGAACCAGCCTGCGACCGCGCGCCTGGTCACGATCGTGCCGGGCGGCGATACGGGGGCCCATTACCACCGACTTCGCGACGAGCTGTGGATCGTGCTGGATGCGGGGCTCACGATCGACATCGGGAATCGGGTGATCGAGCCTGCGCCCGGTGACGAACTGCAGGTCCCCGCCGAAGAGCCACATCGGATCCGCTGCGGTGCAGCAATTCCCGCGAGGGTCCTTCAGATCGCGTTCGGATACGCCAGCGAGGATGACCGACTCCCGGTTGAAGGGGGTCCCAAGGGCGATGGCTGATGCTGCGGTCGACGTCCGTCGGCGGCGCCCCCTATACTTCCCGGGCGCGAGTGCGCACGTGTGTTCGACCTGCACCGGCCATGCCGGTGCACCTTTGTCCACGAAGGAGTGATGCGGGGTTTCAACAGATCCGAGGATCAACGACAGGATCAGGGCGCCACAGGTTCGCCTCGTCGGACATGACGGACAGCAGATCGGGGTCGTCGACACACGCGATGCTCTGAGTCAGGCTCGTGCGATCGATCTAGACCTCGTCGAGGTCGCGCCGCAGGCCGATCCGCCCGTGTGCCGGATCATGGACTACGGCAAGTTCAAGTACGAGCAGGATGTCAAGAACAAAGAGGCACGTAGGAAGCAGTCCCGTACCGGGCTGAAGGAGATCAAGTTCCGCCCCAAGATCGACCCGCACGACTACGCGACGAAGAAGGGGCACGTGACGCGGTTCCTGTCGGCGGGAAACAAGGTCAAGGTCACGATCATGTTCCGGGGGCGCGAGATGGCGCACACGGATCTCGGTCGCAAGATCTTGGATCGGCTCGTCGCGGATCTCGGCGAGCTGGTCATCGTTGACTCGATGCCGAAGCAGGAGGGCCGCAACATGATCATGGTGATCGGGCCCAACAAACGGTACCTCGAAGAGCAGGCGAAACAGCGGGCGCGAGCGGAGCGCGAGGAGGCCAAGCGGGCCGCCGAGCCAGCCGTCGCGGAACCGGTCGATGCGCCGGATCTGGAAACGGCGGTCGATGCAGCCGCCCCCGCGGCCGACGAAGGGTAGAAGCGATGCCGAAGATGAAGACCCACAGTGCGACCGCCAAGCGCTTCCGCGTGACGCGCAAGGGCAAGGTGCTCCACCACAAAGCCACGGGGAATCACATGCTCACCAAGAAGAGCGGCAGCCGCCGGCGCCGCGTCGAGGGCATGGCCGAGGTGGCGTCCACCGGCGAACAGAAGAAGCTGAAGCGCCTGCTGGCGAGGTGAATCGATGGCACGAATCAAGCGCTCCGTTCATGCCAAGAAGAAGCGCCGCGAGGTCCTGGCGGCCGCGAAGGGGTACACCGGCAGCCGCCGGGTGCGGTATCGCGCCGCGAAGGAGCAGGTCCGCCACTCCGGCGTCTACGCCTACCGCGACCGCCGCGATCGCAAGGCGCAGTTCCGGCGTCTGTGGATCACGCGCATCAACGCGGCCGTGCGTCCACAGGGGTTGTCGTACTCGCGATTCATCACCGGTTTGAAGGCAGCCGGGGTCGAGGTCGACCGCAAGATCCTGGCCGACATGGCGGTCAACGACCCCAAGGCGTTCGCGCAGTTGGTCCAGCAAGCCAAGGACGCGCTGCCGGAGGCATCGGCCGCCTGAGCGGCGCTTCCCGTCCCGCGGACCTCTCGGCACTAGACTCGGCGAGGACCGGCGCCCGGGGGGTCGCGTGATCTCCAGCACCAAGAATCCGAAAGTCGTCGCAGCCGCGCGCCTGCACAAGCGCGCCCGACGCGAGGTGGATCGCCGGTTCCTGGTCGAGGGCGCGCAGGGCGTGCGCGAGGCGCTCGCGGAATCGCCCTCGATCCTGCAGACGCTGTTCGTCGAGGACGATCTGCACGAGCTGGCTGTCGCGGCTCGTGCGGCGGGGGTCGACGTGGTGCCGGCCACCGACTCGGTGCTTGCGCGCATCACCTCGACGGTCACGCCGCAGGGGGTGGTCGGCGTCGCACCGTTCGTCGACGTTGCGTTGGATGCCCTGCCCCGATCCGGGTGCGTCTCGATCCTGCACGAAGTGCGGGACCCGGGCAACGCTGGCACCGTCCTGCGCTCCGCGGACGCAGCCGGTGTCTCGGGGGTCGTGTTTACGTCCTCGTCGGTGGACGTCTACAACGCCAAGACGATCCGCGCGTCGGCGGGATCGGTCTTCCATGTCCCCGTGGTCCGGGGCGTGTCGACCTCCGACACCATCGGACACCTGCGAGCAGGGGGGTTCCGGATCCTCGCGATGGACGCGCGTGGCTCGGAGTCGCTGTACGCGAGCGCGCTCGATGGACCGATCGCATTCGTGTTCGGCAACGAGGCGCACGGTCTGCCCGCCGACGTCGTGCGGCTGAGTGACGCCACCGTGCGCGTGCCGCACGTCGGAAGGGCGGAGTCGCTCAACCTGGCGGCGGCCGCCTCGATCTGCCTGTTCGAGTGGGCGCGGCGTCACGTCGATGCGGGGGCGTCGCTCGAGTCGATGATCACGGCGGCGGCCCACGACATCCGCTCGCCGCTGACCGCCATGAAGGGGTTCGGCTACGCCCTGGAGAAGCGATGGAATGACATGACCGACGATACCCGCGCGCTGATGCTCGCGGGCATCGTCCATGACGCCGACCGGATGGACCAGATCCTTCGCCTGTTGGTCGACGCCGCGCGCGTGTCCGGCGGCAGTCTGGAGGGCTACCGCGATCGCACCGATGTGTCCGAGGTCGTCGACGCGTTGGTCGACATGCAGGCGCGCGATCCGGAGCACCCCGACATCACCTGGGCCGGCGATCCGGGGCCGTTCTTCATCGATCCGACGCGACTCAAGACTGCGCTCCTCGCTTTCGACGAGGCCCTGGTGTGGTGGGCGAGCACCGGTCCGATCGCGATCGCCGCCACGCGCGAGGGCGACGATGTCCATGTGGTGGCGTCCCGCCATGGTGCGACGGTGGACGTCGACGAAGCCGAGGCGTTGTTCGTGCCGCGCCGTGCGGGCGCCGGCGGCGGATCCAAGATCGGCCTGTACGTCGTGCGGGTGGTCGCCGAGGCGCAGGGCGGCCGCGTGTGGCCCACGGTGGAGGATGATCGGCTCGCGCTGCATCTGTCCTTGCCGGTCGTGCCCTGACCGCCCGGATCACGGCAGGGGTGGTTGCTAGACTCGCCGAGCCATGGACGCCGAAGCGATGCTGCAGACCCTCGACGCGGAGCTCGCGCGGGGTCGTACGGCGTTCGGATCGGCTGGGACCCTCGAAGATCTCGACGCCGCGCAGGTCGCCGTCATGGGGAGGAAGTCTGCGT
>DATECH010000069.1:0-2499 GCA_035287005.1 Actinomycetota bacterium | reverse complement strand
GTCGCCGGGTCGGCCAACGCCTCGTCGAGGGCGACCGCCAGGCCGCGCGGATCCTGCACGGCCACCGCATCGCCCGCCCGGGCGACCGCCGAGAGGAAGCGCTGTTGGTGATCGTCCACGTGCTCGCCGAGCGACGGATCGCGGGCGACCACGATCGGGCGCAGGCCAGCCGCGCGCACCGCCGCGATCGTGCCGGGTCCGGCGTGACACACCACGGCGGTGGCGTCTGCCAGGAGCGACTCCAGCTCGTCCACGGGGAACAGCCGGACGCCCTCGGTCGACTCGGGCGGGCGGGCGCTCCCGTGCTGGACCACCACCCGGACCGAGCGCTCGGCAGCCCAATCGTCCATCCAGCGCACCAGGCGATCGAACGGATGATGGTCCGTGCCGACGAGCGCGACGACGAGGGGTTCCGACGGGGATGCGGACATGCGGGTGCCTTCCTACAGCAGGGCTCCGACGTCGACCGCCCGGGGATACAGGCGGACCTGATCCCGCCACTGCGCGCAGAACAGATGGGTGATCGGATACACCAGCGCGCCGGTAAGCGTCCGTCGCTCGATCCGGTCGTACACCTCGACGTAGACGGTCGTGATCCCGAAGAGCCGGGCGAGCACGAAGAACGGCACCGCGACGCCGGCGCCGTCGGAGATCACGACGTCGGGTCGCTCCCGTCGCAGCACGCGCCAGGCAACGAGAAGATTACGGACCGCATTGGGCACGTTGCGCGTCGTGGGATGGTGCGCCCACACGGTGCGTTCGCCGGCGAGCAGCGACGTCGCATCGACCGTGTCGAACGTGACCCACACGCGCTCGTGATCTCGCCACCACGGCTCCAAGCGATGCAACTGCGCGAGGTGGCCCCCCGAGGAGCAGACCAGCGCGACCTTCATCAGTAGGCTCCGCGTCGCGACAGCAACACCGGGATCGTCTTGCCGAGGATGAACAGCTCGTAGACCAGCGACCAGTTCTCGATGTAGAACACGTCGAGCTGCACGCATTCGTCGAACGACAGGTCCGCACGCCCGCTGATCTGCCACAGTCCCGTGACCCCGGGCGGCACCTCGAGGCGATCGAAGTGCCAGTCCTCGTACCTCGCGACCTCCTCGGGCAGGGGTGGACGTGGCCCGACGATGCTCATGTCCCCCTTGATCACGTTGAACAGCTGTGGCAGCTCGTCCAGGCTGAACCGCCGCAGCCACCTGCCGACCCGCGTCACGCGCGGGTCATCCTTCAGCTTGAACATCAGGTCCTCGACGCCGTGCTGCGATCGCAACGACGCGACGTCCCGATCCGCGCCGGAGCGCATCGTGCGGAACTTCAAGATCGTGAACGGACGTCCTCGCAGGCCCACCCGGCGCTGGCGGAACAACACCGGCCCGGGCGACGTCAGCCTGACGGCCACGGCGATCGCCAGCAGCACCGGCGACAGCACGAGCAGCAGGAACGCGGACACGACGATGTCGAAGGTGAACTTCGCGACGACCTGGCCACCCGACAGGCGTACGGGGTGCAGGGAAAGAGCCGTCAACCCCCCGAGCGGCTGCACCGTCAGCCGGCTGGCGAGCACCTCGGGCAGCGTCGCGGTGATGCGCACCTCGACGCCGGCCAATCGGACGGCCTTCGCGATCGCTTTCATGTCTTGGGGACGCGCCGCGCTCGCAGCCACGAACACACACTCGGCCCCGGTGGCCACGAGCAACTCCCGCAGGTCGGCGACCGCCCCCAGCACGGGCAACCCCAGGTCCTCACCTGCATCGCGTTCGGTCGTCACCACGCCGATCGGGCGGAACCCGAAGACGGGTCGCTCCATCATCGACACCAGGCGTTGCGCCTCCTCGTTGGTCCCGACGACGATCGTCGGGAACGCGAGCGCGCCCGACGCACGCAGGCGACCGAACCGCGCGTGCCACAGCCGGCGCGCGGTCAGGGTGAACAGCAGGGCGAACACCCACGAACCGCCGACGAACGCGCGTGAGAAGTCGGCCTTGAGCCAGAACGACAGCAGCATCATCACGCCGATCGACGCGGAGACCGCAAGGATGATCCGGCGGAACTCCTCGGCCGGTGGGAAACGGAAGGCCTGATACAGATGCGCGGCGGCGAAGATCGCGAGGACGACCGCGGGCGCGCCGGCGAGCAACAGCGAGAAGTCCTGGGTCGGCACGCCGAAGCCGAAACGGATCCAGTAGGCGGTCAGGAGCGCGATCTCGATCGCCACGACGTCCGACAGCGCCACCCACCGATACAGGCGCCGATACCTCGCCCGAGCCGAGGGAGCGCGCGCGGATACACGCGAGGCGCCGGTGTCGGTTCCGGCTGCGTCCTGGAGTTGCCGTGGCTGGGCCATCCTCGTGTTCCCCTCCGGCGCCTCTCCGACGCCGAGGATGCGACGTTACTCCGAACGTCGGTCAACGAGCATCCGGCGGACGGACCCTATCCGACCCGTTTCAGGTCATCGGACCTAAGCCCGTGGTGACCGCGCCTCCCCCGCACTTA
>DATECH010000068.1:0-7156 GCA_035287005.1 Actinomycetota bacterium | reverse complement strand
ATCCCCGATCGCACCGCGTTCGTCGATCAGCTGTCGGCCACCAACGACCAGTTCACGCTCTCGAGCAACGAGGTCACCGATCTGTACCGCGAGGGCAAGATCCACGACGCACTCGCCGCGCACATCGAACAGGAGCACGCCATCTCGCACGAGCTCGAGGACTCGCTCAAGCTCATGATCGCCGACTCCCAGGCGCTCGTTGTCGAAGAGACTGACGCGTTCGCGCGGGATCGTCGGTTCCTCACGATTGCAGTCGCGATGTTCTCGGGGGTGAGCCTGCTCGGCGCCCTGGCGCTCGGCGCGGTCCTGTCATGGTCGCTGATCCGACCGGTGCGCCAGGTCGATGGCGCGCTCGAGCTGATCGCCAACGGCGAGTTCAGCACTCGAGTCGATGTCCCGAACCGCGACGAGTTCGGGCACCTCACCGCGAACCTGAACAGCACGTCGGAACAGCTCGCCACCGTGTACGGAAACCTCGAGCGGCTGAACACTGCGTTGCAGGAGGCCGTCGACGTCAAGGTCGGCGAGCTGGAGCGGGCCAACCGGTTGAAGCGCTACCTCTCGCCCCAGCTGGCGGAGTCGATCATCAACGAGGGCGAAGACGTCACGCTCCGGCCGCGTCGCAAGTTCCTTACGACGTTCTTCTCCGACGTGCGGGGCTTCACCGCGGCCGCCGAACGGATGGAGCCGGAAGAGCTGGTCGATCACCTCAACGACTACCTCGCGGAGATGACTCAGATCGTCTTTCGGCACGGCGGCACGCTCGACAAGTACGTGGGCGACGCGTTGATGGTGTTCTTCGGCGATCCGCTTCCGCAGGCCGATCACGCGGAGCGCGCCGTGATGATGGGGCTCGAGATGCGCGAACGGATGCTCGATCTGCACGAGACCTGGCTCCGCAAATACCGGGAGTCCTTCAAGATCGGGATCGGGATCGCGACCGGCTGGGTGACGGTCGGCGACATCGGCACCGCCGCGCGCAGCGACTACACCGTGCTCGGCAACGAGGTGAACCTCGCGTCGAGGCTTGCCGACCGGGCCGAGGCCGGCCAGATCCTCGTGACCGAGCGCACGATGCTGGAGGTCGAGGGGATCGTCGAGGGCAAGCCGATCGATGAGATCAGCCTCAAGGGCATCAACCGGCCGATCAAGATCTACGAGGTCCTGCCCAAGACGGTGTGACCGCCGCCGCTCAGACGAGCTGCCAGGTCACCGTGACCTGCGCCTCGGTCTCGATCGTCGGTGGGTTCACGGGCGTGGCGACATCTTCAGCGGCGTAGGCCACCCGGTCGTAGAGGGGCTGCGGTCCCTGCACGTTGGACTCCTCGATCGTGACGACCTGACCGAGTGCGGCGTCGGCGGCACCGGCCATCGTCTCGGCCTTCGCGTGCGCATCGGCGACGGCGCGTGCGAGGGCGTCGTCGACACCCTGGTTCTGGTCCGATAGGCGGAACGTGATGCCGCCGGCCAAGTTTGCGCCAGCACCGACCGCCGCGTCGATCGCCGCGCCGATCTTGCCCATGTCGTGCAGGGTCACGTCGATCTGGTTATGCGCACGGAAGCCGACGACCGATTGGCCGCGCGAGTCCCACACCGGCTCGAGGTTGACGGCGGTGGTCGCGAGGTCGGCGTCACCGACGCCCAGCCGCTTCAGCGCCTCGAAGACCTGTGTCATACGCGCGGCGTTCTGGTCCATCGCGACCTGGGCGTTCGCCGCCTCCGTCTGGACCCCGAGCGACACGACCGCCTCGTCGGGCTTGGCGTTGATCACTCCCGAGCCGGACACGGTGATCGTACGTTCGGTCGCCGCATCGGTCGTCTGCTGTGCCGTCGAGGGCACCTGCATGGCGATCACACCGCCCATCAGGAACCCGGCAGCCACGAGTGCGAGCCGCTTCATCTCCTGCCTCCTTCGCCGTCGTCGAGACTCAGACGAGCGCGGTGACTGGTTCGGTTCCCTTCGAAGGGGTTTCGGATCGGGCTAGCGTCCGGCCGGCTCGTGCCAGTGGCGCAGGCATGCGCGCGCGAGCGCTCGTTCGTGGAAGCTGCCGTCGAGCCGGAGGGCGTCGACGCCGCCGCGTTCGATCAACGTCTCGAGCAGCGGGGTGAGCTGGGCGCCGTAGAGCTCCATGCAGGGCTCCGGATGCACGCCGGGCCACGAGTAGCAGGAGACCACGGTGCGCCGATGATCGTGCGGGATGCCGCTGGGCACCGTGGTGTCCCACGCCGGGTCGTCGACGGCGAAGACGTAGCTGTCGAGGTCGCCCTGCGGGATGCCCTCGATGCCCCGGACGGTCGGGGGGTCGGTGTCCAGCTGGTAGGGGTCGACCACGCAATCGCAGATCACCGCGTGCTCGGGAAGAAGCTCGATCCAGTCGTTGGGGATCAGTGGCGTCGAGGGGTCGGAGCGCTCGGTCGTATCCACGAGCACATCGGTGAGGCACAGCCGCTCATGCAGGTACCGCGCGTCGGAGGTGAGGTTCCGCCCGATCGTCACGACCTCCACGCCGGGCACGCCGGCGCGTAACAACTCCGCCGCCCGCTCCTGGTTCCCGTACTTGGTCGCGGCCTCGGCGGCATGGCGCCCGATCGAACCCGCGCCCATGATCGTCACGCGCACGGGCGGGCGGTCGCCTTGCGTCATGGCGGGGTAGGTCACGGCGAGCGCGTCGAAGGCCGCCTCGATCCCGTTCCACGCCACCGCGTGGCTCTCCTCCACCAGGCGGTGGCCGTCGTCGTCCACGATCTGGTCGATCGCGACCGCCTCCACACGTTGGTGCCGAAGCCGCGCGACCCGCTCGGGGCGGGTGGGGAAGTGCAGCATCGAGATGAGGGCGGTTCCCGGGCGCACGAGGTCGAGTTCGGTCTCGTCGGGACAACGCAGGACGACCACGATGTCCTGTGCGAAGGCCTCCGCTTGCGACACCAGCCGCACGTGGTCGCCGAGGGCGAGGTAGTCCTCGTCCGTATAGCCCATCCCCGAACCGATGCCCTTTTCCACCCGGATCTCGGCGCCGCGCGCGACCAACCTCGCCAGCAGGGGCGGCAGGAAGTCGCGACGCTCGCCCACCTCCTTGTGCATGCGGGGGAACCCGATGCTCAACCGCCGGGCTACATCCGCCATCGCGACAACTCCCCTCTGGCGGCGGCGCGAACATCGTGCGTACCGTGTCGCTCGTCCCACTCGGCGACCGGCATCGACAGCACCAGGGTCATGAAGGGTTCGATCTGCTCCCCGTACACCTGCATGCAGGTGGAGGGGTGGATGCCCGGCCAGGCGTAGCACGACAGCGCCGTGCGGCGGTGCGTCGTGTCGACGGCGTCGGGCTGCTGGTCCCATGCGGGGTCCTCGGGCGTGAACACCCACCGATCGAGATCGCCGTGCGGCACACCCTCGATGCCCTTGACCAGCGGTGGGTCGGCCTCGGGCAGGTAGGGGTCGCTCGACAGGTCAAGGATCACGGCTTCCTCCGGCAGGGCGGCCACCCACGGGTTGGGGATGACCGGGCGTGACGGATCGATCCGACTGGTCGCGTCGATCAGGATGTCGGTCTGCTCGAGCCGCGTGAGCATGTAGTCCTCGTGCCAGGTCAGGTCGAAGTCCACGACGGTGACCTCCACGCCGGGCACGTTCTTCGCGACCATGTCCGCGCGCAGCTGTGGATCGCCGTATCGCGTCGCCGCGTGCGCCGCGTAGCCGCCCACGGCGCCGGATCCGAGGCACGTCACCCGCAGAGGCCGCCGGCTCGGGTGCGCGAAGGTCGGGTGGATCTTTGCGTACTCCTTGAACGCGGCCTCGACCCCGTTCCATCCGACCGCCGCCAGGTTCTCCACGAGCCGGCGGCCCGTGTCGTCGCGCACCGAATCCAGGCTGAGCGCGTTGACGCCCGCAGCGTCGAGCATCTGGATCCGGCTCGGACGCGTCGGGAAATGCAGCATCGACACGAGGAGCGCGCCCGGACGCATCCATGCCACCGCCTCCTCGCTGGGGCAGCGAAGCACGACGACGACGTCCTGGTCGAAGACCTCGCGGTGGTCCGCGAAGCGCACCCGTGGATCGAGTTCGAGATAGGCGGCGGGCTCCATATCCATGCTCCGTCCGTAGTCGCGCTCGAGGACTACCTCCGTTGCGCCGTCGCGGCACAGGGCGGCCACGAACGGCGGCAGGAAGTCCCGACGCTCGCCAGTCTCCTTGTGCATCCGCGGAAGCCCGACCTTCATGGGCCCCATGCTGTCAGGAGCGGCCGCCGACGAAAAGGCCGTCCGGCCCTTCCGCGAGCGGACCCTCCCGGCGGATATAGGGTGGCTCCGTGGATACCGACGAAGAACGGATCGCCCTGTTCCTGGACTACGAGAACCTTGCCATCGGGGCGCGTGAGGCGCTCGGTGGTCTGACCTTCGACCTGAAGCCGGTGCTCGACGCGCTGGCCGAGCGCGGACGGGTGATCGCACGCAAGGCCTACGCGGACTGGTCCGCATTCGACGAGGACCGGCGCATGCTCACGCGCGGCCACGTCGAGCTGATAGAGATCCCGCAGCGCATGGGCACCTCGCGAAAGAACGCGGCCGACATCAAGATGGCCGTCGACGCGCTGGAGATGGCGTTCGAGCGCGAGTACATCACCACGTTCGTGATCTGCACCGGTGACAGCGACCTGACCCCCTTGGTCCACAAGCTCCGCGAGCTGAACAAGCGCGTGATCGGCGTGGGGATCAAGGACTCGACCTCGGCGCTGCTGCCACCGGCCTGCGACGAGTTCCTGTTCTACGACACCCTGGAAGGAGTCGACGTGCCCGCCGGGGCCGGCCGCCGCCGCAGCTCGTCGCGAGGCGGACGCGCCACCCCGAAGAAGACCGCGGCCGCGCCGCCCGTCGAAGATGCCGAAACGGTGGAGGAGCGCACGGCCGGCGACATCGACGAGCTGGCGGTGCGCGTGGCCCAGACGGTCTCGGGCCTGGAGCGCACCTCCGGTGGTGCGGTGCTCGCGTCCACCGTCAAACGCGCGCTCCTGCGCAAGGACCCGACGTTCAGCGAGGCCGAGTACGGGTTCCGCGCGTTCGGCGAGCTGCTGCGGCATCTTGCCGACCGCAATGTGATCGAGCTGAGCGAGGGATCGGCCAAAGGCGACCCCGAGGTCTCGTTGCCGGCACACGGAGGTGAGACCGAGGCCTTCGCGGTGCTGAGCGCGGTCGTCGCCGACCTCCAGTCCAAGAACACGGTCGCCCACCTGTCGGGCCTCAAGAACAAGGTGCGCAAGGTCCAGCCCGACTTCAGCGAGAAGAAGTTCGGCTACGGCGGGTTCCTGCAGTTCGCCAAGGCGGCCGCCACCCAGGGCGTGATCACCCTGGAGTGGGACCCCGAGGACGGGGACTACGTCCTGGGCGTGGCGACGGGCTGAGGCGCCCGATGTGACCTCCGACCGGTACGACCTCATCGTGATCGGCGGCGGTGCCGCCGGCGAGAAGGGCGCCGCACAGGCCGCGTACTTCGGCAAGCGCGTCGCAGTGATCGAGCGTCGAGAGCAGCCCGGCGGCGCGACCGTCCACACGGGCACCCTGCCGTCCAAGACCCTGCGCGAGGCGGCGCTGTTCCTGTCGGGCTACCGCCAGCGCGACCTGTACGGGGTGTCGGTCGAGGTGAGTCGCGACCTCGAGGTCGCCAGGCTGATCCACCGAAAGGACGCGGTGCGCAGGCTGGAAACCGAGCGGATGCTGGCGAACCTGGCTCGTCACGATGTCGAGCTGATCCACGGCTTCGCCCGCATGCTGGATGTGGACAGGGTGCTGGTGGTCGGCGACGATGGCGAGCGACGGCTGACCGCGGACGTCGTCCTGATCGCGACCGGCTCGAGCCCCTATCGCCCGCCCGGGATCCCGTTCGAGGACCCCGACGTGCACGACTCCGACTCGATCCTGGAGATCGACCGCCTGCCCGCCTCACTCGCGGTCCTGGGCGGCGGTGTGATCGGCTGCGAGTACGCCTCGATGTTCGCGGCGCTCGGCGTCGAGGTGCATCTGATCGAACGGCGCACGCCGCTGCTCGAGTTCCTCGACGCCGAGATCGTGGAGCGGATGACCGCCGGGATGCGCGAACTGGGCGTGACGTTCCACTTCGGCGAGCGAGCCGACACGGTGACCCGCCGCGCCGACGCGCTCGTGTGCACGATGCCCTCGGGTGCCGAGATCGTCGCCGAGAAGGTGCTGGTGACCGCGGGGCGCATCGGCAACACCGGTGGGCTCGCGTTGGAGGACGTCGGTGTCGAGACCGACGAGCGGGGTCGGATCTCGGTCGACGAGGGCTTCCGCACGTCGGTGGCGAGCGTGTACGCGGCCGGCGACGTGATCGGGTCTCCCGCCCTCGCGTCCACGTCGATGGAGCAGGCGCGGGTCGCGGTGTGCCGCGCGTTCGACTTCGCCTACAAGCAGGGCGTGTCGAGCCTGCTGCCGTTCGGCGTCTACACGATCCCGGAAGTGAGCAGCGTGGGCGTCTCCGAGCGCGACACCCAGACGCGTGGGATCGACGCGGTCGTGGGACGGGCGTCCTTCCGCGACAATGCTCGCGGCGCGATCATCGGCGATCGCGAGGGTATGACGAAGCTCGTGTTCGACCGTGCGACGCGGCGCCTGATCGGGTGCCACGTCGTGGGGGAGCGCGCGTCCGAGCTCGTGCACGTCGGTCACGCGGTGATGACGCTCGACGGCACGGTCGAGACGTTCATCGACATGGTCTTCAACTATCCGACGCTGAGCGAGACCTACAAGTACGCGGCCTACGACGCGCTGGCGAAGCTCGGTCCGGCGGAGGCGTAGGTCGGTGTTCGGCAGGTGCCTCCTCGCCTTCGCGGTCGCCCTGTTGGCGAGCGGGTGCACCCCGGCGAGTCCGGTGGCGACGCCGTCGGCATCGACCCCCGCTCTTGCGAGCGGATCGTCGCCACCGAGCCCCGACGGGATCGCGGGCACGCGGGTGTCGATCAGGCCACCCCCCGGCGACTCCTCGTTCCTTCTCCGTGCCACGTACCCCCGGGTTCGCTCGAAGTGCGTGCACACGGGTCGGGCGACGCTCCTGGCGCGCTACCCCGGCGCACTCTCGGTGCGCGCGGACGACGACGGCAGGCTGACGATCACCGTGACGCTTCCCTTCGAGCGCTACCTCGAG